>SVER01000070.1 GCA_015057315.1 Pseudobutyrivibrio ruminis | reverse complement strand
GC
Source organism: Pseudobutyrivibrio ruminis (assembly GCA_015057315.1). Classification (GTDB taxonomy): domain Bacteria; phylum Bacillota; class Clostridia; order Lachnospirales; family Lachnospiraceae; genus Pseudobutyrivibrio; species Pseudobutyrivibrio ruminis_D. The sequence continues at coordinate 8,621 of SVER01000070.1, read as the reverse complement.
AGAAACAAAGGACATCTATGCAATCAAAGATGCCCTTCATCATAGCAATATTGATACTTCCAAGCATTATATTTCGGACAAGGAAGCTAGAATTGATGCCGCAGCGGAGGCGGCAAGTGCCTTCTTCAAATAGAACGAGAATAATAGTCTAATCATTTAATTAAAAGCTTTAATTCCCTTTAAAACATGTCCATTATTATCAAACAACGCTTGATTTTCCCACTCGTTGCCTTTTCCTTTTTCAGCCCCTACACCTTTTAGCTGATACCATACTGGTTCCCAATAATATATGCCATCTATACATTCTTCACTTTTTGCAATATCCACAATCTTTTTTAGAGCTAGGAACTGATTTTCTGGCGTTGCATCCATATTCATAGTATTGCGTGTTAACTCTCCAGTGACAACATTTGGTGTATCATCATTAGATACATCAGTATATGGGAATGCTGTTTCTGCAATTATTACTTTCTTTCCAAATACATGATATGCATTTCTTGAGTTTTCGATAAATTTCTCATATGGACCAGCCCAATATGGATAATAGGACAATCCTATGTAATCATAATTTCCTATACCATATCTGTTAAGATTTCGAAAAAAATCCTCTGTTTGTTTTGTTTCAGCTCCACATTCAATATGTATCATAATTTTAGGCATTAAATAATCAGCATCACTGCCCGATTTTACGGCATCTATTCCTGCATTCAGAAATTTAGAAATATATTCAGGATGGTCAAGTGTACCATAGTCCCATAATAAGCCTCTACCAATTTCATTTCCAATTTGTACAATGTCAGGCCACGCATTATTATTTTTAAATTCAATCAACGAATCTAAGGTATATTTATAAATTGCATCACATAATTCGTCGACATTTTTTCCAATCCATGCCTTTGGAATTATCTGCTTTTGCCAATCAGCCCAAAAATCGCTGTAGTGAAAATCTAAATATATCCCTAAGCCTTTAGCCTTTGCTCTTTTTGCAATTGGTAATGTATTACTTACATTACAATAATCGCCTCTATCAAAAGACAATGTGGGTTCATTAAACAACCTAAGTCTGATACTATTTATCCCATGATTTTTTAGAATATTTAATGCATCATCTTCTTTTCCGTTTTCATCATAAAATACGGCTCCACAATCTTCCATCGCCTGTAAAGATGAAACATCTGCTCCTATAAGAAAACTCATTCTCCCGTCTCTCTTTCTATTCTCTTTGTCGAATCTCGTAAAATAAGCTGATAGCCTAATAATTGCCTATGTGGTATTTCATTACCATGCAATAATTCATATAGATTTTTAGCTGCCGTCCATCCTAAATCTCTTGTATTGAACTCCAGGGCTGTAATAGGTGGATAGTGCATTTCAAGAACAGAGCTATCGTAAAATGATGCGACCTTAATATCTCTTGGCACCATAACATTTTCAGCTTTTAATCTGTTTAGAACATTGATGCAAATATTGTCATCCATGCAAACAATGCACTCTATTTGGTTTTTCAAGCAATCATCTAATGCCTGTGCTGTTCGATGTGGATATCCAGCTTCATCAAAAATGTATCTTGTATCTAAAGAAATATCATTTTCAATATGTGCTTTAAAGAATCCGTTATATCTACTTTGAGTAACAACATGTGTCATATCAGCGCATAATAATGCCAACCTTCTATATCCCATTTTTAGAAGCAATGAGGTTAGTTCTTTACAACCGTTTTCTTGGTCTACATCTACCTGATATACATTGTCATCCTCATATGAGCCAATAACGATAAAGGGAACCTTGTGCGCTTTTAAGAATTCAATATCTATGCCATTTTTAATTGTTCTCGTTAGAATGACTCCATCAACTTTATGATGTTTAATGATTTTCTCCAACTCACTTATATCCACAGCACTAGTTTTTATCGGAATGACATTGTAGTCTCTTGTGGCATAATAATCTATTACACTCAGTAGTGTTGCCTGAAAATATGGCATTTCAGCAAAGTTATCTTCTCCTGGAAGAGTTATGCAAATATTTTTTGTCTTCTTATCACTAAATTCTGCATTTTTGTTTTTAAGAACATACCCATTTTCCTGAAGATATTCCTGAATACGCTCTTTTGTTTTTATTGCTACTCTTCCATTCCCTGATAATGCTCTTGAAACAGTAGTTTGAGAAATATTAAGTTCTTCCGCTATTTTCTTAAGCTCTATTTCTTGCATGCTAACTCCTTAAATACAATCCGATATTTCTTATTTGTCCCATAATTTCAGGAGAATCTATTTCAATCCCAACATCAACTTGTGTGCCTGCTTCAAGAGATATGTCCAAAGTTCCTCTAGTCCAAATTCGATCTGATGGATAGATGTTTATTTCTCTTCTATAATCTGCTAATTCAATATATGGCTTTACACAAACTCCCGTTGTATTATCACCTTTGTATTCAACGACTAAGCTATAGTCTCCCGTTTCTTTTATTGTAACGATTTGGTGCAATTTAAAATATACATTTCCCTTACTTTGGAAACTAAATATTTCTACATCATCGATTGCCTCTATTTTATAGTTAACATTATTTGGCTTATTATAATTCCAATTACTTAAATCATTTGTAAATCCTGAGTTAAGTAAAATATTAGTACCATTAATAGGTTCGCTACAATCATCCGAATATCTTAGTTTTGAATACATATTTCTTGCTTCATCTGCACCTATTGGAAATGAACTATTCATCATTGTCAAAGTTTTCAAAGGCTTTCCTTCTGAATCCACAATCCCCATACAATATCCCCAAGATGATGGCTTGTCCGCTCGCATAAATGGTTCCCAATAAAAGAAACCCTTCCCTCTATTGTTATTTACCCCATTTATTATTCCAGAAATAATTTTTAAAGCCTCATACTGACCATCTTCTGAAGCAGGAAGACCTCCCAGTCGTTCTTGCCCCCTTCCAAATAATGAATCATCACCTAATTTGTGTGCATAGGCCACTTCAGCGATTATTAAATCTTTATGGTATCTTTCCTCTAATTTATTCAGGGTTTCATCTAAATCCTGATATGTGCCATGCCAAAATGGATAGTAAGATAACCCAATAATATCGAAATCTTCTACCCCGTTTCTCATTACAGCATCAAACCATTTTTCATAATAATGATAGCGTCCGCCTTGGTCTAGATGTAGCATTATTTGTATAGCCTCTCCACCTTTAGACTCTCTAACGCCCTTTATTCCAGCATTTATCAGTTTGGCCAATGTTCTGAAATCCTCACTACTGCCATCTGGCCATAACATTCCACATCGTATTTCATTACCTACTTGAACCATTGAAGGAGAAACATTATTATCTGCCAATGTATCAAGAACATCTTTTGTATATTCACATACTGCATCCATTAATTCTCTACCATGAAGATATTCCCAATCCTTTGGTTTATTTTGATTACCTGGATCTGCCCACCAATCTGAATAATGAAAATCCAATAAATATGGAATGCCTATTTCCTTAATTCTCTTTGCAAGCTTTATAGTTTCATCTAAACTACAGTATCCACCAGATTCAGGTATATTAGATGGGTTATTCCAAATGCGTATACGTACATAGTTAAATTCCTTTTCTACTGCATAATCTAAAATATCTACAGTATTACCAAATTCATCAAAGTATTCATATCCTTTGTCTAACATTTCCTGATAAGAAGAAATGTCCATTCCCTTAATGTAATTCATAGTATCTCCATTAGATAAAAGGGTCAGTAAAAAAACTGGCCCTTTTAAATTTTATATTCCGTTAGCTTCTTTATACTCAGTATACTGCTTTATGAATTCTTCTGTAAAAGCATCAACTCCAGCATCTTTTAATGCCTGGTGGAATTCCTCAATAGACTTTTCTGTGTCCTTGCCATAAATTCCAAGCGCAAAGCTCTGCTGATATTCTGAAACAACTGATTGAACAGCTGTATATTGATTCTGTACTGGCGATGGATCAAATGTGAATCCAGTCTGTTCTGGAACAAACTCCATTTCATCACAATGCTCACCGTAAACTACAGCTCTTTCATCAAGACCAGCTTCATCTGGCTCATCCTGCCTATTGATTGCCCATGCCCAACCATTCCATGGGTAATCTGCAGCTTTATCGAGTGTAACCCTATTTCCGTCAGCATCTAACTCATAATGTGTACCTTCAATTCCACCTAATAGTAGTCGGTTAAGGTCTACATCACTCTTCATATAATCAAGTACAAGTGCAGCTCTTTCAGGATCAGCTGATTTTTCTGTTATGGCTGTCGCATCAACGGAATATGCACCTCTTGAACGCTTAGTATCTGGTGTAACATCATAAACAGCATATGTTCCAAGACCTGATGATTCTAAATTATCACCTGCAGTAAACACTGAGCTATTCCATACAAATGCTCCTGATGTACCATTTTCAAAATATGATTGTGAGTCTGTTGTATCATTTATTGCATTTGCAGACCAAACTCCTTTGCCAGCTAAATCAGCCATCTGGAGTGCATAATCAGTGTAATAATCTGACATATATGCATACTCTATATCCTCAGGAGCTGGAGCTTTTTCAGAATTATTAGCCTGATACAAGAAATCATATCCTTCAGTAACTCCTTGCAATGTATTTTCTTGACAGAACAATGTGAATAACTGCTCTCTGTTAGCATTTGTATTTAATGCGGTAACACCAGTCTCTGATTGCAGATTTGCCAATTCTTCAAGATATGTTTTGAAATTGTCCCAGCTGTCAGGTGTTGTAAGCGAATACTTATCTATCAAATCTTGTCTAACAACTGCACCGTTGTACGCTGTAAATGTAGCTTTTCCTTTAGGTACCGCATAGACATCACCATTAATTGCAATTTCCTTCCATGCTTCCTCTGGAAGCTCTGCGTAGGTATATGGCAAATATGTCTGTATAAACTCATTATCAAGTTTCTTAAATGCGCCAGCAGCAACTTCATCATTGTAATAACACCAAGATGCTGTATATATCAAATCTACCTGTTCACCACCAGAAAGGAGTAATGAATATTTAGTTGCGTAATCGCTCCAATTCAAAAACTCAATATCAAGTGTTGTGTTTAAGTTTGGCTCAAAATATTCTGAGTTAGCTTTCTCCAAAACAGTGTCCATATCTGCAGGTTTATCACCTAATACATACATTACAATTGTTTCTGGTGTAGAGAAATTAAATCCTTTTCCTGCATATGGGCTGTCTGCTGATATAGCTGAATCATCTGAACCTTCAGCAGTAGTCTTTCCGTTAATAGTGTTAGCAGAACCAGAACTGTCACCACATGCCACCATTGACATTGTCATCGTTGCTGCTAAAATTGCCCCCACAATTTTCTTCATTCTTTTCTTCATGGTATCCTCCTCCATTATTCTCTTTTTATTATCAACCCTTAACTGCGCCAAGAGTTAATCCCTTAACAAAGTATTTCTGCAAAAATGGATATAATAAAACAATTGGACCTGTTGCAATAACAGTCATGGCCAATTTTAATCCTTCTGATGGTAGCTGCCCTACCTGCATGCCAGTTAATACTGCTATTCTTTTTAGTGCTTCTGAACTATTTAGAATATTCTGCAGCGTATACTGTAAGTTCCAATGCTCTCCCGTACTCATAAACAACATACAGTTATACCAATCATTCCAATAAGCCAATGCTACAAATAAGGTTATTGTTGCCACCAAAGGCTTTGCCATTGGAAGAATGACTTTATAATAAATACAAAAGTCACCAGCACCATCAATTTTTGCGGCTTCAACCATTTCAAATGGAATACCTTTCATAAAGCTTTTAGCAATAATCATATTCCAAACAGAAAACATACCTGGGAGAATGAGAGAATAAATTCTGTTGGTGAAGCCTAAATATGTTGTGCACAAAAGATAATAAGGTACTAATCCACCATTAAATAACGTGGTGAAAAAGAAGAAGAATGAGATGCCATTCTTCCAAGGAAAATCCTTTCTGGCCAACACATAACCCGTCATTGTTGTTAAAAATATTGATAAAACTGTACCAACAACTGTTACAAATATAGTTACCCCATAGGCTTTCAATATTGTTTGTGGACTTTTAAAAGCCATCGCATATGCTTCTATCGAAAAATCCTTAGCTGTTAGCCACAATTTATATCCTGTTGTTACTATTGTGCTTTCTTTAGTAAATGAACCCATTATTATTAAATAAAATGGAATTACACAAGCTAGGGCAAAAAGAAAAACTAATATATATCCAATAACTTCAAATATGATTTGATCTTTACCTTTTATTTTAGAACCCATTTCTATCCTCCCAATCTACTAGAATAATGTATAATCTGGAGCAATCTTCTTAACAATCCAGTTTGCAGTTATAATTGTTACAAAGCATAATAAAGATTGATACAATCCAGCGGCAGCTGTCATTCCAACATCAGGAGTGGTTAATAGCAATCTATAAATATATGTATCCAAAATATCTGATGATTTAAGTAATAATTGATTAGAGCCAACCAATTGATAGAACATACCAAAATCACCTCTAAAAATATTTCCAAGTGCTAATAGTGTCATAATCATTACTGTTGGTTTCAACGAAGGAAGTGTGATATAGCGTATCTTCTGCCATACGTTAGCTCCATCAATAGATGCTGCCTCGTATAAATCCTGGCTTATTCCAGCAATAGCGGCTAAATAAATAACCGTTCCATATCCTGTCTGCTTCCATAATCTAACGCAAACCATTATGATAGGCCATAATGCTGTATTGCTATATATACTGTATTTTTCTCCACCTGCTGAAAGCAAAATTGAATTCAACACTCCATTGTCGCCAAAGATATTCAGCATGATAGTAGAAACCACAACCCATGAGATGAAATACGGTAAGAACATAAAGCCTTGTGCAAATTTCTTAAACACCTTGTTATTCAACTCACTTAATATAATTGCGAATCCAACCTCGAATATCATTCCAAAGATTATAAAAGCAATATTATAGAGAAGTGTATTTCTTGTTAGTTGCCAAACCTTATTTGAAACAAATAAGAACTTAAAATTGTCTAATCCAACCCATGGACTACCAAATATTCCGTCAGCGTATCTGTAATTTTTAAAAGCTAATACTATTCCAGCCATTGGAATATAGCTAAATACGATTACGTAAATTAATGCTGGAACTAACATTATTAATAAGACTTTGTTTCTAGAAATTAATTTACCCATATACCCTCCCATTTTTTGCGCATAATTGCGCATAATTGCAAAATTCATTGTTTTTGTGAACATTCTATGAACTTGCTTTGTGGTATTATTCTAGCTCTATTTATGGCCCTAAACAATTCTCACAACCACTAAGATTTTTGCGCAATTATTATAAATTAGAGCAAAAATTAGGCATAAAAATTGCGCAATTGTAAAACAATTGCGCAATCACATGATTTCGAATGAATGAAAATCGAAACTTTAGCTAATAGATATTGTATTTGGGTTATACCTCTTGCAATATAGTTGCAATATCACCATCAATACATATACTTCTATCTTCAATTTCCGCTGGGCAGAATGATTCACCATAATTCAAACATGCATATACCGCTTTTTCATTTGCCAGCGTCATCTGCCAGAAGGGATACTTTATTATTACGGGCGTATTAGCTCCTACTCCCAGCTCAAGATAAAGAACATGAAGATTCTCATGTCTACGAATAAAATCAGAATATGCTGCAGATGCCCTATGCCATCCTCCATCTTCAACAAAAGAATCATCCGCTCTTAGATTCATGGCAACATCACTTCCATCATCGGGACACTTTGGAATCAGCTCAGAGGGTATTTTCATATTGTTTTTCCCATCCTCTGGCAATTGAAATACTCCGGATTCATCCTGAATAAAACCTTGTGCTTCCATCGCCTTCATAACCCACTCTTCATTATCAAAGGTTTTCTGAATAGCAGGATTCACGCTCTGAAATAAACCATAATCTCCCTGCGTGTAAAACAGTCTCTTTTTATCAAATCCTGCCTTCTGGAACTGATGATCAACATTTGTTGTGATCACGAAATAATCTTTTTCTTTAACCAACTCCAACAACATTTCATATACAGGCTTTGGGGCTTTCATATAGCGGTTGATATAAATATTTCTCGCCCAGTACGCCCATGAAATCTCAGGTTCTAACCGCATCACATAAAAGCCGCCCGAATACATATCATGAAATCCATACTTCTCTTCAAAGTCGAAAAAATATTTCTGAAAACGATTCCCACTGTAAGTAAACCCTGCTGATGTTGATAGTCCCGCTCCTGCACCTATAACAATGGCATCTGCTTCCTTGATTTCTGTTTTAAGTCTGCTTATCAGTTCTTCTTTGTTACCCTTACCATAGGACATACTTCTAGTAAAGTATCTCACAGCATACATATCTCCACTCCGTTCCGGTCCGCGCTAAACGCATGTCCACCGGACATGCAGCGCCCTTTCTCTATAGTTTCCTGATAACCATTAGGCATATCATCATATAAGTTTTTCATAAATGGCCTTATCCTCATCTTTGAAAACATTGAATATCACTCTTTCTACCTTACCAGGATTTTCACGAAGCCATTCTGACACAGTCTTAAC
>SVER01000069.1 GCA_015057315.1 Pseudobutyrivibrio ruminis | reverse complement strand
TCAGCTATACACTTCCCACTATCTGGGCGTGTTCGGGACTTTCACCCGTTAGAGCGCGCCCATGGCGCGCAAACAAACAACAGAGCAGGACCAATAATCCCGCTCTGTTTCTTCATCAATCCACTAGCATATATCTTCCTTCAGCACCTCAATAATCTCATCCTTCCTTACCTTAGATAGGCTAAGCATCATACTGGCACCGATAATGATAAATACAACAGTGATTACCATTAGATACATTGGTATGTTTATTTCAAATGCCATCTGGCTGTTGGCTTTTTTGGTCATTAGATAGGATAACAGGATGGAAAGTGGAATGCCAAGCACTAATGCTCTTACGCCATAAAGCAAGCCCTCCAAGGCAAGCATTCTGTTAAATCCCCTTTCGTCCATACCAACAGAGCGGTACATTGCAAACTCCTTGCGTCGCATGATAGTTCCTGTATAGATGGTGTTTACCATGTTGGCAAGGCCAATCAATGTAACAAGTGTGGTAAAGCCGTACATAACAGTTTTTAATATAAGAATTACCACCTTCATGGCGCCAACCGCCTCACTTAAATTACCGCAAGTGTAGTTGTGATACCCATCTTTTTCAAGCATGCTAAGCAGCTCATCATTAAGCTTCTTAGGATTGTTTGTTTCAATATCCATAGTTACTGTGGCATTTTCTTCACCCATGGTTTCAACTAATCTTGGGTAAAACATGGATTCTGGCACATAGACTACCACGCTATTTTTAGGTACAAGGCGAAATATGTAGTTATCCTTTTCATAGGCAACCAATCCACCTATTGTTACAGCAGGAAGATTCCCTTTCTGTTTATCATAAAATAGCTTTTGACCGATTATGCCATCATTTAGCATTGGCTTTTCAGATGTTTTTCTATAGTAATTATTTAGTGCCACCCCTTTAAGCTCATCACCAAAGTAATCTGCCTTATCAAGTCCATTAGCATCTATCAAGGTTGCAAAATCGTCATCGGGAATTGTGCACAGTGACATTACCTTAGCATCAAATACAAATTTGTATCCCTCATTTAAATAATCCTTATTTAAAATCATATCATTTGGTGGCACAAAATCAGGATCCTTATCCTTGTTATAAAACTGATAGAGATAATAATCCGAAGTGTAGCACTTAGCTACATCTTTATTTTTAGCCAACGCATCCTTTAGCATATCCTTGTCAGATACAGCACAGCTTACGTATATCTGATATGGTATGTTAAATTCATAAGCATTAGCCTTCTCAAAATCTCCACAAAAATGCATTATTGTCAAAAACATTGTTACAGAGACAGCAATGGATAAGGTGATAATCGTTGCCTTTGAGCCATTTCTTTTGATGTTCTTGTAGGCAAGCTCCCCTTCATAGCCAAATACTTTTCTAATCAGAGGATTAATCCTTAGCTTTCTTGAATTTACTTTTATATTATTTACACTTCTCAGTGCATCAATAGGCATCACTTTGGAAGCCCTTATTGCAGGCACCATGGATGAAATAGAAATAGTAATTATCGCAATTACGATAACAAATAAATAGACTACAAATGGAGCATTTACAGGTATCGTTTCAAAACCTCCGGCACCACCTATAATCATATTGGAATCTATAATCGCCTTTCCCAATATAGATATTGTAAAATAAGCACCTATATATCCTATAAATATACCAAGTGGAATTCCAAAAAGAGCCAGTATAAATGCCTCGAAATAAATGGAACCTCGCTTTTGCTTCTTTGTAGCGCCCACGCTTGCAAGCATTCCCAAATATCTGGTCTTTTCCATTAGAGACATTCCAAACGCATTGTAGATGAGAATAACTGACACCCCGATAATAACTGCAAGAGCCATTAACCCTGCTGGAATTATAGCTGCAACACCCCTACTTGATTTGTCAAAAGAAAACACTGATATAAGTAGTTCTGTGTTTCTGCTTGACAAAGTAAGATTGTGGTCATTAGCTATACTTTGCAGTGTAGCCGAGGCTCTAAAATCAAGCTTTTTCAAACATATACTTACAAAGTTTTCTTTAGGCACTAAATCATCATCAAAGCACATCAGAATATCAAATCCATCAGTTGGAGAATTTGAATGCAGGATTGCTGTGACCTTACAGGTTTCTTCAGAAATCATCTCAAACTCTTCGTTAGAGTGATAATTTCCTGCCATGTAAACCTTTTTTTCATCAGGATCATTTATGTATCTGGCGCCTGAATCAAATGAAATAGAATCCCCTGGTTTAATTGATAAATCATTATCCAGCAAAAATTGTTCCTCAACTGCAATCTCACCAGCCTCATTTGGAAGAGTGCCATCATAATCACATGTGACCTTATTCTTTACAGCCTCCCCGTCAAGATGAATCACATTGCCAAGCTTCATTCTATCTACAGCCTTTGAATGCATCCTAACTCCAGTGTTAGCAGCATCACCATCAACAACAGCTACCGAAGCAATTCTTTTATCTGCCTTAAGTTCCTCAATCTGCTCCTTTGTAAGGTTCTCAAACTGACCTTGCCAGTTGCCATCCTCTTTTAAGGATATAGTTCCAAAGAAGCCGAAGAAGGATGTGATACCTACAAGCATGGTAGTAATCAAGGCTGTTGCCGCTGCAATGCCAAGAATTGTGACAACAGTTCGCTTCTTGTTTTGTTTTAAATGTCTTAGGGTGAGCTTTGATATGATATTCATTATGCGCTCACCTCCCCAAAGCTTGCATCTCTAGTGATTTTTCCATCTTCAATTGTGATTACTCTATCCGCCGAAAGGGCAATCCTTTCATCATGGGTAATGATAATTACAGTCTGATTGTTTTCTCTATTGAATTTTCTAAGAAGGGAAATAATTTCCTTACTGTTTTCGGAATCAAGATTTCCAGTTGGCTCATCAGCCAGTAGGATGGCTGGGTGATTCATCAGAGCTCGTCCAATTGACACTCTCTGCTGCTGACCACCTGATAGCTGATTTGGTAAATGCTTCAGCCTGTCCTTTAATCCCAGTTTATTTACCAAATCCTTAAGTAACTGCTTATCTGGCTTTTTCCCGTCAAGCAAGATTGGAAGAGTCATGTTTTCTTCCACATTAAGAATCGGAATAAGATTATAGAATTGATAAATCAAGCCTATATTTCTTCGCCTAAATATCGCAAGCCTGGTTTCATCCAGCTTTCCAATATCAGTGCCAGCGATATTCACAGTTCCAGATGTAGGGGTATCCACACCGCCAAGTATGTGCAAAAGTGTTGATTTGCCTGAGCCTGAAGGTCCAACTATGGCAACAAATTCCCCCTGCTTCACATCAAATGAAATGTCTTTTAGGGCATCTACCCTGGTTTCACCTTTTCCGTATACCTTGCATAGATTTCTAATTTCTAATATGTTCATGCCATTCTCCTTTTCTCAATCTTTTATCTTGAGAATAGGTTACATTTTTTATCTTACAATCAAGTGACTCTTTTATTACAATTTAGTCACATTAGATAAGTGTCTTATAAAATCTTATGAAAAACTTTGTACCGATTCCCTCTTGGCTCTCCACTAATATATCTCCATGCTGGCTGATGATAATGCTTTTGGCTAGTGCCAGTCCAATGCCTACGCTATCCTTTATGGCGTTCTTTCCCTTATAAAAACGTTCAAAGATATGTGGCAAATCCTCTTTTGCAATACCACATCCCATATCAGCAATAATAATCTGATTGTAGATATTAGTATCTTCTGAGGATATGGTAAGTGTGCCGCCGCTTTCCATGTGTTCTATGCAATTTTTGATAATATTTTGAATAGCTTCTATAGTCCAGTTTTTATCACATTTAAAAGATGTTCCTATCGTATTTACGATATTTGAAATGCCTCTTAAATCCATCTGTATATCAAATGTTTTTAACGCCTCTAAAATTAAATCTTTATCTAAAATGCTTTCTGATTTAAGCTCTATTGTTCCTGCATCAAGCTTGGATAACTTAAGCAATGTCTGGATTAACCAATTCATTCTATCCAGCTGAGTGGACTGTGTGTTTAAGAATTCTTTCCTCTTATCTGCATCTTCCTCTGTCTTTAGCAAATCATTCATCACCATCATAGATGTAAGTGGAGTCTTTAACTGATGGCTAATGTCTGCAATAGCATTTGCCATACGAAGCTTATCTTCTGCAAGCAATTCCTTCTGATGGTTCAATGTAGTTGTGGCTTTGTAGATATTGGTTTTAAGAATTGATAACTCTCCCTCTTCTTGGTCAAGGATGCTTGGCATATCATCACCAGCCAGCACCTTATCCAGATAGATATTAAGCCTCGCCAACGCCTTATATCTTTTATCTGTATAATATGAAAAACCAGCTATAAGCACTAATCCAAGGCATGCTATAAGTATGGCTGTAATGGGACCTGACAAAATTAGTCCTGTGATAATTGCTATTATTACTACAGCTATTCCTATTAAAATCATTCTTACAAAATCTTTATTTTTCAATTATGTACCCCATCCCTCTCACAGTTTTTATAATAGTTGGATTGGCAGGATTTTTCTCAATCTTATCCCTTAGCCTTTTGATATATACAGTAAGGGTGTTGTCATTTACAAAATCTCCACTAATATCCCACATATCCTCTAAAAGCTGAGTGCGGGATAGCACCACGCCCCGGTTATTGCAAAATGTAAGTAACAGGCGATATTCCAATGCTGTAAGCTCGATTTGCTCTTCCTCATTCGTTTGTGAGTTAAGCTTGCATACCTTCACCTCGTTAGGATAGATTTTAATATGTTGAATAGTAAGCGCTTGGTCAGCTTCTTCTGTACTGCGGACTTTGCCAGTTCTTCTTAGGACAGTACGAATCCTGGCCATTAGCTCATTAATTCTAAATGGCTTACAAATATAATCATCTGCCCCCATCTCAAGCCCCATCACCACATTCACTTCGGCATCACTGGCTGTCAGGAAAATAATTGGCACATCCTCCTTGCTCTTTATGTATTTACATATATCATATCCATTTCCATCCGGCAGATTGATATCTAATATACAAAGGGCATACTGGCTTTTTTCCCAGCCATCTAAGGCCTGCTCCTTAGATGTGCATAGTAGCACCTCATAGCCTTCCTTCTCCAATGAATACTTAAGCCCTGTTCCTATTGCATCATCATCTTCTACTAAAAATATTTTCATATCATATCTCCATTTTGCTTGCCTTATTGTGAACTACTTAAGGAAAAAGCCCACAAGAACTTGGCTTTGCCAAGCAATATTTTCTTTTTGAGTATGACTTTTGCGTATTTTTGCAAAAATATACTCGCTGAGGTAACCTAATACACCGTTTGAGTATCTCCTGAGTGAATTTTATCAAAGTCATACTTTTCTATACCACACCTTCATGTATCTGTGGTGCTACTATCAGTATAAAAGTTTGACTTTTTAATTTTTGAGTCAAGTCCATATTTGTGTGTAAATTCCTTTAGGAAGATGTTGTAGTTGCTGATGAATATAAAGTGACATCCTTTATGCCAGTTATATTATTGTCTAGCAGCTAAAAGAGCGCATACTATCCCTATAACTGATTAAAGATGTCTGTAGAACTTTTTATTAAGCAGCCAACATATTTCTTTGTTCTATTGCTATAGTTACTAGCTTTTTAGGAGTGTCAGAATTCAAAAGTTTTTGATAGCCTTTGCTAGTAAAAATTGATTGATGAGATGATCTTAAATCATTAAGTTCAATTAGAACCGAGCCCATTAATCTAATGATTGAGTCTTCGTTTGGAAAGACTCCAATTACTCTTGAACGGCGCTTCAACTCTTTGTTAATACGCTCAAGATGATTTGAAGTCCTGAAATAAAGACGAAGTCGCTTAGGCAAAGTCATTACTGTCATGGCACTTTCAAAGCCTTCATCAAGACACTTCATTGATGCTTCAGCTATATCTTGGTAATCAGCGATTATTTCATCGCACTTACGACGGGCATCTTCGATTGTTTCACAGTTGAACATTTGATTTAGCTCTGAACGTAAACCGGCCTGATATTTTTTAGGGGCTTGTTCAGAAATATTTTTAGCAAAGTGAAACTGGCACCTTTGCCATGGCGAATCAGGAAAGACTTTATTTAATGCTTGCTTTAAGCCCTCATGAGCATCTGATGTAATCATCAATACATCTTTCAGTCCTCGATCTTTAAGGCTCTGAAGGAAAGCTTTCCAGGTTTCAAATGATTCACATTTATAAACACCGAAACCTATTATTTCGCGTAGCCCAGTACTATTAGTGCCATAGGCAACCATGAATGCTTTGGAAATAACTCTATGATTTTCCCTGGCTTTAAAATATGTTGCATCAACGGTAAGGAATGGATAGCTATCATCGAGTTTGCGATTACGAAATTCATCAACCGTTTTATCGAGTTCCTTGCAAGCTTCTGAGACAGTAGATTTTGAGTATGATGTACCGCAAAGTGTTTCAATTACATTTGATACTTTTCTTGTTGATACACCTTCAACAACCATTTCAGCCATGCAAGCGATTAGCGCAGCTTCGCTTCGCGAATAATTATCAAAAATCAGCGTAGAGAATGGTTCACCATCTCTATGCTTTGGAACAGATAAAGTGATTGTGCCTATGCGAGTACTTAATTGACGCTCACGGAAACCGTTTCGGCTTCCTTCGCGAGCCTCAGTTCTTTCATAGGGTTCAGCCTTTAGCTGGGCGGTTGATTCAGCCTTTAAGATAGAATTAAGACTATTTTGAAGCAAAGATTTAAATGCTTCATCCCGATCTGCTGAAAGTAATTGTAGGATTTCTTCTTGATTTAATGTAATATTGAGTTGAGCCATTTGTGTGAGCCTCCTTAGTATTATGTTTTGTAGCAATTACATTATACCTAAAGGCAGAGCACATGGCTCTTTTTAGTTGATTTTCAATTTTACACCATTATAAGGGCTTAACCAATTTTTGCTCTAAAATATACTCATTTTTCCTGAGAGCAGCATTTTACCATGCTCAGAAAGTATGACTTTTCATTTTTTGCTCTATAATATACTCATTTTTCCTGAAGGCGGCATTTAGGCAGCTCTAAAGGTTTGACTTTTCATTTTTGCCTTTATTATATACTCAAAATCTCCCTAAAGAAAAAGACGGCTCCTGTGAAGCCGTCTTAAATATGTTAGTTTCTGTTTTTATGTTAGTTTTCGCTCATATATGTGGATTAGTTCTGTCCGTAGTATGCATTTGCACCGTGCTTACGGTTGAAATGCTTGTCACGGATACAATCTGGAGCGGGCTTAACCTGTGGGTTAACCTGCTCGGTGAAGAGTGCCATCTTAGCAACCTCTTCAAGTACAACTGCATTGTATACTGCCTGGTCTGCATCCTTGCCCCATGTGAATGGACCGTGGTTCTTGCAGATAACACCTGGCACATACTTTGTGTTGATTCCTCTGTCTTCGAAGGTTTCGATGATTACCTTGCCAGTGTTTACCTCATAAGCCTCATCGATTTCCTTTTCAGTAAGATTTCTTGTGCATGGAATTGTTCCGCAGAAGTAATCTGCATGTGTTGTTCCATATAAAGGAATATCGCGACCTGCCTGAGCCCATGCTACTGCATAAGTAGAATGAGTGTGGACAACGCCACCAATATTATCATACTTTTTGTAAAGCTCTAAGTGTGTAGCTGTATCAGAGCTTGGTCTATACTTGCCCTCTACAACCTCACCATCAAGATTTACAAGTACCATATCCTCTGGCTTCAAATCCTCATATTCTACACCAGATGGCTTAATAGCAAAGATTCCTGATTCTCTATCGATTCCAGAAACATTGCCCCATGTATAGGTTACAAGACCACGCTTTGGAAGCTCCATGTTGGCCTCGTATACCTGCTTCTTCAACTCTTCTAACATCTTATCTCTCCTAGTCCGTCCGTTACGGCAACAAGCATTCTGTTGACTGTTACGCTCACAAGCATTATGATTTCTCCGCTTCGCATAAAAAGCTCCGCTTGAGAAATATAATAGCTTGTTAGCTACAGCCAACATCATACTTGTTACCTACGGACTCATCTAAATTCCAAGCAGCTAACTAGCGCCACTCCGCTACGGCTGTCGCCTCGGCTTTAAGTGCCTTCTTGTATTCTGCAATCCACTCATCGTAGCCCTTAACCATTTCTGGGTCTGGTTCCATTGTTGTAGATTCCTGTCCTGCGAATACCTTTTCATCAAGGTATGACTGAAGCTTCTGAGCCTTGTCGTCGCGGATGCAGTAGTTAGCAAGTACTGCCATACCCCAAGCGCCGCCTTCACCAGCTGTTGCCATTACAGTGATTGGTGCATTAAGTGCAGCTGCAAGTACAGACTGGCCTACGCCCTTTGTCTTAAAGAATCCGCCGTGTCCTGTAATAGACTTGATAGAAACCTTTTCTTCCTTAAGAAGAATATCGTTACCAATCTTAAGAACACCGAGTGCTCCGTAAAGATTAGAGCGCATAAAGTTTGCAAGTGTAAACTTTGCATCTGGCTTACGAACAACCATTGGGCGTCCTTCGTTTACGCCAACTACTGGCTCACCACCGAAGTAGTTGTAAGAAAGTACGCCGCCGCAGTTAGCATCCTCTGTAAGAGCCTTGCGGTAAAGTGTTCCATAGATATCATTCATAGAAATATCTACGCCGAATGCATCTGCAAACTCCTTGAAAATTCCAATCCAAGAATTAAGGTCTGATGTACAGTTGTTGCAGTGAACCATTGCAACAGCCTCACCTGTTGGTGTTGTAACCATATCGATTTCTTCGTATGGCTTAGAAAGTGGCTTATCAAGTACAACCATTGA
>SVER01000011.1 GCA_015057315.1 Pseudobutyrivibrio ruminis | reverse complement strand
CAGGGTGGTAAGCTCGCTGGCGATGCTGGTGCAGGCGATATCCTTCTTCTTGATGTAACACCACTTTCACTTTCAATCGAGACAATGGGTGGTATTGCTACAAGACTTATCGAGAGAAACACAACTATCCCTACAAAGAAGAGCCAGATCTTCTCTACAGCAGCTGATAACCAGACAGCCGTTGATATCAACGTAGTACAGGGTGAGCGTCAGTTCGCTAAGGATAACAAGTCACTTGGACAGTTCAGACTTGATGGTATCCCACCAGCAATGAGAGGTGTACCACAGATCGAGGTTACATTCGATATCGATGCAAACGGTATTGTTAACGTATCTGCTAAGGATTTAGGCACAGGTAAGGAGCAGCACATCACAATTACAGCTGGTTCTAACATGTCTGATGAAGATATCGATAAGGCAGTTAAAGAGGCTCAGGAGTATGAGGCTCAGGATAAGAAGCGTAAGGAAGCTGTTGATACAAGAAATGATGTTGAGAGCTTTGTATTCCAGACAAAGAAGGCTCTTGATGAAGTAGGTGACAAGATTGATGCAGCTGATAAGGCAGCAGTAGAGGCTGACATTGAGGCAGCTCAGAAGTTACTTGATCAGTACCAGACTCCAGAGGAAATGTCTGATTCACAGATTGGTGAACTTAAGGCAGCTCAGGAGAAGCTTACAGAGTCAGCTCAGAAGGTATTTGCTAAGATGTATGAGCAGTCTCAGGCAGCACAGGGAGCAGCAGGTGCTCAGGGTGCAGGCCCAGACATGAGCCAGTTCACAGGCGCAGGCGCTGGAGCAGGTGCAGGCTCTAACCCAGCCGACGACGTTGTAGACGCTGATTTCAAAGAGGTATAGTATATATAGCAAGTAATTTAAGCTGTGAAATAGCTTAGTATACTAGAAAAGCGCGAGTAGGGAGGCACCATGCCGAGGATGGGAAGGACCTACACCGGCGGGAGGGTTCCCAGACGAAAGCATGGAGGGTGCCCTACGGGAGCTTTGAAAAGTAAAGTGCTATTTCACAGCGTATTTGTGTATGTAAAGGATTGATAAATATGGCAGAACAAAAACGAGATTACTATGAGGTTCTTGGAGTTTCCAAGACAGCTTCAGAAAGTGAGCTTAAAAGTGCATATAGAAAGCTTGCAAAGAAATATCATCCAGATATGAACCCTGGTGATGCAGACGCTGAGAAGAAATTCAAAGAAGCCTCTGAAGCTTACGCTGTTCTTTCAGATCCTGATAAGAGACGTCAATACGATCAGTTTGGCCATGCAGCATTTGAAAACGGCGGCGGTGGTGCCGGCGGTTTCGATTTCTCAGGCATGGATTTTGGCGATATCTTTGGCGATATCTTTGGTAGCTTCTTTGGTGGCGGCGGTGGACGTGCTTCTAACGGTCCTATGCGTGGTGCAAATCTTCGCGCAGCTGTACATATTACTTTTGAAGAAGCAGCTTTTGGATGTGAAAAACAGCTTGAAATTACACTTAAAGAAGAGTGTGCTGCATGTCATGGAAGCGGTGCTAAGCCTGGTACAAGTAAGCGTCCATGTTCTAAGTGCGGCGGTAAGGGCCGCGTAATGATGTCTCAGCAGTCACTTTTTGGTATGGTTCAGAATGTAACTACCTGCCCAGACTGTCATGGAACTGGTGAGGTTATTGATACTCCATGTCCAGATTGTAATGGAACAGGCTATGTTGCTCGCAAGAAGAAGATTTCTGTATCAATTCCTGCTGGTATTGATAATGGTCAGAGTGTTCGTATTCGTGAGAAGGGTGAGCCAGGCAGAAATGGTGGCCCAAGAGGAGATTTACTTGTAGAAGTAATTGTTGCTAATCATCCTATATTCCAGCGTAGGGATATGGATATTTATTCTTCTGCACCTATTTCTTTTGCACAGGCAGCACTTGGTGGTGAAGTTATCATTGATACTCTTGATGGTAAGGTAAGCTACGAGGTTAAGCCAGGTACACAGACTGATACTACAATCAGACTTCGTGGAAAGGGTATTCCTTCTCTTAGAAATAGAAATGTTCGTGGTGACCAGTATGTTACACTTGTTGTACAGGTTCCTACAGGCCTTTCTAAGGATGCAAAGGAAGCACTTCGTAAGTTTGACGAACTTACTGGTAATACAACAGTAGGTGGTCCAAAGTCAGTTAAGGCTGAGAAAAAGAAAAAAGGCTTTGCTGATAAGATAAAAGATGCAATAGATGATTTATAATATAAAAGCCTAGGGCATATCAATTTGCCTTAGGCTTTTTAGATTATTATGCTACACATTCATTGATGGCTTGTTCATCAGCGATTGAATTGATATCAAGAATTGATATAAGCATATCTGTTTTTTTACCTACACCTGAAATAAATGATTCTTCTTGCTTTATGAAAGGAGAAGGGTATTCTATTGCTGAATCTGATATAACCATAACTTCCTTTACTGAATCAACAACAATGCCTACCTGTTCATTTTCGTTAATGTTGAAAACGATAATGCGTGTATCTTGTGTAATTACTTCTTCCCCGTAATTCATACGCTTATGAAGATTAATTACAGGAATAACATGGCCTCGTAAACTAATCATACCTTTTACATATTCTGGAGCTAAAGGTACATCAGTGATTTCAGGCATCATAATAATCGTATTGATGTTGATGATGTCTATGCCATAGTATTCATTGTTTAAGGTGAAAATAATATATTGTCTTTCGTCTGAAGAATTTGTTGTGTTAGCTATTATGTTATTCATTTTATCCTCCGTAAGTTTATTTAAAGAATTTCATTTCTTCATTATAAATAATTGATTACCTGTATCATGTGCGCAAGGTTACAAAAACACACGAGAATGAATTATAGCATAGATATATAACACTGACAATATTTTTGTTAAAAATTTATCAACCATTTGTTTCTGGCTATAAACTTTAGGTTGATGATAATTAAAATTAGTGGTTGTTTTTGCACATTTTAGCGTCAAGAATACTTGAAGATAGAAACCAAAATGGTGTAAAATAGTTTCCAGAATAAAAGAAATATCAAATTGATATCAGTTCTCGCTGACAATTTCATTGTTATGTCGGCAAGAAGTCATTTTTTGGAGGGCAACTATGCTACAGGAAAGTATTAAAAAACTAGTACAGTATGGAATAAACTGTGGGTTAACACCTGAGTGTGAGAGAATCTACACAACTAATCTTTTGTTAGAGTGCATGAAAGAGGATGAGTATACTGACCCTGAATGTGATTTATCTAATATCATTTTAGAAGATGTTTTAAAAGATTTATTGGATGAAGCCGTAAATAGAGGTATCATTGAGGATTCTATTACATATAGAGATTTGTTTGATACTAAGCTTATGAATCAGCTGTGTCCTAGACCATCCCAGGTTATTGAAAAGTTTAATAGTATATATAACAATGAGGGACCAGAAGCTGCTACAGATTTCTTCTATAATATGAGTCGTAATTCTGATTACATTAGAACATATAGAGTTAAGAAGGATTTAAAGTGGACTACAGAGACTGATTATGGAACACTTGATATAACAATTAATCTTTCTAAGCCAGAAAAAGATCCAAAGGCCATAGCGGCAGCAAAGAATGCTAAGCAATCAGCTTATCCAAAGTGTCAGCTTTGCATTGAAAACGAGGGTTATGCAGGACGTACAAATCATCCAGCAAGAGAGAACCATCGTATTATTCCAATCACTATAAATGATAGCAAATGGGGCTTCCAGTACAGCCCATATGTATATTACAACGAGCATTGCATTGTATTTAATGGTGAACACACACCTATGAAGATTGAACGTGCTACATTTGTAAAGCTGTTTGATTTCGTAAAGCAGTTCCCACATTATTTCCTTGGTAGCAATGCAGACCTTCCAATTGTTGGCGGCTCAATCCTTAGCCATGACCATTTCCAGGGTGGACATTACACATTTGCAATGGAAAAGGCTCCTATTATTAAGGAGTTTACAGTAAATGGTTTTGAGGATGTTACAGCTGGTATAGTTAAATGGCCACTTTCAGTTATCAGACTACAGTGCAAGGATGAAAAGAGAATCATCGATTTGGCAGAGCACATTCTTAATGCTTGGAGAGGCTACACTGATGAGGCTGCATTTATTTTTGCTGAGACAGATGGAGAAAAGCACAATACAATTACTCCAATAGCTAGAAAGCGTGGGGATTTATTTGAGCTTGATCTTGCTCTTAGAAACAATATTACAACAGAGGAGCATCCACTTGGTGTATATCATCCACATGCTCATTTACATCATATTAAGAAGGAGAACATTGGTCTTATTGAGGTTATGGGACTTGCAGTTCTTCCTAGTCGTCTTAAGGGTGAAATGGAACAGCTTGCTGATTATATTGTTAATGGCAAGGATTTAAGAAGTAATGAGGCTCTTGAAAAGCATGCTGATTGGGTTGATGAATTTTCTAAGAACTACGACCACATCGACGCTTCTAATGTAAATGAAATACTTCAGCAGGAAATTGGAAAGGTATTCTGCCAGGTTCTTGAATGTGCTGGTGTATATAAGAACACTGATGAAGACCTTGAGGCATTTATGAGATTTGTAAACTCTTTATAATTTAATATATTAGTAACCAAACTCCGTTTTGAGATTAGACTGTCTCAAAGCGGAGTTTTTATTTTATACAAATTCTATGTAAAAACCTTCGGATAACGTTCGTTCAATCTTTTGTAAGTCTTCACTTTGCCTTCACTTTACTAAACTAAATTAAAGCCAAGTTAACACAAGTCATTTGAAGGAGACAAGAATATGGGGCAGATACAAAAAGTATTTAATAGATATGAAAAGAAATTTCTTCTGGATGAAAAAACATATCATGCATTCAAAAGTGAATTAGATGAATACATGGATGAAGATGAATATGGACTTCACACAATTAGAAATATATATTATGACACTCCTACAGATGAGCTGATTAGAACTTCTATAGAAGGACCTAAGTATAAGGAAAAGTTTAGAGTAAGGTGCTACGGAACCCCAACATACGACAGCATGTGTTTCCTGGAAATAAAGAAAAAGTACAAAGGCTTAGTAAATAAAAGACGTGTGGTAATACCGATGGAAGAAGCGGAGCAATATCTAATTTGCGGAAAGCTTCCATCGAATCCAAATCAGATATTTAAGGAAATAGATTATTTCTTCAGTCATTATCCGTTAGAGCCTAAGCGATATATAGCTTATGACAGAATCGCAATGTTTGGAAAAGAAGACCCGGAATTTAGAGTTACATTTGATATTAATATCAGAAGTAGAGATACTAACCTGACATTATATAGTGATGAAGACAATGAATATCTACTTGAGAAGGGTACAAGGCTGATGGAGGTAAAAATTTCAGATGCAATGCCGCTTTGGTTTGCAAGGCTTTTATCAAAATATAAGATATATCCTACTTCATTTTCAAAGTATGGAAATTTCTATAAAAAACAATTAAAAGAAGCGTAAGGAGAAAATAACATGGAGTCAATTTTATTAGCATTATCCGGGAATACTACAGCAGAGGTGGAAATAACAAATAGTATCGCAATAATCTATTCGGTAGCAGCAGGTCTGCTGGGGCTACTAATTTCCTTCACCTATATGAAAACAGGAGATAGGATTTCAAAGAATTTTGCAAGAACCTTAATCACTCTTCCAATTCTGGTTTGCATAGTTCTTCTTGTAGTAAATGGAAATTTCGGAACCTCAATCGCAGTACTGGGTGCATTTTCATTAGTAAGATTCAGATCTCTTCAAGGAAGCTCAAGGGATATAAGCTTTATCTTCTTTTCAATGACAATAGGAATTGTTTGTGCTGTGGGAGAGGTGATTTTAGCAGCAATACTAACAATTGCAATCTGTCTAATATACTTTGTACTTAATGCAATTAAGTATGGTGCAAATAATGGAGCTGAAAAGGATTTAAGAATTACTATTCCTGAAAATCTTGATTATAGTGATATATTTGATGATTTATTTGAAAAGTACACTAAGACATGCAGACAAATTGCCGTAAGAACTACAAACATGGGTTCAATGTATGAAATAAATTACAGGGTAAGGCTTAATGACGATAAGGAAGAAAAACAATTTTTAGATGATATTAGAATGAGAAATGGAAATCTCACTGTTATCTGTGGTAGATGTGATGTAAATGAAGCAGAGGAGTTGTAATTATGAAGAATAAATTTTTAATTAGTATTTTAGGTCTTTTACTGGTTGGGGCTTTGGTTGGATGTAGTTTTAATAACACAGCTAAAATAGATGCGATATCAGATGAAAAAACAAAAACAGAAGTAACTAACCAAACGGTGGCTACAGATTCGGCTTATACTGATGCTGCATCAGCATCAGCTGCCTATGAAGAGCTGACAGTTAAGACTGATTGGGATAGTAAGGCTACTGTTACCTTCTCAGCTGATGGTATAACCATTGATGGCAGTGGATGTACAGATGATGATGGTGTCCTTTCTATCACTGAAGGCGGGGAGTACAAACTTTCAGGAAGCTCAGATAATGTGTCTATTCATATTAATACTGAAGATAATGTTAAGCTTATTTTAAATGGAGTGGAATTAAAGAGTTCAAAGGGGCCTGTAATTTACGGTGAGCAGGTTAAGAATCTTTATATTGAAACGGCAGCTGGTACCACAAATTCCCTAGAGGATGCCTCTGAATATGAAACCGATTCAGAAGGAAATGACATTGGTAAAGCTACAATTTCATGTAATGATGATTTAATCTTTTTAGGAGAAGGCACACTTAATGTAATAGGAAACTATAAACATGTTATTGCTGGCGATGACAAGCTATATATAGAGTCTGGAACAATCAATGTAACTTCAAATGTGAAGGACGGAATCCGTGCCAATGATCTTTTAAGTATAGATGGTGGTACCGTAACTGTTACAAGTAAAAATGAGGGTATTGAATCGAAGAGTCTTTTATTTATCAATGGGGGCGATTTAACTGTAAATTCTGTGGATGATGGTATTAATAGTAGCTGCTACATTGAAATAAATGACGGTACAGTTACAGTAACTAGTACAGAGAACGATGCCATTGATAGTAATGGCGGATTTGAAGGATGTATAACTATCAACGGTGGTGAAGTGAATGCTACAGGTGCTGATGCCCCAGAGGGAGCGCTGGATGCAGATAATGCAACTATAATCATCAACGGAGGAAAGGTGACTGCTACAGGCGGCAGTAATAGTCCTATCACTGAAAATGGAGGAGATAATAATATAACTGGCGAGACATTTTCAGGAGGAGGAGGTCTAGGTGGACAAGGTCATCAAGGCAGAATGCAAGGTCAAGGTGGCAAAAGAGATAATGGTAGTTTTAATCCCGACAATCTCCCAGAAGATTTTGACCCTGACAATAGACCTGAGCCACCAGAAAATAGTTCAGAAGATAATACTCTTTAATTTCATCTCATTATTATTTAATAGAGGTAAATATGTAAATATTCAAGAAAAATATTGATTTGTAATATGACCCATGATAATATCTTATAGCATTATCATGCGCACATGCATATAAGATGACGAATAACGGGACATCATGGGGAAAATATGGATTGGAGAATTAACACCAACAACATGGAAGTACACATGCTGTTGGTGTTTTTTATATATTTTTTTAAGGAGAAAATGATATGAAAGAAAAGGGATGGACGAGAGTCCTCAACAAAATGCTTATTTTTAGCATTTTTATGTTGACTGTATTCACGTTAATGGTGCGTGATGCACAGGCGGCAGTTAAGGTGGATGTAGAAAGGATTGAAATTGTAGGGAATGATGTGCTCGCTGCTGGAAAGAGTACTTTCTACAAGGCAAACGTGACACCTTCAAATGCGACAAATAAAGGAGTCTTATGGAGTGTAGTGCCAGAAAATAGTGGGGCTACAATTACAACTGCTGGTGAATTGAAGATTGATGCAAAGTGCACACTTAACAGTATTGAAGTAATTGCTACTTCTAAGGATAATAAAGAGATTTTGGAAAAGAAAAAGGTAGCAATAAATAGTACGGCAATCGAGACTATAAACGTTCTTGATGATAAAGGCGATTCAGTTTTAGGTAAGACTATTACTCTTTACAGAACTAAGATTACAGATAACACAAAGATAGACACTATAGTGACTCCAAGCATTACTTGGGTCAATAAAAATGCAATTATAGATTATAAAGCGTATAAGTTTATTAGTTCAGATGAGAACCTTGTTACTGTCGATCAGGAAGGTCATATTCAGGTTACTGGTAATACCACAGGAAAGGCTACTATTAAGTGCCAAGCTATAGATGGAACAAAAGATGGTAATGACAAATTATTAACAAAGTCATTTATTGTAAAGGTTATCGAGCCTGTAGAGCATATTGAAATAACAGGAAATGAATTAGTAGGTGGTTTGAATTCGGTTAAATATACCGCCAGTGCTTTTCCTGCTAGTGCAACAAATAAGAAATTGGTCTGGAGTGTTTACCCTGAAAATAAAGGTGTAAATATTTCAAAAACAGGAGTATTGAGTGTAACAAAAGATTGTCAGATAGATTCTGTTAATGTTATTGCAAAAGCAGACGAAGACTCAGCAGTGTACACAACAAAGAAGGTTGCTATTAACAAAGCAGGAATTAAAGCTATTAATTTTGATGATAATAATGGCAATAGGGTAGGTAAGACAATTAACCTATATAGGGTTAAAGTTACAGAGGAAACCCCTGTTGATTATAAATTAAATGCAAATATTACTTGGAAAATGGATGGCGTAACAGGAAAGAATTGTCCTTATTTTTTTAGTAGTTCAGATGAAAGAATTGCTACTGTTGACCAGTCAGGGTATGTAGTTGTTACAGGAGAAATGCCTGGAAAATGTACCATAAAATGTGTGGCTATAGATGGTTCTAAAAACCAGAACGGCGTAGTTATCCAAAAAAGCGTAGAGATTAATGTTACAAATCCATTATCAAAATTAGAATTATCTATACCTGATGGAAGAAGCAAGTATGTAGCTAAGGGAAGTGCTATTAAGCTAGCGGTAAAGAAAATTGCAGATTATGGTGCTACTCCAGCAAAGACACTTAAATTTACATCTAGCAACGTTTCAGTGGCTACTGTAGATGGAAATGGAGTGGTAACGTTTAAAGCTGATTCTTACTCACCGGTTACAATTACTGCTACAGTAAATGATGATACAAAAGTCAGTGGAAGTATTGAGCTTATAGCATCTAATGCAATTTCTAATATACAAATTGGAGATATACCTGTACATATGATGGGCAGCAAAAACTCAACTACACTAACTGTAAGCGATTGTCCAATAGCATATCAACTTGGATTTAATGCACCTAATCCAAATTCTGCTATGGCAAAAACTGTTTGTCCAGATTTAGTTGTATCTTCGAATATGCCAGAGTATTTAGGTGCAACATATTCAAATGGTATTTTATATCTTTGGCCTAGAAAAGAATTGACCAAGCAAAATATTACAATAAAAATATCCTCAATGGATGGATCATCTTTTTCGAAAAGTTGGTTATTTAAGATAAAAGCACCTGAAGAACCAATTGAAAGCAAGATGAAGGGAGAAAATGTAGATACTATAAAACAATTTACGGAGTTTGATGCTAGTGATACAGACGAAAACGATGAAGATATTGTGGAGAAAAAAGAAGAAATAATAATTGATTCTACTGATGAATCAGACGAAAACAATAAAGAGAATTTTAACGATATTGAGTGGAGTGAGGAAATAAAAGTTGAAGAAAAGACTAGTGATGTGGATTAAAAGAGTTGTCTCTTTTGCATTGATTGCCTCAATGATTTGTACAAGTGAAAAAATAGAGGCTTTTGCAGAAGAACCTGAGGATATAGTTGAGACATTATCAGAAAATGTAAAGGAAGATGATGAATATTTAAATGTAAATTCAGAAGAGAATGAAACAATTGTAAGTGAAATTATTTCTTCTAGAGATGAATATAGTAAAGAATATTTATTAAGTAATGGAGCAAGAGCTCTAGTGGTATATGCCCAACCAGTACACTATGTTGCTGAGAATGGTGCGATGCTTGAAATCGATAATTCTTTACGTGCAACAGAAGAAGGATATGAAAATGTTGATAATAAATATCATGTTTTGTTTACAGATTCTGAAAATAGTAAGGGAAAGGTCTTTTTTGAATCAGATGATTATAAAATTAATTGGGAATATGTTGATGTTCCTGAAAATGAGGAAAATAATCATACAGATTTAAGGGTTGAAAAGGAAGATGGCGAAGAAAAGCTTGATGATTTGGCAACTTTCGGTCATGTAATTGGTAGTTCAAATATTTCATTTGAAGGCTATGCTGATGGTACTAAGTTAGAATATGAACCATTAAGTGACGGTGTGAAGGAAAGCATCATTGTTGATAATCGTGATATTGGAAATAAATTTTCATTTAAAATCAATCTTAATGGACTAAAAGCTAGGATTAATCTGGTAAATGAAGTTGAACTATATGATGAAGAAAGTGGAGAAATAAAATATATTTTTCCTGCTCCGTTTATGGTGGATGCTAATGGAGATTATTCCGATGCTGTTTGGTATTCTTTTGGCAATAAAAAGGAAACCAAAGATGTAGAAGAAATTCCCCAAGATGAAAAATTAGAAGATGAAGAAGTTCGTGATTCAAAGCAAGTAAATTGCGATGAAGAAATAAAGAAAACTGAAGAAGTTAACGAAACTGAAGATGAGAAAAAATCTGAGGAAGATACCGAAATTAAAAATAGTAAGGACATTGGGGCTTCTGAAGTAGATGAAGATAATGTCAAAGAAGAAATAACTGAAAACGAGCAAAACAAAGGAGATATTACAGATAAAGCATCAGAAGAGGAATTTGAAGGGAATTCAGAAAATGAAATAAAAGTACAGGAAGATGAATCAGATTCTGATTCAGAGAAAGATTCAGATAAAGCTTTGGAAAAGAACAAAGAAGAAAAGCTAGAAGAATCTTCAGAGACTGTAGATGATTCTCAATTAGGAACAAGAGAATTAGATGAAGAAAATGAAGAAATTGAGGAAAATGAAGATTGCATCTATTTAACGATTACAGCAGATGATGAATGGCTGTCTTCAGCTAGTTTCCCGGTTGTCATTGATCCTATTATTAAGCCGGTTGTTGATATGAAGAATGTTGATACTTGTTGCGTTAATTCAACTAGTGCATTTTTAAGTGATACTTTATTAGCTGGGAAGAGTGCAAAAGATAACTGTGTATATAGGTCATTTGTGAAGTTTGATCTTCCTAAATTAAAGGAAAATAAAATTATATCTTCTGCTGAATTAAATGTTACAAGTAAAAGTATTGAGGCTCCAGGAAAAGATGGATGTGATTATTTAGTAATTAAAAAAATTACGAGTCCTTGGCAGTTTAAAGATACTGAAGAGAAAACTATCTCATCCTGGGAAACTCAGCCAACATTTGATAATAGAAATATAGATTATATTAAAACCGGTCATAAATTCTTTGATATAACAAAAGCAGTTAGAGAATGGTATGAAGAAATCAGTCCTAATTATGGTTTAGCTATTATGTCTTATGATGAAGCTAGAAATGGGTTGGGGACTTTATCTTTATCAACTGCAAAAACCACACCATATTTGAAGATTACATACAGAGATTCTGTTGGTATAGAAGAGTATTGGGGAACACACAAGACTGCTGTTGGTACTGCGGGTGAAGGATATATAAATGATTATACTGGGGCTCTTACAGTAATAAATAACGATGTAACAACAAATGGACTTAGAAAGAATATCAACATTCAACATGTTTACAATTCCAATGAGGATGGGCATAAGTGGAAGCTTAACTATGAGGAACGAATAACAGTACCATTAGATGAATTGGACATTACAGCATATCCGTATGTTTATACTGATGGTGATGGTACAAAACATTATTTTAAAGCTGAAAATGTTAAATATTTTCAAAATGGTGCAGAATATACTGCTCAGAAAAATAATTTATATCCATCAGCACGTGATGAGGATGGATTAAAGCTATATATCGTTCAGGTAACAGATCCCGTGCTTAAAGCAAAATATCCGATAAAATTAATTGATAAAAGTGCTAGCAATGTTAAATATTTTGATAAGTATGGGCGCTTAGCTCTTATCACAGATAGTAATCGATATGAGAATGGAAAAGCTCCAAAAGGAAAGACAGTTAATGAGGCGAATACAGTAGAAATTATATATGAAGATAGTGATATATCATACAGTAAAGAAAACTATGATTTAGTAATTTCTAGTGCCCAAAAGTTAAATGATTATTCAAAAAAGACAAATTTTGAAGAATCCGATTATATCGAGAGAAAAGAGCAGATTGGCATATTGACAAGTGCATTAGATGCATTATCAACAGATATATATGCTCAGTCGGATATAAGAGTTGCAAAATGTGTGGCGGGAGCACAGAACATATATAATTCAATGGTGGATATATATTCTGTAAATAATAGTGTTTTGCAAAAAAGTACAAAAGACATTATTAGCAAAATAACAGAGGCTAAGAAAATTATTGGTGACACAGTTCTTTACGAGGGATATATAAGTCAGGTAAAAGATGCTGTGGGTAGGGTATCTACTATTGAATATGATTCGGCAAAACGAATAGTGAGCATAAGTGATCCATCGAAGGTAGATAAGAAAAACAGATATATATACACTGAAAATGGATTATTAGCAGAAGTAGTATTTGCAAATAATAAGTCAGCGAAATATGAATATAGTGAAGACGGCAAACTTATTAGCATGCAGGATAATAGTGGATATGAAGTTAGATATTCATATTCAGGAAACCATGTGTGCAAAGTTCAAGAATGTGCCAATAAAGTAGAAGGTCAAACTTACACCATTGAGTATGGTGTTAATAACATAAATAAATTCAGGTTCAGTGGTATAGATGATGTCTTTGGAAATGTTGATGATGTAATTAACACCTATGTATTTGATGCACAAGGAAGAAAAATTTCGGAATACTCTAATTTTGTTGGTAAGAGAGAAGTTTTAGGTGCACAGGCATATACATACGCAGATAATATTGGAAAGAATATTGCTAGAACCACTTACAACGATCAGACTAACAGTAAAGTAACCAATTATCTTGTAAATGCAGGGTTTGAAGATGGACTTGGTAGTTGGACAATATTAAAAGATTGTGATTGGAATGTAGGTTCAACATCAAGCACGCATTATTTTGGTGAAAGGTGTGGAACATTAAGTCCTAAGGGCTCACTTGTAGGATTTTATCAAGAGGTAAGGCTTCCAAAAGGAACCTATGTTATTTCCTATAGAACTAAAAGAGATGGTGACAGTAATCTTGGGGTATGTATCGATTTTAATGGTGAACTAAAAGAGATAACCCAGTATGCTGTTAAGGATGATGAGTGGTCATTTCAGTATGGTTCTTTTACAATTGATGAAGAATCTACCATTCCAGTATGTGTAATGGCAGAGGGAAATGGAACATCCTATATTGATGGTATGGTTTTGGAAGCAGGGACAAAACCTAGTGGATATGTATCCTCTGTTTCTACAGGAGAAAAGAAAGCTGCGGATAAAGATGAATCTAATACAAGACATAAAATAAAAGATTATGCTGTAAAAGGTCGACAAACAGTTAATTATTTAAAAAACCATGATTTCGAATTTAAAGAAAGCGAAACTGGAACAGATGCTGCTTGGATAACGTATGTAGGCGAAAAGAAAGCAGCAGCAAATCAGGTAAATAAATATGCTGCTGTAAAAGGCAAAGATAATACTAATATTTCCTATGTGGGAGCTAGAGCCACTGTATTTACTATGGCAAATCTGAAAGCTTCTACGGCAGGGATTAAGCAAGAGGTAAAATCATTAAAAGCTGGTACATATACATTATCTGGATTTGTAAAAGCAGATAATATTGTAGATACAAAAATCTGGTTAAGAGTAACAGATAATAATGGTAATAATTATAAAAGTGAAATATTAGATCAATCTAGTACAAAACGTATTAATGAAGGATGGAAACGTCTTACAGTAACTTTTGATATTGAAGATAAGTCTGATATAGAAATTGCTGCTGAAGTAGAGGGTGGTGCAAATACCGGAAATGGTAAAGTTTATTTGGATTCTCTACAACTTGAGACAGGTGATATTGCAAATCAATATAACATTTTAGAAGATGGATCTTTTGATTTAGCAATTAACAATAGTCTATATAAGTGGGATAGTTATAAAAAGGGAACGTTTAATGATGAAATTATTAGTTCTGGTGTAGATGGTGGAAAGTGTTATCATATTACTGGCGAACCTGGTAGAAATAAGTATTTGAAATTTACCACTGAGCTTAGTTACACTACGGAATCATACATCCTAAGTGGTTGGATAAAAACTAACACAACTCCTGTAAGAAAGGGGCGAGAGCTAAAAGTAAAGGCATACCATTCAGATGATAATTCGGTATTTGAATCAACACTAGGGCTTGATGATTATAGCGATGGATGGAAATATTTTACACTAGTACTTCCAAGTCATAAGTGGAAAAAAACTGATATTGCAATTCTCTTTTATGATAATATTGGGGATTTATATATTGATGATTTGCAGTTATCAAAAAATGATGTATGTACTAATGAGTACAATACTAATGGAACTAAAAAAGCCTTAAATCAAGGGAAGAAGTCAACACAGAATACGTATGATGGCTATAATAGAGTTAGTTCAATTAAATCACCATCAGGGTCTACGCAAAATATAAAATATGATGAATACAATCACGTAAGTGTTGTTACTTCAAATTCTGAGGCTGGCAAGTCTAATACAGTAATGACCTATGATAAATACGGTAACCAACTCACATTGGAGGAACAAACGGTTGAAGATCCAGGAGTAAAATCAACTGCATTGTATGCTAGTAATACTTATACTGAAGATGGTAATTATCTAAAGTCTACAACTGGAAATAATGGAGCAACTAAGTATTATACATATGATGAAAATACAGGATTAAAAACCTCGGAGACAATACCTACTTTTGAAGGAAAAGCTGCACCTATAATAAAATATAACTATGACGATTATGGAAATCTAAAAAAAGTAGTTAGATCATCAGATAATAATAGTAGACAAATCAATTATATCTATGGAGATTTTTCTGATTTAAAAAGTATTGAGCATAATGGTTTTAATTACGAGTATGAATATGATTCATTTGGCAATATTATATCTACGTCAATAGCTGGACAGGTTACTCAGAAAAATGTATACAATCCTTTTAACGGCAGTTTAAAAGAAACACAATTTGCGGATAATTCAATACAGTATTCTGAATACGATGAATATGGAAACGTTAAAGAAATATACTCTAAAATCGATGGTGAAGAGCATCCAACCGATTCATACAAGTATTATAATGATGGCAATGTTGCTATTCATAAAGATGAAATAAATAGTATTTCTACTGAGTACGATTATAATAATTCAAATGATATTGTAAGAACCAAGGTTAAAGGTAAGATTAATGGTATTGATTATTCTTCTGCAACACAGTTTACGTACAATACTGCTGGGAACGTAGAGGAAGCATCATATTTTCTTAATGATAAAGAACAGAATTACAAGTATACATATCATTTAGATGGAAAGCCAAATGTTTCTACATTACCTTCAGGAAGTATAAAAAGTAATACTTATGATAAGCTTAGACGATTAACTAAAGAAAATTATAAGCTTGCAAATAATGCTAATAATTTAGTTGTAAATTATAAGTATGCAGATGGTGTCTCTTCTAAGAATAGCATTAAAGGCACACAAAATAAGATTTCTAAATACACTAATACTATTGGAAAGAAAACTCAGTCAGATTTTAGTTATGAGTATGACAGTTGTGGAAATATTACATCAATAGACAGTATATATAGCATACGCGGTGTAAAAGGGGAAAATTATTATACTAGTAGCCGTTATAAATACAACGAATTTGGTGAAATATCAAAGGCTGTTGAGACACATATTATTAAAGGTCGACGTGAATGCAGCTACGAATATGATGCTGGTGGTAATATCATAAGCGAGAAAGTAGTTGAGGATAAAAAGCCTACTATAACACATAACTATAAGTATGATTCTGTATGGAGAGATAAACTTATTTCTTATGATGGGCATCCTATCGAATATGATTTGATGGGTCATCCAACAAAATATCTTGGATTAGATATGCGTTGGAATGGAATAAATGATACACTAGAAAAAATATCGGGTGATGGAAAGAATATTTCATATAAGTATTTAAGTGATGGAACACGTCTTTCAAAAAAAGTAGGAAAAAATACAACCACTTACATTTACAATGCTGGAAAGCTTTTGGCTGAGGAAACAGATGTTGATAGAATCAATTATTACTATGATTCAGAAGACACAATTGTTGAGATAGGATATCAGAAGAAGTCAGCTGGAAAGCTTTCTGCTGAGTGCAGATATTTTTATACAAAAAATGCCCAAGGTGATGTCGTTGGAATTTGTAGAAGTTCAGATTCAGTTCCTGTAGGAACCTATGAATATGATATCTGGGGAAATGTTATAGCTATAGAAGCTAGCCGTTTCTACAAGGGCGAAGATGAAAATAATATCCTAGAGAGAAATCCAATTAGATATAGAGGATATTATTACGATAATGAGACAAAGTTCTATTATCTTAATGCAAGATACTATGACCCTAAGGTGCACAGATTTATTAGTGCAGACAGTGTAATTGCAGGTGTATCTGAGGATGTAAACGGGTATAATCTATTTGAATACAGTAATAATAATCCTGTAAATTGCCAGGATCAAAGTGGAAATTTCCCAGAGCTATCGAATACACAAAAAGTAGCAATAGGGCTTGGCATTATCACAGTTCTTGCTGTTTCAGCAGTCGTAACTGGTGGAGCATCTTGCGTAGTAATGGGCGCATTGATTGGTTCTTGCACAGGAGCTGTAAGTGGTGCTGCTTCGGGAGCTGTAATAAGTGGTGGAATTGAGTATCTCAAAACAAGGGATATGCAAGCCACTAAACAAGCGGCAATAGACGGAGCTGCAGATGGATTTATGTGGGGCTCAGTTACAGGAGCAGTTACAGGAGGAATGACGTCACCGTATTGCTTTGTAGCTGGAACGCTGGTATGTACTGTAGATGGTGAAGTTCCTATTGAAGATATTGAAGTTGGCGATTATGTACTTGCGGAGAATCCGGACACAGGAGAAGTCGACTATAAACCAGTATTAGAAACCTATGAGCATGATACTTATGATGTAGTGTACTTAACCATAGATGGTGAAGAATTTACTACAACAGAAGGACATCCATTTTATACACTAGAAAGAGGTTTTGTTAAGGCTGGGGAGCTGAGATTCTCTGATACTCTAATAGATGACAATGGCAACAAGCTTCATTTAGAGAAAAAGAATAAAGAGCACTTAACTAAGCCGGTCACTGTATATAACTTTGCAGTAGAGGATTATCATACTTACTTTGTTGGTGAGAATGAAGTTCTGGTGCATAATAATTGTGGAGTTAATCCTGAAAATGGTTTTTCATCTTTTTCAAAGTTTAAGAGAGTATTCGGAAAGGCTGGTGAAGGTAAGGAATGGCATCATATTGTTGAACAGTCTCAAATTGGAAAATCAGGATTTGATCCAAAGATGATTCACAATATGGATAATATGATAGCGTTGGACCGAAACATGCATAGACGTGTAACAGCTATTTATAATTCGGTGTTAAATGATACAGAAGGAATGACTTTAAGAAATTGGCTGGCAGGTCAAAGTTTTGAAGTACAATACCGACGTGGAATTGAAGTGTTAAAAAGTATAGGAGCGTTATGACAAAGATAAAGAGTATAGAAGAGATTATATCAATTTTTAGTGACTTTGCAGAAATTAAAAGGGATGTTTTTGAAGGCGGTGATTATAAAAAACTTAATCGATACGAAAAGAAATTGGTAAAAATATTCAAGTCATTTGAGGAAAATGAAGAATATGGATATTATTGTATAGATGAGCTTTTAAATAGTCATGATATTGTTATACTTAATAAAGTTGCTACATACTGCTTGGCATTAAATTATAGAGTTGATGATGCTGAGAATATACTACGGAATATTAGAGATAGTAAAGAGTGTGGTATGTCAAGTCTTGAAGCAAAGTGGTCTTTAGAATCATGGAAAAAGAACGGTAAATTTGTAATTTATCGTATATGACGCATGATTAGTTTATTTTGTAAAAGCAAACTAATCTTTATCCTGAATAGAAAATAAAAAAGGAGAATGAAATTGATAAATGCAATTAGACGATTAATAAGAAAATATCCAGCTTATCTTTATAGCGAGAAAGAGTTGGAGGAATATGAAAAGTACGTAGAAAAATGTTTAGGAGAATATGACAGTGTGTTCCACGAGATGGTATCTCCAGATATTCATTTGGATGTAATTCTTATTCCTGAAACAGAAGAATGTCCATATAAGAAGTTGGTAACAATGGGTGCAGGTGCATACAAGATGAAGGTTCCTAAAGAATTCAAGAAATACAATCTTGAACGTGCAGAGTATGTAATCTATTTACCAGCAGATTGGGATATTCAATCATCAGATGAGAAAGACTATTGGCCAATAAGATTGCTGAAAGGAATGGCTAGACTTCCAATTTATTGTGATAGTTGGCTTGCTTATGGTCATACTATTCAAGCTAATGAGGATGGTAGTCCGTATGCTGACAATACAAAGTTCAACAATTCAATTCTTTGCGATGCATTAGGGCAGGATGGAGAATTTATGCATCTAAAGATGTCATCCGGCAAGGAGATTTGCTTTTATCAAATAGTACCTATTTATCAGGAAGAACTGGATTATAAGCTTAATAATAGTGCAGATGATTTGTTTACACGACTGGCAGAAAATGAATTGTTTCCAGTGCTAGATGTTAATAGGCAAAACGTTGCAGAAATGAAATAAGAAACATAGTTTAATATGGCATCTTAAGAAATTAAGGTGCCATTTTAATTTGACTTGAAAGAGGCTTTGTTAAAGCAGGAAAGCTTAGATTCTCTGATACGCTAATAGATGGCGATGGCAATAAGCCCTAAAATCGCCAAAGCAACAGCTAAATGGATAACTAAAAATGGATGGAAATTACCAAAATGGAGATAAATATGGAATGGAAAAATATCAATATGGATTATTATCCAGATATTTTTTTGCAGGATAGTACATTTGATAAAATCGATTTATGTGATGGAGAACTGAAGTTAAGGTTTGATGAATACGGTTTAATGATTTTTGATAAGGACAAAAATAAACTATTCAGAACTCGTGAAGCACAAGTTGTTTTCAAGGATGTAGAACTTGATGGAATCATTATAGAAAAGCAAGTATACAATAATAGTTTTGGCAAGATTTTAAAATATATTCCTGCAGATTTTTTTTTAAAGAATATCAAAGAGAAAAGATGGAAATGTGAGGTAGCAAATGAAGCATATGGTACAGGAATCGCAATGCTTGAGCTTGTCGTATATGAAAAAGGAAATAAGAAATGGTTCCGAGCATTCCTACAAATATATAATACTGGATATTATTTTTGCAGGAATGACATAGATTATTCATATGAAGTTGTTAAATAATACAGAATATCTTTTTACATAGTTTACTATACTGTCCAGTGGCGCACTGTGTGAAAGGCTAGGGTTTAAACTTTTTGCAAATTATCTTAAAGTATTTTTCATGTCAGGTTTTGCTGTGAAAACACCTTTGACGTTGATGTCTTTTTAATTATTTAGATGGTTTATCATTTTGGTGAAAATCTATTTATATAAATGCTAATCTGAATCTGAGCCACTTTGGGTGCAGACAAAATCCGTGGCTCACTTTCAGATTGACAATCATAGATTCATTATTTATGGAAAAAAATTGAGGTAAAATAATATGCATAAAGTGTATCCAAAAATGCTTCAAGCAAGTATAGAGAATGAAAAAAAAGGAATTGAATACGACTATAACCATAATGATGGGTTAGTGTTGGCAGAGATGACATCAGAAATTAAATCCACTTTAGGGTATAATATCCGTTATTTAGCTGAAATAGATGCGTATAATCTGAAGGGTGCTGGAACGATAATGGCTAAATATTTCGACAGATTTGAATCTGAAGGTGTTCGAGCTTATATTTTGCCTCAAATAATAGAAGATAAGGTTAAAGAGAGCTTTGATATAGCTCGAAGAGGATATATAAGTTTTAAAAATTCTAGTTACTATATTTCGGGAATTGGTGAAACTGCTCCAGCGTATATATATGTACGATATGATTCTTCATTTAAACGGCTTAAACCTAAAAAAAATAAAAACCAACTTATGGAGTTAATCACAAGTCCTAGGGATGCTTTCTATTTAACGTTCACTGTTAGAATGCTTGCTTCATGGAGGGTTGAGAATATAGAACCATTATTACTGCAATATTTTCATAGTGATAAGATATCTGCAGAAGAATTAGGGATTAATGATTATGATGAGTATTATCCATCAGTAAGTTATATTAGGGATAGTCTAAGATATTTAGCGATTGATGGATTAAAATATTATCCTTCAGAAGCTAATTATGCATTGATAAAAAGTTTGTTAAAATCTGATAATATGAATGTCGTTGCTGCTTGTAAAAAATCACTTCGATATATGGAGAAGAAATTAAATATATAATTTTTCTTCTCAAACTAAATAGATGGAGCGTTGAGATATTCTGAATATTACTTCCTAGAATAATTTATTAGAACCAGATAGTAGTTATTATGGAAGATTTTACTATCCATGGGAGCTTTCATGCTGTAGATAGTAGTGATTTTAGAGTAAACTACTACCTAGGGATTATTATCATCTATAGATAGTAATAAGCCAGTATAAGATTACTATCTGTGGGTTATTTTATGCTGTGGTTAGTAATGGAATTGAAAAGGCTTACTATCTAAGTATTATTTATGATTTAAGATAGTAGTTACTTGATTTTACACTACTACCTATAATGAATTTCTAAGTGAAGATAGTAAAGTATATCAACTGCATTGTCAGTTTAAGTAGTATTTATACTGAAATGGAATAGTTTAGTTAGGCATGAGAACAAATATGGCTGGAGTATTATTGGGAATAGGAGTAGGGTCGGGAGACCCGGAAATACGATATAAAAAGATTATCAGTCATGATTTTGAAATGACAAGTGCCCCTAAATGCCTAGAAATATTTCGCAAACGACGCATATTTGTTGCTTTATAGTATTTAATATGCTATATTATCAAGGCTAATATAAAAAGAAAAGGGCTAATATAAAAAGAAAAGGAATTTAAGAGAATGATGTTTAAAAGAAAAAATGAGGATTTAGTCGTTGAATCTAATGGGGGTATTTACAATGGATCAATTGAGGAAAATTTTCCAGTTGAGGCTATTAAGGAAAATGTACCTGCAGGTATTGTAGGAGCTTTCTTAGGTGGAATTATTGGTTCATTGCTAATTGTGTTAATTGGTTTATTAGGGTTCGTTGCATCCATTGGTGGAGTCGCAGTAGCAGTAACAACTCTTACAGGCTATGAAAAGTTTGCTAAGAAGCTCAGTGTAAGAGGTATTGTAATTAGTGTAATTGTAATGATTATCATTATTACATTTATTACACGTTTGGAATGGACTATTGATATTTGTATGGAAATGTCAGAGTACGGTGGAGATATTAGTCCTTTGGCTGTATTCCTTAATATGCATGCTATTTTAAAAGAATTTGATTGTGTTGCTGATTATGTGAAAGAAATAGTAGTTCTATTTATTTTTACAGCTATAGGTGCTGTGCCTACTGTTAAAAGGAAATATATTGAAAAATCTGCTCCTGCTAAAGTAAAAAAAGCCAGAACAATGACAGAGATAGCAACTAATATTGAAGAGTAAGATATTTTCTTACCACTTGAAAAAATAGAATTTTAGTATAAAATAAGTAAGGACTGCGAATATAGCAGTCCTTAGTTTATTTTGATATTGAGAGGAAATATAATGAGTAAAGTAAGAACACGTTTCGCACCATCACCAACTGGTCGTATGCACGTTGGTAATCTTCGTACAGCTCTTTATGCATATTTAGTAGCTAAGCACGAGGGAGGAGATTTTCTTCTTAGAATAGAAGACACTGACCAGGAGCGCCTTGTGGAAGGTGCTGTTGATATTATTTATAGAACACTTGCAGCTACAGGTCTTATCCATGATGAAGGTCCTGACAAGGACAAGGGGTTTGGACCTTATGTTCAGTCTGAGCGCCAGGCTGCAGGTATCTATCTTAAGTACGCTAAGCAGCTTGTTGAAAAAGGAGAGGCATATTACTGCTTCTGTGATGATAAGCGTCTTGAGGAGTGTAAGCAGGTTATCGGTGGTAAGGAAATACATATCTATGATAAGCATTGCCTCAACCTTTCAAAGGAAGAGGTAGAGGCTAATCTTGCAGCTGGTAAGCCTTATGTTATCCGTCAGAACAATCCACGTACAGGCACAACTACATTCGTAGATGAGCTTTACGGAGAGATTACAGTTGATAATGCAGAGCTTGATGATATGATTCTTATCAAGTCTGATGGATATCCTACATATAACTTTGCTAACGTAGTTGATGATCATCTTATGGGTATCACTCACGTTGTTCGTGGTAATGAGTACATTTCATCATCACCTAAGTACAATCGTCTTTACGAAGCATTTGGTTGGGAAGTACCTAAGTACATTCACTGCCCACTTATTACTAACGAGGAGCACCAGAAGCTTTCAAAGCGTTCAGGTCATTCTTCATACGAAGACTTAATCGAGCAGGGCTTTTTAACAGAAGCAGTTGTTAACTTCGTAGCATTACTTGGTTGGTCTCCAGAAAACGATAACGAAATCTTCTCTTTAGAGGAGCTTGTTAAGGAATTCGATTATCATCGTATTTCAAAGTCACCTGCAGTATTTGACATCACAAAGCTTAAGTGGATGAACGGTGAATACATGAAGGCTATGGACTTTGATAAGTTCTATGAGATGGCTGAGCCATATCTTAAGGAATACATTAAGGGCGATTACGACCTTAAGAAGATTGCCAAGATGGTTCAGACAAGAATTGAAATCTTCCCTGACATCAAAGACCATGTTGATTTCTTTGATGCAGTACCAGAGTATGACAGCTCTATGTATACTCACAAGAAGATGAAGACTAATGAGGAGTCTTCACTTGCAGTTCTTAAGGAACTACTTCCTGTTCTTGAGGCACAGGATGATTACTCAAATGATGCTCTTTATGCACTTCTTTCAGGATTTGCAAAAGAGCATGAATATAAGAATGGATACGTGCTTTGGCCAGTTCGTACAGCTGTTTCTGGTAAACAGATGACACCTGGTGGTGCAACAGAGCTTATGGAGATTCTTGGTAAGGAAGAATCTATCAAACGTATCAAGGCAGCTATCGAAAAGCTATCTTAAACAGGTTGGGGAACCTGATATTTTGGTAAGTCGACTATTAGGAGTTTTATGGAACTAAATAATAGTCAGCAAAAAGCGGTAATGAAAAAGGAAGGACCTTGCATGGTTTTGGCAGGTCCTGGTAGTGGCAAAACCTACACACTAACCCGCAGAATAATTAAGCTTATTGAATCTGGTGTCCCGGCTAACGAGATTTTAGTTATTACATTTACAAAAGCAGCAGCGATTGAAATGAAGGAACGTTTCCAAAGGTTATCAGATGATGTATATCCTGTAACCTTTGGGACGTTCCATTCTTTGTTTTGGGGGATTTTACAAAAGGAATTAGGATATAAGTCTACAGATATTGTTATGGGAAAACAAAAAGAGCAGCTGATGTATACAGCCTTTACATCCATAGATAACAGGTGTGAAGATAAAATGCTTTTAAATCTTTTTTCCATGGAACTGTCTACCTTTTATAATTCAGCTAAAAATATAGAAGAATATGAGCCTAAATATATTGATAAGAAGGATTTAATTGAGTTCGCAAAGGCTTATGAGGCATTAAAAAATAAATATCATGTAATTGATTTTGATGATATGCTGCTTAAAACCTATAGGCTATTTAAATCTAAGCCTAATGTATTGTATAAATGGCAAATCAGGTTTTCATATTTTTTGATTGATGAAATGCAGGATATGAATGATGTACAGTTCGAACTTATTACTATGCTTGGACAAAGGACTAAAAATATTTTTTGCGTAGGGGATGACGATCAATCTATTTATGGCTTTAGAGGTGCTAATCCTAAGGTGATGAATAAGTTTGTAAAGCGCTTTGAAGGAACTGAGACAATAGTGCTTGATTATAATTACAGAAACCCTAAAAACCTAGTAGATTGCTCTCATAAGCTGATATCAAAAAATACCCTCAGATTTCAAAAGAATATAAAAAGCACTTCACCAGATGGAAAAATAAGCATCAATTGCTATGATAATGAATTAATAGAGGCTAAGGAAGTTATAAAAACCATAAATGGATTGCTACAGGATAACACTTCACTTAATGATATTGCAATTTTATACAGAAATCATTCTGATGCCAGGTTTATAGTAGATGCTCTGATTAATGAGAACATTCCTTTTTATTTAAAGGAGAAGATGCCTAACATATACAGTCATTTTGTTATCAGTGACATAGAAGCCTATTTTCAAATTGCTGCCTATAACTCCACCAAGGAAAGACTGCTTAGAATTATTAATAGACCTAATAGATATTTACATAGGAGGGCAGTGGAGGAAGGTCGTGATTTAAAGGGCATGCTTAGATTTTATCAAGACAATCAAAATGCCCACAGGCAGGTGGAGGCTTTAATTAATGATATTAATCTTATATCAAAAATGAGTCCTGTATCTGCAATTAACTATATTAAAAATATAATTGGCTATGGACAATATTTGAAAGAAGAAGCTGTTAATGCTGGTGTGTTAGAGACGGAATACATTGATGTTTTGGATTTCCTTACAGGAGTACTTAAAGACTGCAAAACCATAAAGCAGGCTATTGATAAGCTTAATATACTAAAGCTAAAGGTCGATTTTGAAAACAAGAATAATGAAAAGGATAAGAAAAATAAAATAGGACTTTATACCTTACATTCAAGTAAGGGCTTAGAATTTGAAAATGTATTTATCATCTCTGCAAATGAAGGAATTATACCAACAAATAAGGCTGACTCAAAGGAAGAGATAGAAGCAGAGAGAAGATTATTCTATGTTGGAATTACCAGGACAAAGAAAAATTTATATCTTAGCTATACAAATAAAAAGAATCGGGACAAATCCCGATTCCTTACTGAACTAGATTATTCCTCGATGCTTTCGCCGTAAAGCTCATCGAACTTAGCAGAAACTGCGGCGTATTCTTCATCTGATTCAATATTATCAAGTGAAGGTGCGCCTGTTTCGTCTTCAAAATAGCGATAGATATATACTTCGCCTTCTTCGTTTTCTTCACCATTTTCATCAAGAGGTAAAAGGACTATATAGTCCTGATCATTCAAATCAAAGATTGTAAGAATCTCACATGTTACCTCGGAACCGTCATCTAGATTAAGTGTGACAACTACGTCATCATCTTCGTTGTCTACTGGGAAAACTTCATTTTCGTCCATATTTGCTTCCTTCCTAATAAATTATTTGTTTAAGACATGT
The DNA here is from genome assembly GCA_015057315.1 of Pseudobutyrivibrio ruminis. Lineage (GTDB taxonomy): Bacteria > Bacillota > Clostridia > Lachnospirales > Lachnospiraceae > Pseudobutyrivibrio > Pseudobutyrivibrio ruminis_D. Next base: position 65,257 of record SVER01000011.1, on the reverse strand, counting down.
CCTTATGATATAATTCATCAGGAATATTGTCTAGTGAAAATATAAAATTTGATTGAAAATATGTGTATTATTACACTGTTGCGACGAAACGAGGCATACTTATGAAGGTGACTAGAGGGGATTTTAGAGATTTTGGTTCTAGAATCATCAAAAAGAATTCTATTAATATCACAGTATCTATCGGACCTACTACTAAAAAGGCGGCAATTCTTTTGTTTGACAAAGCTTCAAAGAAAAAGCTTAGTTGTATAGAATTAACACGAGAATTTTCGATGGGTAGGGTTTATTCTGTTGAAATTTCAGATATTGATGTAGATAAAATTTGTTATTTAATTAAAGAGGATGAAAAGGCTTATATTGACCCTTACGCAACAGCTGTAATTGGTCGCGATACCTGGGCTGACGAAAAGGGAAGAAAGCCTTATGATTACAAGGTTTATTCAGGTGTTTCTCATTTAGAGAAGCCTTGGAAGGATACAAATATTTATATTGAACCTACTGATATGGTTATTTATAAGCTTCATATCCGTGGATTTACAGCTGGCATGGGCATGAGCGCTTCAAGGGTAGGCTCATACAAGGGGGTTTTATCAAAGCTTGCATATCTTAAGGAGCTTGGTATTACCAGCATTGAGTTTATGCCTCTTTACGATTTTGAAGAGTTGTTTTTAGAATCTAAGATGGTAATCTCTCCTAAGGGAAAGGTTTCAGAGACTACTGAGTATACAGGAAAGCGCAATTATTGGGGCTTTGGAGAAGCAAGCTATTTTGCCCCTAAGGCTTCGTATTTTGGAGGGGCTGATAAATGTGTAGATTCAATGCGCGATATGATATCTACTCTCCACAAGAATGGCTTTGAAGCTATTATGGAAATGGCTTTTAGTAAGGATACAACACATGAAATGATGTTAGAATGCCTTAAGTATTATGTTAAGTATTTCCACATTGATGGTTTTCATATTGTTGGATGCAACGCCCCTATAGAGCGTATTGCAGATGATCCATTCCTTTCTGACACTAAGATTTTCTATGAGTATATCCCAGAGGAAATCCTATGCAAGGAAGCTGGTAGAAAGCATTTATTTATATATAATGATTCATTTATGAATGTTACCAGACAGATAGAAAATCACATGAATGGAAGCATGGTTCAGTTTGCCAATCACATGCGAAGACAAAATTCAGCCTATGGCTTTGTCAACTATATGGCTAATGTAAATGGCTTTTCTATGTGGGATTCTTTCTCCTACGGGGAGAAGCATAATTTTGATAATGGTGAAGAAAACAGAGATGGTACTAATAACAATTTCTCCTTTAATTATGGAATAGAAGGAAAAACAACTAATCGCATTATTAATGCTAATCGATTCAGAGAAATGCGTAATGCATTTACTGCACTTATGCTGGCACAAAGCGTACCGCTTTTTGTTGCTGCCGATGAGGCTGCTGCAACACATTTTGGAAATAACAATCCATATTGCCAGGATAATAAAACAGGCTACACTGTTTTTTCCAAAGCAAAGAGTAAGGAAGAGCTTACAGGCTTTGTAAAAGAGCTTGTTAAGTTTAGGAAGAATCACAAGTGCTTAAGGGGTGAGACACCTTTTCTTATGAACGATTATAGACATTTAGGCTTGCCTGATATGTCATTTCATGGAACAGAGCCTTGGATGATGTCTATTGGAGAGGAACAGAAGGCTCTTGGTGTTTTATATAACGGAGCTTATGTGGATGAAAACGAAGAGGTTTTTGTATGCTACAACTATCACTATGATGATGTTAATATGGCACTTCCTCTATTGGCGCCTGGAAAGCGATGGCGTCTTTGCTTTAATACAGCTAAGTATGATGGTGATTTTTCACCAAAGCCAATCCATGATCAGCAATCGATAAATGTTCCGGGAAATTCCATTAGCGTTTTAGTTGGAATTAAGATGAAGAAGGGTACAAATTAAATGAAAGCTTGGGAACATTTTAAAACAATTACACATCATAGACATCTTGTAATGAAAGGATGCTTTGCAGTAGGGCTATACAAACAAGGACTATTACATGATTTATCTAAATACAGCCCTGTGGAGTTTTTGGTTGGAGCTAAATACTATCAAGGCGATAAGAGTCCTAACAACGCTGAAAGAGAAGATAAGGGAGTATCACTTGCCTGGCTTCATCACAAAGGCAGAAATAAGCATCATTTTGAATATTGGATTGATTACGCTTTAGATGGAAAATCAGGAATGGCTGGTATGAAGATGCCAGTTAATTACGTAGTGGAAATGTACTGCGATAGAGTGGCAGCTTGTAAGAACTATCAAAAGGATGCTTACACCGATGCCAGTGCCCTTGAATACTACAATAAGGGTAAGGCCAAGTATCTTATGCATGAAGAGACAGCAAGGCTTTTAGAGGATATGCTTACACATCTGGCTAATGAAGGAGAAGCAGCTACTAATGAGTATATTCGAAAGAATATACTTCATAATAAATAATGAATTTGGAGACTAGTATTATGGAAAAAGAAAGAAAAGTATTATATTCGGGTATGCAGGCTACAGGAAAGCTTACCCTTGGAAATTATATTGGAGCACTTAAGAACTGGGTTAATCTTAATGAGGAGTATGATTGCTTCTTTGGCGTAATGGATTTACATTCACTTACAGTTAGACAGAACCCTACAGAGTTCAAGCAGAATGCAAGACGTATTTATACTCAGTATGTGGCAGCAGGCTTAGATCCTAAGAAGAACTGTATCTATTTTCAGTCACATGTACCAGCTCATGCTGAGCTTGGCTGGGTTTTAGATTGCTTTACATATATGGGCGAGCTTAACAGAATGACTCAGTTTAAGGATAAATCTGCTAAGCATGCAGACAATATCAATGCTGGTTTATTTACATATCCTGCATTAATGGCTGCTGATATTCTTTTGTATCAGACTGATTTAGTACCAATTGGAGCAGACCAAAAGCAGCATCTTGAAATCTGTAGAGATGTGGCAGAACGCTTTAATAATATTTATGGTGATGTATTTACAATTCCAGAGGGATACTTCCCTAAGGCTGGTGCAAGAATTATGTCCCTTGCAGAGCCTACAAAGAAAATGTCTAAATCAGATGAAAATGCCAATGCCACAATTTACCTTATTGATGATAGAGATACAATCATCCGCAAGTTTAAAAAGGCAGTAACTGATTCTGACGCAGAGGTTAGATATGATGTGGAGAATAAGCCAGGTGTATCTAATCTTATGGAAATCTATGGTGTTGTTACAAATAAGACTATGGATGAGGTTGCAAAGGAATTTGAAGGTAAGGGCTATGGCGATTTCAAGGTTGCTGTAGGTGAAGCCGTTGCAGACATGCTTGATCCATTCCACGCTAGATGCGCTGAGCTTGAAAATGATAAAACATATATTAACGAATGCATTAAAGAAAATGCTGAGAAGGCATCTTATTTTGCCAATAAGACACTTAGAAAGGTTCATAAGAAGCTTGGTCTTACAGAAAGAATTCGTTAAGTTATAAAATATCTTGAACAATAGACAGGAGTATGCTAATATAACTCCTGTCTTTTCTTATATATATCTTATACTATTCCAAGGAGTTTAATTGTATAGTATTGTAAATACCGCTACCATTTATGGTATCGATTCAAAGCTGATATCTGTAGAAGCAGATATTTCTGAAGGTATGCCTATTTTTGAGATGGTGGGCTACCTATCCTCAGAGGTGAAGGAAGCAAAGGAGCGAGTGAGAGCTGCGCTAAAAAACGCAGGTTATGCACTTCCTATAAAGCGAATCACCATTAATTTATCACCAGCCAGTATTAGAAAAACAGGAGCAGGCTTTGATTTGCCTATTGCAGTGGCCATTTTATCGGCTATAGGCATAATTGAATGCGAAAAGCTTCCATCTATATGCCTATGCGGAGAAATTGGCTTAGATGGCAAAATACAGCCTATAAACGGTGTGCTATCAATGGCCATAGAAGCTAAAAAGAATAATTTTGAGATTTTGATTGTTCCAAAAGGAAATCTTTTAGAAGCAAGACTGGTTACAGGTATTAAAAGTATAGGCGTTGAAAATATAAGCGATGTGATTGAGCTTATGAATGAAGGCATCTTTGAAGAAAAGAAGCTAGATGCAGGATTTGATGTAAAACCATCCCAGGAAGAATATGATTTTGCCATGATTAATGGGCAACAGGCCTTACGAAGAGCCTGTGAAGTAGCTATCTCAGGTATGCATAACATGCTTATGGTAGGCCCGCCTGGTGCCGGCAAATCTATGATTGCAAAATGTATTCCATCTATTTTGCCAAAGATGGATGATAAGGAGCAGCTGGAGCTTTCAAAGATATATTCAGTTTGTGGTATGTTTGATGAAAGAAAGGGCTTGATTCAAGCTAGACCGTTTAGGAGTCCTCATCATACAGTATCAGCCCAGGGGCTTGTTGGGGGAGGACATAATCCCCATCCCGGGGAAATCTCACTTGCCCATAGAGGTGTATTATTTTTGGATGAGCTAACAGAATTTAATAAAAGTACATTGGAAATACTTAGGCAGCCTTTAGAAGATAAGCAGGTAAATATTTCCAGGGCAGCAGGAAGCTTTACATTTCCGGCAGATTTTGTACTTGTTGCAGCAATGAATCCATGCTCTTGCGGATACTATCCGGATTTGAACAGATGTCATTGTACACGCTTGTCTATTCAAAGATATTTATCCAAAATATCACAGCCTCTTTTAGATAGAATAGATATTTGTGTTGAGGCGCCAACTCTTAATTTTGCCCAGATATCTATGAAGCAGAAAAATGAAAGCTCTTACGATATTAGAAAAAGAGTAATCGCCTGTCATGAAATTCAAAAAAAGAGATATGAAGATTATGATTTTAAATTTAACAGTCAAATTCCTAGTGGATTGATAGATAAGTTTTGCATTCTTACAGATGAGCAAATTCAATACATGGAAGCTATGTACGAAAAATATTCTCTTACCGCAAGAACCTATCACAAGGTATTAAGGGTGGCACGTACCATTGCCGATATGGATTTAAGTGAGAATATTTGTTTAGAGCATCTACAGGAGGCTCTTTGCTACAGAGGCTTGGATAAGAGATACTGGGAGGAGGGGATTTAATGGAAAACATTCACTACCAGTATTGGTTTATGAAAAATGAAGATATTACCTATGGCAAAAAGCCAAAGCTGATAGAATATTTTTATGATTCGTATAATCTGTATAATGCCTCTAAAGCAGAGCTTATGGCCACTAAACTTTTAGATGAAAAGACAATAGATAAATTTTTAGAGGGCAGGAAAAAATTTGATTTAGAAAAGGAGTATTACGAATTTTATAACTCTCCATTTTCATTTATCACAGTGGAAAATGATAAATATCCTGAAAAACTAAGGAATATATATGATTATCCCTACGGCCTGTTTTATATTGGCGAACTTCCTGATTTTAATAGAGCTGTATCTATTGTTGGCGCAAGAAGATGTAGTGCCTATGGAAAGAAGATGGCGCTGGAGCTTGGAGAAAAGCTTGGGCTAAATGGCTTTACTGTAATCAGTGGAATGGCAAGAGGGATAGATGCATATTCCCATAGAGGCTGTCTTGATAGTGGTGGAAACACTGTGGCAGTTTTAGGAAGCGGATGTGATGTTATTTATCCAAGTGATAATAGAAATATATATGAAGAAATAGTTGCATCCAAAGGAGCTGTAATTTCCGAATATCAAATGGGAGCAAGCCCTGTAGCTTTAAATTTTCCAAGAAGAAACCGCATTGTTTCTGCTTTATCTGATATAGTGATAGTGGTAGAAGCAAGAGATAAATCGGGCTCACTGATAACGGCTGATTTTGCACTAGAGCATGGAAAGGATATTTATGTAACTCCTGGTAGAGTTGGAGATTCACTTAGCACTGGTACCAATAAGCTTATATCCCAGGGCGCTGGTATAATATATAATATTGATGCATTTGTAAACGAGCTGCTGAATTATTACGGGCAGCCCAAAAGTGAGCTTAATAGAAAAAAGGAATCTTTAAATCTAACAGCTGAACAAAAGAAGGTGCTGTGCATGTTTGATGAATATCCCAAAAGCCTTGCTACAGCCTTAGAGGAAAGTAACATGGATTATCTAAAGCTTTTATCAACTGTACTTTCATTGGAAAGACTAGGCGCGCTGTCTGAAGTCTTCAAAAATAATTACGTAAAAATGATATGATTTGTAGCTAGTTTTTATACTCTTTAATTAAATTGTTTCTTCAATATGGAAAATTTTTCCTTGAAAATAAAAAAATAATGTTGTATAGTGAGAAACGATTTCTATTTTAAGATATAGGAGCAAATTTAAATGGCAAAAAATCTAGTTATTGTGGAGTCACCAGCAAAGGTGCATACCATAAAGAAATTTTTAGGTAGTAATTACGAGGTTATGGCTTCTCAAGGTCATGTCAGAGACATGCCAAAGAGTCAGCTTGGCTTTGACCCGGATAATGATTTTGAACCTAAATATATTACAATTCGTGGCAAGGGAGAGTTGCTTGCAGCACTTCGTAAGGAAGTAAAGAAGGCAGACAAGATATATCTCGCAACTGATCCCGACCGTGAGGGAGAAGCTATTTCATGGCATCTTACTCACGCCCTTAATTTACAAGATAAAAAGGTATATCGTATTACCTTTAACGAAATTACAAAAACAGCTGTTAAAAACGCAATCAAGCATCCTAGAGAAATTGACATGGATCTTGTTGATGCTCAGCAGGCTAGACGTATGCTTGATAGAATGGTAGGTTATAAGATTTCACCACTTCTTTGGGCAAAGGTTAAAAGAGGTTTATCTGCAGGACGTGTTCAATCTGTAGCACTTCGTATTATCTGCGACAGAGAAAAAGAGATTGAACAGTTTATTCCTCAGGAGTATTACACACTTGATGTTTTACTTGATGCAGAACATTCTAAGAAACCAATCGTCGCTAAATATTATGGCGATACAACTGGTAAAAAGGACATTTCAGATAAGGAAAGTCTTGATAAAATTATGGAAGATTTGAAGGGTGCTGATTTTTCAATAGCATCTATCAAAAAGGGTACGAGAGAGAAGAAAGCGCCTCTTCCATTTACGACATCTACAATGCAACAAGAAGCTTCAAAGGCTTTGAATTTTTCAATTCAAAAGACTATGAGCGTTGCACAACAGCTTTACGAAGGTGTTAGTGTAAAAGGCCATGGTACAATCGGTCTTATTACTTATCTTCGTACAGATTCAACTAGAGTATCTGATGAGGCTAGGGCAGCAGCAGAAGAATTTATTACTGCAAACTACGGTGATAATTATTTATCTGCACCTTCAGTTGCTTCTAAGAAAAATACAGGTAAGGTTCAAGATGCCCATGAGGCAATTAGACCTGCGAATATTGAGCTTATTCCATCGGAAATTAAGGATAGCTTAACAAGAGATCAATTCAGACTATATCAGCTTGTTTGGAAGCGATTTGTTGCAAGCCAGATGGCAAATGCTGTTTATGATACAGTTTCACTTAATGTACAGGCTAAGAATCATGTATTTACAGCTGCAGATTCATCTATTAAGTTTGATGGCTTTATGATGATATATGTTTCTGCTGATGATGAGGGAGAGTCGAAGACACATCCTCTTTCAAAATTAACAGAAGATACAAAGCTTGCCTTTGACAGCTTTGAGGAAAAGCAGCACTTTACACAGCCTTCACCTCATTTTACTGAGGCATCACTGGTAAAGACATTAGAGGAGCTTGGTATTGGTAGACCAAGTACTTATTCTCCAACAATTACAACACTTATCAAGCGTCATTACATCACAAAGGAAGCTAAGAACCTTTTTGTGACAGAGCTTGGAGAGGTTGTTAATTCTATAATGGAAGCATCATTCCCTATTATTGTAGATGATAAATTTACAGCAAATTTAGAAATGCTTCTTGACGGAGTAGAGGAAGGTACGGTAGAGTGGAAGTCTGTTGTCAGAAACTTCTACCCTGATTTGGAAAAGGCTGTTCAGGTAGCAGAGGAAGAGCTTGCTAAGGTTGAGATTCATGATGAGGTAACAGATGTTATCTGCGAAGAGTGTGGACGTAACATGGTTATCAAATTTGGACCTCATGGTAAATTTTTGGCATGTCCAGGTTTCCCTGAGTGCCGTAATACTAAGCCATTCTTGGAAAAGATTGGAGTACCTTGTCCTAAATGTGGCGGTGATGTTGTTATCAGAAAGTCACAAAAGGGAAGAAAGTTCTTTGGATGTGCAAATCATCCAGAGTGTGATTTCATTAGCTGGTCTAGACCAACTACAGAAAAGTGTCCTAAGTGTGGAACCTATATGGTGGAAAAGGGCAATAAACTAGTTTGCGCCAACGATGAATGCAGATTTGTTGAAAATCAGAATAAATAGTTATAATATTCTGAAATTAATTGTAATTTGTATCAATCGGTGCTATAATATACACAAATTTCACAAAACAGGGGATAGATGATTATGAATATTTGAGTATGTTTAGATTTAGGAGGAATATAGTTTAAATGAGTGTACAGTTATTAGACAAGACAAGAAAGATTGGAAAGCTTCTTCACAATAATAACTCTTCAAAGGTAGTATTCAATGATATTTGTTCTGTTCTTACAGAAATCTTGGATTCTTCTGTACTTGTTATTTCGAAGAAGGGTAAAGTGCTTGGACTTTCACATCTTCCAAACACCACAGAAATAGGTGAGCTTATTGTGGATGAGGTTGGAGGATTTATCGACCCTCTTTTAAACGAAAGATTACTTTCAATCCTTTCTACAAAGGAGAATGTAAATCTTAAGACTCTTGGCTTTGAGAAATCTGATATTGATATGTATTCAGCAATCATTGCTCCAATTGATATTGCAGGAGAGAGACTTGGAACATTATTTGTTTACAGATTTGACAAGCAGTACGATATTGATGATATCATTCTTACAGAGTATGGTACAACAGTAGTTGGCCTTGAGATGATGCGTTCAGTTAATGAGGAGTCTGCTGAGGAAAATCGTAAGCTTCAGGTAGTAAAGAGTGCTATTTCAACACTTTCTTATTCAGAGCTTGAGGCAATCATTCACATCTTTGATGAATTAGATGGTACCGAAGGGGTGTTGGTTGCATCAAAAATTGCCGATAGAGTAGGTATAACAAGATCAGTTATCGTAAATGCTCTTCGCAAGTTCGAGTCGGCAGGTGTTATCGAATCTCGTTCTTCTGGTATGAAGGGTACATACATTAAGGTTTTAAATGATGTTGTATTTGATGAACTTAACGAGATTAAGAAAAATAAATAAATGGATTTGTGTAATAAAAGGACTTACTCGAAGTAGGTCCTTTTTTGTATTCTTTGGAATTTTGATGTTATTTTTCATAACTTATACACAAAATTATCATAATATATATATAGGTGTTTAATAAAAAATGCCTTTTATACAATTAGTTGTATACACAACAAGCAATTTATACTATATGATGTAAAAATACCTTGTGTTTTTTGGTAAATATTTCTATAATTATATTAATCTAGGAGGATTGCAGAATGATTACTTCAGACGCTTTTGGATTTATCAATGCACTTGATAATACAGCTGATGTGAGTTGGCAAAGACAGACTCTCATCTTGAATAACATGGCAAACGATGATACTCCTGGATATAAGAGACAGGATATAGAGTTTGAAAGTGTTCTCAGAAAGGAACTTCTAGATGTTCACGAGACCTCGTTAGAGAGAGCTGTTAATAAGCTTGATGATGACGGTCACAAGGTAGAAGGAATAGAATATACAGATTACGGACACTATTCATATAGATTAGATGGAAACAATGTTGATATGGATACCGAAAACGTAGAGCTTGCATCAGAGACCCTTAGGTATCAGGCACTAATGACTAGTACTACCAACGAATTTAACAGATTTAAGTCGGTTATTTCCAAGTAGTTAGGTTTTTAAGGAGGTAGACTATGGGATTATTTCAACCTTTTGATATTGCAGCTACAGGAATGACTGCACAGCGTTTTCGTATGGATGTTATAGCAGAAAATATTGCTAATGTTAGTACTACTCGTACTGAAAATGGTGGTCCATACAGAAGAAAGATTGTTACTTTTCAGGAGAAGCAGCTTAAGGCTGGGGTGCCTTCGTTTAAGCATATTTTAAAAGACAGCACAGCTGCATATATGGGAAATGGTGTTAAGGTATCCAAGGTTTCTGAAGATACTGAAACGGATTTTATTATGGCTTACGACCCATCTCATCCAGATGCTGATGAGAATGGATACGTTAGATATCCTAATGTAAACACAGTTACTGAGATGACTAACCTTATTGATGCCAGCCGTTCTTACGAGGCTAATGTTACAGCTTTCCAGGCAATTAAGAGCATGGCTTCATCAGGAATACAGGTTGGACAGTAAATACAATTAAGGAGAAATTCGTAAGGGCAATTTCTTGATTAGGGGAGGAGTTACATGGATATTGCGGCACTTAAGGAATTATATGGGGCTACACCAGTTAAATCCACATCAGAAGTGAAGGTAGATGCGGATAAGGGTTTTCAGAGTATGTTGGATTCTGTTATGAATTTGGTGAATGATACCAATTCGCAGATTCAGGCAGCTCATAAGGAGGAGGTTGCTTTTGCACTTGGCGAGACTGACAATACACACGATTTGATGATTGCCGAGCAAAAAGCAAATATTGCATTACAGTATACAGTAGCAGTTCGCGATAGGGTTCTAGAGGCTTATCAGCAGATTATGCAAATGCAAATCTAATTAATGCACAAAAAGGGGAGATCATATGCCAGAACAGATTCAAGCTATCATTAACAGAATACTTGAATGGTGGAGGAAGTTTACAAAACGACAGCAGGTGTTGATTGTGTCAATTACTGCTGTTGTTCTTGTGTCTTTCATTATTTTAGCGGTTGTTATCACAAGACCGAATTACGTTGAATTAATAAAATGTGAAGACGGCGCACAGGCTGCACAGGTAAAAGAATTGCTGGAGTCTGAAGGTGTCAAATATCAAACCAGTGATGATGGCTTTACATTCTACGTAATGGATAAGAACTATGGACAGATGAATGTTGTTCTTGGTTCTAACGATATTCCAAGTTCAGGCTATTCAATTGATGATGTTTTTGACGGAAGCTTTTCTACCACGGAAGCTGACAAGCAGAAAAAATATAAAGAGCTTCTTGAAGAAAAATATGAAAAAACACTTGAACTTCAGTCTATGATAGAAAAAGCAGAGGTTCTTTTAAACATTCCAGAACAGGATGGTACTTTGATAGCTAAAAAAGAACCATCTTGGGCGACAATTACTCTTACATTATCGTCTGAAATGTCTCCTGAAACTGCCAGAGGAATTGCCAGATATGTGGCATGTACCTTAGGAAATGACAATACCGATAATATCGCCATTATGGATACAGAAGGCAATATGCTTTTCCCTGGTGACGAAGAAACAACATCATTATCAAGTGCTGCTGGCAATCAGGATGTTAGACAGCAGGCTAGTAATGAAATAGCCGAGAGAGTACATAAGGTTTTAGATGGAACAAACCTATATGATGATATTTCTGTAGGTGTAAATCTATCTATGAATTTCGATGAAAATAGTTATGTAGATTATGACTATTCAGTAGATGAAGGCCGTACCGAGGGCTATCTTGATAGCGAATCAGGTTCAAGCTCAAACTCAGTAAATGGAGCAGGTGGAGTTCCTGGAACAGATACCAATGATGATGACACCACCTACGTCATGGAGGATAACAACCAAACAGAGACCTCTACAGAAGAGTTCTACAAGGATTATTTACCTGATGAGAGAATCACCACCCATAAGGATGAGATGGGAAAGCGTATATTAGATGATTCTTCTATTTCTGTTACATGTAAGACCTTTGCAATTTACAATCAGGATAAGATGGAAAGCGATGGCACACTAGAAGAGCTGGGACAGACCTTTGATGAATTTGTCAGAGCAAATTCCGATCCTGTTCAGCAGGAGGTTACAGATGATATTGTGGAAGTGGTAGCAAGAGCCACAGGTTTTCCAACCACAAGTGTTAAAGTTGTTGCTTATGAAATTCCTATGTTCCAGTATTCAGAAGGTTCAGGAATTTCCATAACAGATATACTTCAAATCGTTCTTGCATTCCTTATCTTTGCAATGCTTGGCTTTGTTGTATTTAGAAGTCTTAGAACAGAGGAAGAGGAGCCTGTGGAGCAGGAGCTTACAATTGACGATTTGATTGCTTCCACTCAGGAAGAGGAGGAAGAAGAGCTTGAGGATATTGGCTATACTGAAAAATCTGAGGCACGTATCCTTATTGAAAAATTTGTTGACGAGAAACCGGAGGCTGTTGCGCAGCTTCTTAGAAATTGGCTAAATGAGGATTGGGGATAATAAGTTATGGCGAACGAGGATTTAAATGGCGTACAAAAGGCAGCTATACTTTTAATTGCCCTTGGCCCGGAGAAATCGGCTCAGATTTTTAAACATCTCAAGGAAGAGGAAATAGAGGAACTTACGCTTGAGATTGCAAATACCAGAAGCATTTCTCCAGCGCTAAAGGAAGAAGTTATTGAGGAGTTTTACCAGGTGTGTCTTGCCCAGCAATACATTGCAGAAGGTGGTATTGGCTACGCCAAAGAGCTTTTGGAGAAGGCTCTTGGAGACGACAGGGCACAGGATGTTATTACAAAGCTTACAGCAAGCTTACAGGTTAGACCTTTCGAATTTATCAGAAAGACAGAGCCTTCACAGGTACTTAACTTTATACAGGACGAGCATCCACAGACTATCGCAATGATTTTGTCTTACCTGTCGGCGGGGCAGGCATCACTTATCATCGGCGCACTTCCTCCTGAAAAGCAGGCGGATGTTGCAAAGCGTATTGCTATGATGGATAGAACATCACCTGAAGTTATTAAGGAGGTTGAGCGAGTACTTGAAAGAAAGCTTTCTTCTCTTATCAATCAGGATTACACAATCGCTGGTGGCGTAGATGCTGTTGTTAATATTCTTAATACAGTTGACCGTGGTACAGAAAAACGTATCATGGAATCTCTGGAAATCGAAGAGCCAGAGCTTGCAGAGGAAATCAGAAAGAAGATGTTCGTATTCGAGGATATCTTGCTTCTTGATGATAGAGCTATTCAGCGTGTACTTCGTGACGTTGATAACTCAGACCTTGGCGTGGCACTTAAGGGAGCAAATGATGAGGTTCAGGCTGCTATATTTAAGAACCTTTCTTCTCGTCTTGCAGCAATGATTAAGGAAGACATGGAATTCATGGGTCCAGTACGTATGAAGGATGTTGAGGAAGCTCAACAGAAGATTGTTGGTATTATCAGAAAGCTGGAGGATTCCGCAGAAATTGTAATTTCAAGAGGTGGAGGAGACGAACTTGTTGTCTAGTAAAAATGTCATTTATGGCTTTACCGTTGCCCCGGATGCTGTTGATGAGGAAGGGGAGCGAGAATCGGCTGTTATTGATTCTAATGAGCTTGCAAGGCGTATCATTTTAAAGCAGGAAGAGGAATATAAGGCTAAACTTTTAGAAGAGGAAAGGGAACGTCGCCTGGAGGCTATGAGGGAATCAGGAGAAGAGGTTCCTGATGGAATGGATGTAGATGAGTTCTTAGGCCTGGTTGATACTATTTCTCAGCCTGAGGAAGAACCTATTGATATGTCTGAGCAGACTGAGGCTATATTAGAAGAAGCAAGGCAAAATGCTGAGCAGATAATAGCAGATGCCAATTCCCAGGCAGAAGAGATTCTTTCAGCTGCTAAGTTAAATGCTGATGCTATGAAAAATCTTGCACGTCAAGATGGTGAAAAGGAAGGCTATAACGAAGGCACCCAGCGTGCCGCTATGGAACTTCAGGAGGCACAGCGTTCCATGCAATCTGAAGTTGATAAAATCCAAAACGATTATATGGAAAAGCAGCTTCAAATGGAAAGAGAGATTGTAGAGATGTGTCTCCCAGTATTTGAACATGTTTTTTCTGTAGAGCTAGGCGGTAGAAAGGATGTTATATATCATCTTTTAGACCATTGTATTATGAAGATAGAGCGCACTGGACAGATGCAAATCAAGGTTAGTGATGCAAATGCAGATTTTATAAAGAGCAAAAAGGACGAAATACAGGGGAAAGTAGGCGCAGAGGTTGGCCTTGATATAATAGCTGACCCTCTATTAAATGACAGTCAATGTATCATAGAAACTGATGGGGGTATTTTTGATTGCAGTATTGATACAGAGCTGGATAATCTTATTAGAGAGATTAGAGCCTTGAGTTAAGGAGAAGATAATTTGGATGCGAATTCTTTAATGCAGCTTGTTGAAAAGGATTATTTTAAATCTCTTGGCAAGGTGGTTAAGGTAGTTGGACTTACAATTGAATCAGTTGGGCCTGAGGCCAAGCTACGTGATTTGTGCGAAATTATTGTAGAAGGGTCTGAGGAAAGAATTAAAGCAGAGGTTGTCGGATTTAAGGATAAACGTCTGCTTTTGATGCCTTATGAGAATGTGGAGGGCATTGGTGTTGGCTGCATGGTAGAAAACACTGGACATCCTCTTGGGGTAGCTGTTGGCAATGAGCTATTAGGACATCTGGTGGATGGGCTAGGTATCCCATCAGATGTAGATGACTTAAATGAATTTGAGAATCTGGTGGAGTATCCTGCAGAAGCAGACCCGCCTGATCCTATGTCCCGAGTAATTATTAAAGAGCCGCTTCCACTGGGGGTTAAGGCTGTAGATGGACTGATTACAGTAGGAAAGGGACAAAGAATTGGTATATTTGCAGGCTCTGGTGTTGGCAAATCTACCCTTATGGGTATGTTTGCAAGAAATACTAAGGCTGAAATAAATGTTATAGCGCTCATTGGCGAGCGTGGACGAGAGGTAAGAGAATTCGTAGAAAACGATTTAGGACCTGAGGGCATGGCAAGGTCTGTCGTAGTGTGTGCTACATCTGATAAGCCGGCGCTTATTAGAAAAAAGGCTGCGCTTACAGCTACAGCCATTGCTGAATATTTTAGAGACCAGGGTAAAGATGTTCTTTTGATGATGGATTCCCTTACCCGTTTTTCTATGGCGCAACGTGAAATTGGCTTGGCATCAGGGGAGCCTCCTGTTACAAGAGGATATCCACCATCTGTATATTCAGAAATGCCTCGTCTTCTTGAACGAGCAGGAAATGCATCTGAAGGGTCTATAACAGGCCTTTATACGGTTCTTGTAGACGGTGATGATTTTAATGAACCTATTACTGATACAGCCCGTTCCATTTTAGATGGACATATAATGCTTAATCGTAAGCTTGCTCAAAAGAATCATTATCCTGCTATAGATGTGCTTCAATCAATTTCCAGAGTAATGTCTGCTGTGGCAACACCGGAGCATAAGGCAATAGCTGGAAAGCTTAAGAATGTACTTGCAACCTATCAGGAGGCAGAGGACCTTATAAATATTGGTGCATATAAAAATGGCTCAAATAAATCGATAGATTATGCTATTAAAAAGATAGATGCTGTAAATGAATTCCTTTTGCAGCAAACACATGACAAGTTTGAATTTGATGATATCATCTCACAAATGACAGCTATTTTCGATGATTAAGGGGTTAGCTTATGGCAAAATTTGTTTATAGGATGCAAAATATCCTGGAGTTAAAACAGAAGATTGAAGAGCAGGAAAAAGCAAATTTTGGTATGGCTACCGCCAGGTTTAACGAAGAACAACAAAAGCTTAGAGAGCTTATGATTCGTCAGGCTGGTTATGAAAGACAGTTAAAGGAGCTTTCTATCGGAAATATTGATATCAAGGAAATAAAGACCTGTAAGAATGCAATTTCTTCTATGAAAGTGGCTCTTAGAGACCAGATGATAGAGCTGTCAAAGGCTCAAAAGGCTATGGAAAATGCTAGAAAAAAACTTAATGATGTAATGATGGAAAGAAAAATGCATGAGAAATTACGCGAGCATGCCTTTGAGGAATTTATTGAAGAAATGGACTATGAAGAAGGCAAGATTACAGATGAACTAGTTAGCTATTCATATTTTAATTCAGAAAAAGAGGAAGGATAAGTTATGGCAGATGTAGCAGAGACACAAGAGACACAAGAAAGCAAAGAGGATAAGAAGGCAGCGAAAAAAGCCGAAAAGGAAGCAAAAAAAGAAGCGAAAAAAGCTGAAAAGGAAGCCAGAAAAGAAGCAAAGAAAAATGGAGAGGTATATCCCGGCGATGAGGAACGCCTAGGAGTAGTAGGTGGCCTTATCATGGGATTTGTTGTACTTCTTATTATTCTTATCTGGCTTGTTATTTTTGCCTTTTTAGTAAAAATGGATGTAGGCGGATTTGGCTCTACAGTGCTGTTTCCTGTGCTTAAGGACGTGCCTTATGTAAATCGTATTTTGCCAGGAATCGAAGAATATATTCCAGCTGAGGAAGAGGAAGAAATTCCTTACAAAACTGTGGAAGAGGCCATGGAAAGAATTAAGGAATTAGAGGTGCAGATAGAAGAGCTAAAAAAAGCTGGAACTGAAAACGGCGATTATATCAAGGAGCTTGAGGCTGCTTCAGCGGAGCTCGCTGAATATAAGGCTAATGAAGCAGCCTTTGAACAGGAAAAAGAAAAATTTTATGAAGAGGTTGTTTTTTCAGATAAAGCACCCGATATAAATGAATATAAGAGCTATTATGAATCCATTGAACCTGATAATGCTGAAGCTATTTACAAGCAGGTGGTTTCTCAGCTCCAAAAGGATGCAGAAATCGAAGACTATGTAAAGGTTTATACCAGCATGAAGCCAAAAAATGCAGCTGCAATTTTTGATACTATGACAGATGATTTTGACCTGGTTTGCCAAATACTTTCTGGTATGGATGCAGCCACAAGAGCAGATATCATTTCAGCTATGAGTACTGAAAATGCAGCAATCATTACAAAGATGATGGAGCCTTAATAACATCTTATATAGCAACTTGAAAACAGAATATGTTAGAAAGGAGGAATTGCATGACAAGTAGCAATGTTTCAAATCTACTGGTTCAGGTAAAAAGCATTAATGTAGAAATGCCTGCAGGTAAAGCGGATAAGGCGAATAATTCCACTTTATTTGAAAGTACATTAAAAAACATTGCTGGATCAAATGTGCAAGGGACTGACTTATCTAAAGTCGTAGAACCAAAGGCTACACCTGCTGATAATACTGCAAGTGATGCCTCAAAAAAGCTTAGTGGAACGAAAAATAGTAAGCTTGAAGATTCTACTCCTGTAAAAGAAAAAGAACCTCAGGAGACTGTAGATAAGGTGGTGGAAGCGGTAGATGAAATTAAGGAAGGCATAGCAGATGAGCTTGGCGTATCTGAGGAAGATATTGAAAAAGCTATAGAAGAATTAGGACTTTCATTAATGGATTTGTTTAATCCACAAAAGCTTGCAGATGTAGTGGCCGCTCTAAAAGGGGAAGAGGATTCTATCACTTTAGTTATGAGTGATGAATTTAAGGCTATACTTGATTCGGTAAATGAGATTACTGACCAGTTGCTACAAGAAACAAAGATACCTTTAGAGGATTTCAAGGAAATAATTGCTTCCTTTGAAACGAAAGGTGAGAAAGAAATTGCTCCTTTAGTGCAGGAAAATTTAACCCAGGAAAATAAAGAAGTACCTGTTGAGACAACAGAAGAATTACAACCTATGAAGAATGAAGAAAACAAAGCACAGGTAATTTCAAATGATGTGGTTAAAGAGAATGTAAATAAGGAGTCAAAAGATGTAATTGCAACAGATGATAATTATTCAGATGTGGAAGCTTCTTTGGAAAAGCAAAATGCTACGGAAAATAAGAAAGAAAGCTTTAATGAAGGACAATCTTCTGATGCAAAAACATTTAAGATGGAAATTAAGCCTGAGACAAAGCCAGAGATTAAAGGTGAAGGCATAGTATATGCTGAGCCTAAATTTGAACTTCAATTTTCAAGTGAAGAACAGATTGTTACACTTCCTACTGGAGAGACTGTAAGAAGTGAAGAAATCATTAATCAACTGGTTGAACAGGCAAGAGTTCTAACTAATGCAGAATCAACAACAATGGAAATGACTCTTAATCCAGAGGGTTTAGGTAAAATCTATCTGGAGGTTACACAAAAGGGTAATGATATTGTAGCAAAAATTTTCACAGAAAATGATGCTGTAAAACAGGCTCTAGAAAGTCAAATGGCTAATCTTAAGCTTGAAATGAATCAGAGCTCTACTAAGGTAACATCCATTGAAGTATCAGTAGGAACTCACGAGTTTGAAAGAAATCTTGAGGAAGATGCCAGAAATCAACAGCAGAGAAATGAGCAGGAAGATAGATCAAGAAAACAGACTAGGGGAATCAATTTGAATAGCTTGGATGAGCTTTCAGGATTGATGTCTGATGAGGATGCACTGATTGCTCAGATGATGATTGATAATGGCAATACTTTAGATTATCAGGCGTAAGGGAGGAGGAATTAAATGGCAGATGTAAAGCTTGACCTTATTGGTGGTGTAACTAATGGTCAGTATAAAAAGACTGCAGAGTCACAAGAGGCTACTAAAAGTAATACTGCTACATCCACATCTAAAACTAAGGATGCGAAAAGTACTGAATATAATCAAGATATGTTTTTACAGCTATTAGTAGCTGAAATGCAATACCAGGATCCACTACAGCCTACAGATAACAGCCAGTATGTTGCTCAGCTTGCTTCGTTTACACAGATTGAAGCCATTCAAAGTGTACAATCTGGTATGGAAAATATCGAAGGCAATAGCTTAGTTGGAAATTATGTGACATTAAATGTTAATGGTAAGGAAATTACAGGTATTGTTGATTTTGTGCAGAAGGATGACGAAAAAGGCTTAATGGTATCTGTGGATGGACAGATGTATGAAAAGTCAAAAATAACATCTGTTGTTGACGGAGACTATTACATGTCTAAATACGTTGTAAGCCTCTTTGCCGATGAAGTTAAAAAGCTTCCTAATGTAGAGGAAGTTACAGTAAAGGATGGAGAGAAGATTGCAGGTGCAACTGCATATTACAACGCACTAAGTCAATATCCAAGGTCTTATGATTTCTTGGAAGAGGATGTTGAGAAAAAGTATCTTGAAGTATTAGCTCAATTTGAAAAGCTAATGAAAGCGGTAGAAGAAGCCGATAAAAATAGTGAGGTTACTTCTGATACCACTGAAAAAGTATCGGATGCTTCATCTGAAAATACTGCTGAGGCTGAAAAGAATGCTGACATGAATATATCAACTGATAATACCCCAGAAGTAAATACAGAAGATGAAGAGGTTTTAGTGGAAGGAGCCACAGAGATTTAAAGCTTAGGAGGGTAACATGAGTAATATAAGTATTAATCCTAATTTCACCTCCATAGAGCAAGTTGCTGGAACTTATCTAAATCCAGCTGCTGAGTCTAGACCACTTGGCAACTTAAATGGCGCAAGCTTTGAAGATATTTTTAAGCAGAAGCTTGAAAGTGCTTCTGAATTAAAATTCTCTAAGCATGCAACCCAAAGGCTTGATGACAGAAATATCGTTCTATCTGAGGAGCAATCTCTTAGATTAGAGGAAGGTGTTCAAAAGGCACAGGCTAAGGGTATAACTGATTCTCTGGTTTTAGTAGATACACTTGCATTCATAGTCAATGTACCTAACCAGACAGTAGTAACTGCTATGGATCAGACTGAATCAGAAGAAAACATTTTTACAAATATTGACGGTGCTGTTATAGTTTAGCTGGACCTTATGGAAGCTAATTGTCCCTGACTGACAGATGGGGCAAGCAGTCACCTCAAGTGCACTTTGCTTTGAGGAGGTCATTCATTATGATGAGATCACTTTTCTCTGGTGTGGCAGGTCTTAAGACACATCAGACAAAAATGGATGTTATTGGTAATAACATCTCTAACGTTAACACAGTTGCGTTCAAATCATCTTCAACAACGTTTTCTGATATTATGTATCAGACAACTTCACAGGCATCTGGTGCCACTGCAACCCGTGGTGGTGTAAATGCTAAGCAGATTGGTCTTGGTGTTACTAATGGAGCAACAAAAATATCTGTTACTTCATCAGGCGCTGCCCAGTCTACTGGTGATGCCCTTGATATTAGATTATCTGACACTAATACAACCAACTTTTTTGTAGTAAATAATGGTTCTGAGAACGTATTTACAAGAGCTGGTTCATTCTATATTGATGGTAATGGTAACCTTGCTATGACAACAACTGGTTACCTTGTTATGGGATGGCAGGTTGATCCTGATAATCCTTCGGTTATCACTAAAAATACTGTTACTCCTTTGCGTGTTATGCAACCGGCAAATCTAACATCTCCACCAGAAGCTACTACAGAAGCTAGCTTTAGTGGAGTGCTTGACAAATATGATTCGCAATTTAAATCATCAGGTGGATATATTCGTTCCTTTACTCTTTATGATAACCTGGGATATCCATATACTGCAAAGTTTTCTATTAAGCTTGAAGATGAGACTATGGGAAAATATTCAGTGAGCTTAACAGGAATTACTGACAAGAATAATGTAGATATTTTGGCTAATTATTTAAATGAAGAGGTTACAACTGGAGAGCCTCATACTCTTGATAAGATTTTTGGTGGAGATACTACAGAAGAATTTAAACGTAGCTATTCCCTTAGTGATGGATTTACTGCTTCAAGTACAACAAATCCACAGACATTCAGCTATGGTGGTGTTTCTGACTACACATTTGATGCAAAAACTAAAAAATTTGTTAGTAGTACTGCTGGGGCAGCACCAATTTCTTTAGCTCAGGCATGTGGATTGGATGATGATAGAGCGGTATTAGGCGTAAGCTATGATGCGGCTACAGAAAAGTTAGATATTACCTTTGCAGCATCAGAGCTTCAGTTTGATACAAAAGAAGGTAATTTGATTTATGCAGGAGCTACAGGAAGTAAAAAAATAACATTACATACTTCCCTTCTTGGACCTAATAGAAGCACAACAGATCCTGAGCAGCCACCTGAAATTAATCAGGCTCTATCTGATATCTCTATCGATTTTGCTCAGCTTATGAATTATGATAACGGCGGTACATCAACAGCTGTTGCAAACCGTGGTGTTCCAGATGGAACAATTATGAGAGGCGAAGGTAAGAAGCTTGGTACCATGACAGGTCTTTCAGTATCTAATGACGGTAGGATTTATGGTTCTTATTCAAATGGTAACACAGTTCTTTTAGGACAGATTGCAGCTGCTCAATTCGCAAACGCATCTGGTCTTGAAGAAATTGGTAACAACTGTTACAAGACAACACTTAACTCAGGAGAGTTTGATGGTATCGGAGTTGACATTTCAGCTGATGGTTCTTCTATGAACACAGGACAGCTTGAAATGGCTAACGTAGACCTTTCTGCAGAGTTCACCGACATGATTACCACTCAACGTGGTTTCCAGGCAAACTCACGTATCATCACCGTATCCGACACAATGCTTGAAGAACTTATCAACCTTAAACGATAATTGTTGAACAAATAAAATCTAGATAAAACCAGATTGTAGCTATCAAGCTCTTAGTGTTACTCGAGGAGCAATTTCGCGACGGAGTAATACTAAGGCTTGAGAGCGTAACAATCTGGTTTTTGTTTTGGAGGCCGCGTAGAATGATTGTGTAATGAAATTTTAAAAATTTTGTGAATATTCTATATTTAGTGGTTAGGACATGGAAAAAACACAATAATATGAGAGGATTTTATGTATAAAAGTAGACAATAAAGTTTAAATCTAGTAAAATATACACAAAAGTTAAAGCGCGTAATTCCATGCAATTTGGCTAGATTTTCTAAAAAATTACGGGGTGGTGAGAGTTTTGGATATAGCTACTTTAGCTGGTTTGGTACTGGGTGTTGTAATGGTTATCTTCGGAATCGTTTCATCCGGTGGTGTCGCAGCAATGGCAAACTTCATAGACGTTCCATCAGTTATTATCACAATTGGTGGTTCATTGTCTTCTTGTTTGGCGTGTAATAAGATGGCGGACTTCATTGGTGGACTAAAGGGTATCACTTTAGCTATTAATGAACCAAAGGTAGTAAGCCCAGCTGATAGTATTTCTCAAATCATTAATCTGGCCAATATTTCCAGAAAAGAGGGTATACTTGCCCTAGAAGAGGCAGCACATAGTATAGATGATGAATTCCTAAAAAAAGGAATTAACTTAGTAGTAGATGGTACAGATCCTGAGCTTGTAAGAGCTATTCTTGAAACGGATCTTGATAATATGGAATCAAGACATAAGGTTGTTATCAACTTTTGGTCTAAATGGGGTGAAATGGGACCAGCCTGGGGAATGATTGGTACCCTAGTAGGTCTGGTTAACATGTTAAAGAACCTTGAGGATGCATCTACAATCGGTCCTAACATGGCCGTTGCCTTACTTACAACACTTTATGGTTCTCTAATTGCCAATTGGCTTACAGGCCCTATAGGAAATAAGCTTGGTGTTAACAGTGGATTAGAGACTATGTCTAAGAGTATTACAGTGGAGGGCTTGCTGTCTATTCAAGCAGGTGAAAACCCACGAGTAATAGAAGAAAAACTTAAATCCTTCTTGCCACCTTCAGCTCGTGAAGCTATTGGCGGAGGCGATGGAGGAGGTGAAGGCTAATGGCAAAGAAGCCAAAGCAAGAGGAGGCTCCTGCTGGTTCTCCTGCCTGGATGGCCACCTTCTCAGACTTGATGAACCTGTTACTTTGCTTCTTCGTATTGCTTTTCTCTATGAGTAGCACAGATACGGAGAAATTCCAGGAAGTAATAGCAAGTATCCAGTCTAGTTTTAGTATATTTTCATCAGGCGGAACCTCTATTGGTGAGGGACAGATGATTTCTTCTGGAATCAGTCAGCTTGAAATGTTTGATGATTATTTTAATAGTGTTCATGATGGTGATGATGAGCAGTATGAAAAGGAGGGATCAACCGATACCCAAAATGAAGGAGAACAACAGGAAGATGGCTCTGCTTCAAATGAAGGTGAGGAAACCTCAAATGGCGTTTCTGTAGAAGAGGCACAAGAAGCTTTAGAGGAAGCTGGTGCTACAGAAAGCGAGTCCATTGCAGAAGAGATTGAAAGCAAGCTTTCAGAATATGGTCTTCAGGATCAGGTGGAAGTTGATTTTAATGCAAATTACGTAATGATTACCATTAATGGTGCTTTGCTTTTTGATTCTGGTAAGGCAGTGCTTACAGAAGATGCTATACCTATAGTTGATAATTTATCCAAAATACTTTCACAGTATACAAATAATATTATTGAAATAGAGGGACATACAGATAATGTTCCAATGAAATCTGGTACTTACGAGAATAACGATGTACTTTCAATGTACAGAGCACTTTATGTTGCCGAAAGAATACGACAGGTTACTAATCTTAATCCTGCTTATATTAAATCCGCAGGTCGAGGCGAATATGTCCCTATAGCAGATAATAGCACTGCAGAGGGACGAGCAAGAAATAGACGTGTTGAAATCAAAATTTACAACTCATATTCATCTAATACAGATGAATAAGAAAGGCAAATCATGAAGAAGAATTTGATTACAGTAGTTATACTTGCACTGGTTGTTGTTAATCTTGTTCTTACAGCTGTTTTGACAATAACTATCATACCAGAGACGCAAAAAGCTAATGAACTTATCACAAAGGTGTGCTCAGCTATAGATTTGGATTTGGTGGCTGGAGATACCGCAGGTTCACTGGCAGTAAATGTATCCGATATGGTAGATTACGCCGTTAATACAGGCGAAAATCTTACTATAAACTTAGCTGATAGTGGCGATGGAGGAACTCATTACGCTGTGCTTAGTGTATCGTTATCTCTTGACAGTACAAATGAGGATTACGCAACAATTGCTCCAGATGGTTCTTTAGCAACTTATGACAGCGTTATAAGAGATACCATAAATACAATAGTTAAGAATCACACTATTGATGATATGAAAAATAACGAGGATGAGGTAAAGGAAGAAATTCTTGAAGCTCTCCAGGGATTGTTTAAATCAGCATTTATTGTAAGAGTTAACTTCAGTAGTGCGACTTATCAATAAGCTGTAAGGCTCTTGCCGTAGGAGGCTTTAAATGAGCCGAAATACATTATTACTGGGACGAATGGTGGTGAGAAAACTTTGGGTGACGTTCTTTCACAAAACGAAATAGACAACCTGCTGAACGCCTTAACAAGCGGTGAACTAGACGCAGAAGAAATAAAAAATAATAAAGAAAAGCCTGTTAAGAATTATGATTTTGCAAGGCCATCCAAGTTTTCTAAGGAACATCTTCGTACAATGGAAATTATCTTCGAGCATTACGGAAGATTACTTTCCACCAATTTACCGATATTTCTTAGAAAAAATATACAGGTAGAGGTAATGAACTCCGAGGCTGTTACCTATATGGAGTTTTCAAACTCTCTTTCAAATCCTGTACTTTTAGGCGTAGTAGATTTTTCTCCCTTAGAGGGGAATATAATCGTAGAAATGGCTTCGAATCTTGGTTTTGCCATGGTTGACAGAATGCTTGGAGGAGAAGGAGAACCACTTGATAAAATAAGAGATTTCTCAGAAATTGAGCTGTTACTTATAGAAAGAGTTATGACTTCATGTGTGGACCTGCTTAGAGAGCCCTGGGAGAACGTACTTGATGTTCATCCTAGACTTGAAAGAATTGAGACAAACTCCCAGTTCGCACAGATTATATCGCCGTCAGAGATGATTGCAATTGTAACAGTAAATATAAAAATCGGCGATGTAGAAGGTCTTATGAATATTTGTTTACCTTTTATTACTTTAGAGCCAGTTATGGACAAATTAAACACAAAATTCTGGTATAGTAGTCAAAAGGAGAAAGCAGGTGAGAATTATTCAGAGACTGTTGAAGCACTAATTACTCACGCTAAGATACCAGTTACCGCAGTGCTTGGTAATAGTACAATTACGGTAGCTGATTTCTCTCAACTTCAAGTTGGGGATATAGTTAGACTTGATACTAAGGTAGATCAAGAGCTAGATGTTTTCGTGGGCGATATAAAGAAGTTCCAAGCCCTTCCAGGAGCATCAGGTAAGGATTACGCAGTTAGAGTGACACAAATCATTAGGGAGGAGCAGTAGAATGGGAGACGGTGTATTATCACAGGATGAGATTAATGCACTACTTAGTGGGGGTATTCCAGATGCAAGCCCTTCGGAAAGCGGATCGTCAGGAGGCGGTGGAGAACTTTCTGAACAGCAAATAGATACAATTGGTGAGGTTGCCAATATCAGCATGGGAAGTGCAGCAACAACACTTTTCTCCTTGGTTAACCAAAAGGTAGAAATATCAACACCGGTTGTTACTGAAACTAACTGGGAAGATTTAGCATCTAATTATGATAATTCCTGCGTTGTAGTTAGAATTGGTTATACTAAGGGCCTTGATGGTTCTAACATCCTTGTACTAAAAGAGGATGACGTAAAGGTTATCACAGACCTGATGATGGGTGGAGATGGCACCAATATAGATGGTGAGATAACAGACCTTCATCTATCGGCAATATCAGAGGCCATGAACCAGATGATGGGAGCAAGTGCAACATCCCTTTCATCTATGCTAAATAAAATGGTAGATATATCACCTCCTACAGCCACTCTTACAGATTTGGCTACAATAGATGCGGGTGAGATTGACGAATTCTTAAAGGACAATTTCGTAAGAATAGCCTTTAAGATGGAAATTGGAACACTGGTAGACAGTGAAATGATGCAGCTGTATCCTATTTCACTTGCCAAGGAGATGTGTGATTCAGTACTCAATAATATGGAGTCTGATTCTAAGTCTACAGTGGATGACGGAATAGCAGAAGCACCAGCAGAAGCGCCGGCACCACAACCAGCACCAGAGGCAGCAGCCCCACCACCACAGGCTGCTCCACCACCACAGATGGATCCAAATATGATGGCAGGGCAGATGCCACAAGGTCAGCCTATGATGATGCCACAATATATGTATCCACCTCAGCAGCAGGTAAATGTACAGCCTGCACAGTTTTCTCCTTTCGGCCCTGGCTTTGCAGCACAGTTCGCTCAGGAGAATATCGACTTAATCTTAGATGTGCCTTTGGAGGTTACAGTTGAGTTAGGTCGAACCAATAAAACAATCCAAGATATTTTGGATTTTGCACCAGGTACCATCATCGAGCTAAATAAAATAGCCGGTGAACCAATAGATGTACTTGTGAACGGCAAGTACGTGGCAAAAGGCGAAGTCGTAGTAATCGAGGAGTCTTTTGGTGTACGAATAACAGAAATCATCAAAGAATAAACAATATATTTAAGGAGATGAAGACATGGCAAAAAACATTTTAATCTGTGACGATGCTGCATTTATGAGAATGATGATTAAGGACATTCTCACCAAGAATGGCTACAATGTAGTCGGAGAAGCTGAAAACGGCAAGATTGCTGTTGATAAGTATGCTGAGCTTTCTCCAGATCTTGTACTTCTTGATATCACAATGCCTGAGATGGATGGTATTGGTGCCCTTAAGGCAATCAAGGAAAAGGATCCTAACGCATGTGTTATTATGTGCTCTGCTATGGGTCAGCAGGCTATGGTTATTGAAGCTATTCAGTCTGGTGCAAAAGACTTTATCGTTAAGCCATTCCAGGCTGAGCGTGTACTAGAAGCTGTAAAGAAGGTAATTGGATAATATGATACTTCTTTCTTCGGCGGGGGAAAGCTTCTTTCAATTGGTTTTTGCCTTATTTGTATTTGTGGGGGTTCTTGCACTTACCGCTTTTGTCACAAAGTGGATTGCAGGATATCAAAAGACAGTGGGGGCAAAAAAAAATCTAGAGATAATTGAGGCTATCAGGCTATCAAACAATAAATTTGTACAAATTATTAGAGCTGGTGAGGATAAATACTTCGTAGTTGCCACAGGTAAGGATGAGGTTACACTTTTAGGTGAATTATCCTCATCACAGCTCAGAGAGTTAGATGAGCCTGTTGAAAGCATTCAACCTGTTGATTTTAAAACAGTTTTAGAGAAGCTTTCCAAGAAACAAAAATAATTAGGCGGCGAGATTGTTATGAAAAAATTAAAGAAGGGGTATGTGATTTTTAGCCTGATTTTTTCACTGGCTGTTATTTCATATACACTTTTTACTTGGAGCATGGAAGCTTATGCAACTGAATATGGTACAGAATATGGGGCCAGTAACGAGGGCTATGGTGCAACTGAAAATGCACCTAATGCATCGGACGAGGTTGTCGGCAGCGGAAATAAGGGCTTTTCATTAACATTTGATGGTGAGGACGGTAATTTTACAGCTACACTTAGAATGCTGCTTGTTCTTACTATCATTACCTTAGCGCCTTCAATTCTGATAATGCTTACATCCTTTACCAGATGCGTCATTGTGCTTCACTTTGTTCGCGCTGCTATTGGAACTAATACAGCGCCTCCAAATCAGATTTTGATAGGGTTGGCGTTGTTTTTAACATTGTTCATTATGTCACCTGTTTTAACTCAGATTAAAACAGATGCAATTGATCCATTTGATGCAGGCGAAATTACCCAGGAGGAAGCAATAGATGCAGCGATTACTCCTGTTAGAGAGTTTATGTATCCACAGACTCAGGAAAAGGATTTGGCTTTGTTTTGTGACATTGCAGGTATCACCTATAGCTTAGATGAATTAGACGAGGTTCCGTTTACAGTCCTTGTACCATCCTTCATCTTATCAGAGCTTAGGGCCGCATTTATTATAGGCTTTTTGATTTATGTTCCTTTTATTGTTATTGATATGGTAGTTGCATCGGTGCTTATGTCTATGGGTATGATGATGCTTCCACCTACAACTATTTCATTACCATTCAAAATGCTACTTTTCATTTTAGTAGATGGATGGGATCTTGTAATTGGCGGGTTAGTGAAAACATTCTATTAATAATAGAAAATTTTAGGAGAGGATAGGTTATGACTGAAGGACAGGTATTAGATATCATTAGAAATAGTATCTACATTCTTTTGATTACATCATTACCACTTTTGCTAGTTTCACTTGTGATAGGTCTTGTTATCAGTATTTTTCAGACAGTCACATCTATTCAGGAGCAAACCCTTACATTTATACCTAAGATTGTAGGGGTATTTGCAGCACTTATGTTTTTCGGTCCATGGATGCTCACAGTGCTTGTTAATTATATTACAGACCTTTGGGCAAACTTTTCCATATACCTGGGCTAGAATAGATGTTTAGTATTCATTTTACATTACAAAATTTTGAATATTACTTGTTACTCCTTACCCGCATATCCATGTTTGTAGTAGTGGCGCCATTTTTTAACACAAGAAATACACCAGCTAGACTTAAAATAGGCTTTTCTGCTTTAGTTGCTTTACTTTTGTATTTTGTTGTGGATTTTAGCGCTCTTAATTACTCTACGGTTGTTGGATATGCTTTTTTAGTTGTTAAGGAGGCTATTACAGGATTAATAATAGGCTTTGCCACATTCTGTTGCAATTTTATTATTCTACTTTCTGGAAATATGATAGACATGAATATTGGTCTATCTATGGCACAGGAGTATGACCCGTCTTTACAGACTGAAAATTCTGCAACAGGAACACTTTACAACAATTTCATTATGATTTTGTTGATTTTATCGGGAATGCATCGATATATATTCAAGACTTTCGTTGATGCATACACACTCATTCCCATTGGAGGAACCATATTTAAATGGGATTCATTGCTAACAAGTACCATTACCTTTATCACTGATATTTTTATTATTGGATTTAGAATTGTTCTTCCAGTATTTGCGGTAATTATGGTACTTAATGCCATACTTGGAATTATGGTTAAGGTGGCACCTCAGATTCACATGTTTTCAGTTGGTGCCCAGCTTAAAATAATTGTTGGATTTACAGTGCTGTTTCTAACGGTATTTTTACTACCAGACATTGCTACATTTATTTTTAAAGAAATGAAGAAGATGATGTCGCTTTATTTGCAGGGGTTGTATTGATGTATGAAAAGAATTATTTGCTAATTCCATATAATCTACAATTTTTTGCTCCTGACGGTGAAGGGGGCGAAAAAACAGAGGAACCTACCAGTAAAAAGCTTTCTGATGCCAGAAAAGAAGGTAAGGTTGCAAAAAGTAAAGAGATAGTTAATGGTGTATCTCTTTTGGGGTTCTTCTTGGCGCTTAGGATTTTCTTTGGGTTTGCAGGTGTTCGCATATCGGATATCTTTAGATGGATATACACCCTTATGCCTGATATCGAAAATACGAAAGGTGGCCTTACAATTCAGGTTTTCATTGGAATTCTTAGACCGCTTTTAGCAAAGACACTTATTATATTAATGCCCTTTTTGTTAATCGGATTTGCTGCAGATTTTGTTACAAATCTTGTTCAGGTTGGCTGGAAACCAACATTAAAGCCACTTGAACCTAAGCTGTCAAAGTTTAATCCAATTAGTGGCTTTAAACGTATATTTTCAAAACAGTCAATTGTAAACCTGATTTTTGCTATTGCAAAGATTGGACTGGTTTGCTTTATAGCCTACACCAGTATTAAGGATCAGGCCAAGACATTGTTTTTGCTTTATGATATAGCTTTAAATGCTGCATTAAGTTTAATATTTGAGATTATCGTTGATACCGGTATAAAAATTAGTGTTGTTTACATTTTTCTTGGTCTTGCTGACTACGCATATCAAAGATGGAAATTCAAAGATGATATGAAGATGACTAAGCAAGAGGTTAAAGACGAATACAAAAATACTGAAGGTGATCCTCAGATTAAAGGTAAACAAAGACAAAGGATGATGGAAAGCTCTCAGCGGAGAATGATGAAAAATGTTCCCCAGGCAGACGTAGTCATCACAAACCCAACTCATATTGCGGTTGCAATTCTTTATGACAATACTAAGGATGAAGCCCCAAGAGTTGTGGCAAAGGGAGAGGATTATCTTGCAAAAAAAATCAAAGATTTAGCTAAGGAAAGTGATGTTCCAATAGTTGAGAACAAGCCTCTAGCAAGGGCATTATATGCCACAGTTGAAATAGATGAAACAATTCCGCCAGAGCTTTATCAGGCGGTGGCAGAAATACTTGCTGTTGTTTACACTAACAGAGATCAGCAGGTTGGCTAATCTTTAAGGAAAGGGGGAGAAGAGTATGGATATAACATCATCAGTTAAGAAAACTGATTTCGGCGTAGCAGCATATCTACTTGCAGCCGTAATCTTCTTTGTTATCCCAATCCCTAATTTTTTACTTGATATAATGATTGCTTTTAATATTTCTATAGCACTCATTATTCTTATGAACACACTTTTTGTTCAGGAAGTTTTGGACATGTCCTTCTTCCCTACATTACTTTTATTTTCAACTATTTTTAGAATTTCATTAAACGTTTCTTCTACAAGACTTATTCTATCTACAGGAGATCCAGGAAACGTAGTTAGAACCTTCGGTAGTTTCGTTGGAGGCAATAATCTGGTAATCGGTGCCATTATTTTCATAGTACTGATTATTATTCAATTCATGGTAATCAACAAAGGTTCTGAGCGTGTAGCTGAAGTAACAGCAAGATTTACACTGGATGCTATGCCAGGAAAACAGATGGCTATCGATGCAGACCTTAATACAGGAGCAATAGATGATGCCGAAGCAAAGCGAAGAAGAGATAAGATTCAGGAAGAATCATCATTTTTCGGAGCTATGGATGGTGCTACAAAGTACGTAAAAGGAGATGCTACTGCAGGTCTTATAATAACAGTAATCAACCTTGCAGGTGGTACAGCTCTCGGAATGATAAATCAGGGGCTTCCTGCTGCAGAAGCTATTCAACAGTTTGGTATTTTAACAATTGGTGATGGACTAGTATCTCAGATACCATCTCTTTTGATTTCATTATCAACTGGTATTCTTGTAACAAAAGGATCAAAAGCGGCAGATTTTTCTGGAACACTTGTAAGACAATTATTTGGTATTCCAAAGGTTCTTTATATAGTTGGTGGTTCAATGGCTTTCCTTGGTATAGCAACACCTTTGAACGTGGTATTGTTTGTGGCATTTGGTGCAGCCTTTATTATCACTGGCTATTCAATGTCTAAGACCTTAGGTGAAGAAGAAATTGAACATGAGGTAGCAGCAGAAGAAACTGAAGCAGAAGAAATAAGAAAGCCGGAAAATGTTGTATCTCTCTTGCAGGTTGACCCAATTGAGCTTGAATTTGGATACGGCATTATACCTCTAGCTGATGCTAATCAAGGAGGTGATTTGCTAGATAGAGTTGTTATGATTCGAAGGCAGATAGCACTAGAGCTTGGTACAGTAGTTCCTATTATCAGACTTCGCGATAACATTCAGCTTAATCCTAATCAATACATAATTAAGATTAAGGGAATTCAGGTTACAGAAGGCGAGATTCTATTTGACCATTACATGGCTATGAATCCTGGCTATGTGGAAGAAGAAATTACAGGTATTCCTACCTTTGAGCCATCCTTCCATTTGCCTGCATTATGGATAACGGAAAGCCAGAGAGAAAGAGCTGAATCTTTAGGATATACTGTTGTAGATCCACCTTCAATTATTGCAACACATCTGACGGAGGTTATCAGAAGCCATATTGCAGAGCTTCTTACCAGACAGGATGTTCAAAATCTTATTGATAACCTTAAGGAAAGCAATCCTGTTATTGTTGATGAGCTTGTTCCAAAGCTACTTGGACTTGGAGATGTACAAAAGGTATTACAGAACTTGCTTTCAGAAGGGGTTTCTATCAGAGACCTTCTTACAATATTTGAAGTACTGGCAGATCATGCTACAACAACCCATGATACAGATGTACTTACAGAATATGTAAGACAGGGATTAAAGAGAGCTATATCAGGAAGATATTTTGCTCCTAACGAGGTGACACAGGTAATTACAGTGGATCCTAAGGTTGAGCAGGATATAATGGCTTCAATAAAGCAGACGGAGCAAGGGGCGTATTTGACACTTGATCCTGAACGAATAAAAGCCATTATAGCATCATTAGAGGAGCAGATTAAAAAGCTTGAGGAGATGGGAAAAACACCTATTGTTGTTACATCTCCAATAGTGAGAATGTATTTTAAGAGTCTTACACAGGATTATGTGAAGGACTTGATTGTTGTATCTTACAATGAAATTGATTCTAATGTAGAGCTTTCATCAGTAGGTATGGTAACGGGGTAGAGTAAATGACAATTAATAAGTACACAGGAAAAACTGAAGAAGAAGCAATGGAGAAGGTACGAAAGGAGCTTGGTGGCGCAGCCGTCATAATGAATGTGAAGGTTGTAAAGCCTAAGGGAATCGGCGGGTTATTCAAACACAGTACCTATGAAGTAACAGCAGCTGTTGAAGATGATGGCTTGTCAGGCGGTGCCAAAGCATTCGCTGTGCCTTCTGAAGCAAAGGCTGGCTCATTTGAGGCTGTTGCAGATGATGCAATTATATTAAAGGATGCATTTTCTGCTGTTAATCAGGTGTTAGAAAAGCAGGCACCTGCTGAGCCTGTAGTAAAAGATGCAAATATAGATACTGCTTCTGAGGTAAAATCAGCTATAGATGAATTACCTAAAGCTACGAATAACAAAGAAGATAATTTTGAACCTTTGGCTGATAACGCTAAGCATGCAAAGCTTTTTGAGCCTACATATTCTAAGCCTGCTTATGCTAAAGCTGTGGTAAGTGAAAAACAGCCTGCAAAAGTAATAAATAAAACAGAAGATGACGATATTCAAATTAAGGAATTAGAAAACAATAAGCCATCTATTGATGGTGATAATCATGTATTTGTAAAGATGCTTTACAATGTGCTTCTTGAAAATGAGGTGCAGGAAAAATATATAAATCAGGTTCTAGAGGATATGGATAAGGTCTTACGTACCAGCCATTCTTTAGATAATCTTTTGTCTAATGTATATCAAAAGATGGTACTTAAGCTTGGAACACCTACAAGGATTGTTCCAGGGGAAAGAAGACCAAAGGTTGTGTTTTTCATTGGACCTACTGGGGTTGGAAAGACTACAACTATTGCTAAAATCGCTTCCAAATTCAAGGTTGAGGAAGGTAAAAAGGTCGGTCTTATCACTGCTGACACCTACAGAATGGCAGCAGCTAATCAGCTGCAGACCTATGCAAATATTCTAGGTGTACCTCTTAATGTAATCTATTCTCCAGAGGAGCTTTTAGATACTGTTAAAAAGCAGGTAAGAGAAAACGATGATTTAGATGTTATTTTAGTTGATACCATAGGCTTTTCTCATAAGAATGAGGAACAAAGGCAGGACACTAAAAAACTGATTTCTGCTTTAGGAGATTATTATGACAGCGAAGTTTATCTTGTTTTGT
Source organism: Pseudobutyrivibrio ruminis (assembly GCA_015057315.1). Taxonomy (GTDB): domain Bacteria; phylum Bacillota; class Clostridia; order Lachnospirales; family Lachnospiraceae; genus Pseudobutyrivibrio; species Pseudobutyrivibrio ruminis_D. The sequence continues at coordinate 31,727 of SVER01000011.1, read as the reverse complement.
CAGCCACCACAAAGCAGAAGGATTTAATTGATATTGCAGATTCTTATATGGAATTTGCAAAGTTTAACCTTATTTTTACAAAACTTGATGAAACTAAGTGCCTTGGAAATATTTTTAACATGAAGGTTTATACAAAGGCGCCTCTTTCATATATTACAGTTGGACAAAATGTGCCAGATGACATTGAGATTGTAAACGCCCAAAAGCTGGTAAAGCTATTATTGGGAGGAAACTAAATGGATCAAGCACAGAACCTACGTAACGTCATCAAGGCTTCAAATATCAGAACCGTTGAAAAGACAAAGGTAATTACCATAACATCTGGCAAGGGTGGAGTTGGTAAATCCAATATGGCAGTTAATCTGGCAGTTTGGTTCACTCGACTTGATAAAAAGGTAATTATTTTGGACGGGGATTTTGGCCTTGCCAATGTAGAGGTAATGTTTGGTACTTTACCTAAATACAATCTTTCTGATGTGATTTTTAAGGGAATGAGCATCAGAGATATTATAACAACAGGACCTATGGGAATAGGTTTTATATCTGGAGGCTCAGGCGTAGTTGGATTAAACAACCTAAATCGTGAACAAATTGCGTTTTTAGTCCACAACCTATCACTTTTAAATGATTTATGTGATATTCTTATAATAGATACAGGTGCGGGAGTTTCAGATCAGGTATTAGAGTTCGTTTTAGCTTCTCCTGAGGTGATTTTGGTATCAACACCAGAGCCAAGTTCCCTTACGGATTCTTATTCCCTTATGAAAGCAATGTACAAAAGTCCTAAGTATTCCAAAGACGGAACTAATGTGCATTTAGTAGCTAACAAGGTTACAAGTGAGGCAGAGGGAAGAGCCGTATACGAAAAAATGAATTCTGTTGTACAAAAGTTTTTAGGTGGCAGCTTAGATTATTTAGGATATGTGGCCTATGACAGCCAGCTTGAAAAGGCTGTAAGAAATCAAAAGGTAGTATCCTTGGAATATCCTACATCTAAGGCTACAAAGTGCTTTGAATCAGTGGCTTCAAAGTTACTTAAAAAGGATGAGAACACTCACTTTAGATGGGGTGTATCACATATATTCAATGCATTACTTAAGGATAGGGCATAGCTTATGGAAATATTAGAACTGAGGCCTGGCACACCTATAGAGTTTTCTTTTGCCAGCACAAATTCTGACGTGGAAAGCAACATAGATGAGGATAGAAGTATTTATATCTCCAGTGTTTTTGGCGTAACTAAAAAAGAGGAGATTATATTTCATATTCCAACCAGAAAAGGACATACGGTAACAATTCCGATGAATGTTCCTTTTAACGCAGTTTTTAATACAAAACAGGGTATGTTTCAGCTTTCAGGGGAAATAACAAAAAGAGGGCGTTTAGAGAATTTTCCTGTGTATGTGTTTGTACCTGACAGCAAGCTGAAAAAGGTTCAAAGAAGAGATTACTTTAGATTTCAGTGTCTTATACCAGTAAAGGTTTTACCTATTCCTAAGGATGTGGCAATCCTGCCTAATATGGCCTTAGTTGAGGATGATTTGGAAAAATATGGAAATACCTACGGCCCACCAGTAACAGGCAATATTTTGGACATTAGTGGCGGTGGAGCAAAATTCAGTGCCAAGACTGATATATTAACAGAAAGATATATGTATGTATCCTTTAAACTAAAATCAAAGGATATGGACGAGACAATAAATGTTATTGCAAGACGTGTAAAGACAGAGCACAAAGAAAATTTGGGTGTATATGAACATCGTATAGAATTCCTTTTTAAAGAACCGGAAGATAGAGAGACCATAATTAAGTACATTTTTGATGAGGACCGACGTTTAAGAAAAAAAGATCAGGGGTAGGGAATGTATAAGATTTTAGTTGTTGATGACTCTGCACTCATGAGAAGGATTATTTGTGATATTATCAACGCAGATAGTGATTTTCGTGTAATTGACGTCAGTGCAGACGGCGAAGACGCTTACAACAAAATAAAGAAGACTCCATACGATTTGGTTGTACTTGACATGGTGCTTCCTAAACTAACAGGACTTGAGCTTCTTGAAAAGCTTAACAAGGAAAATCAAGATATTAATGCTGTCCTAATTAGTTCATCCTTAAAGGAAGATGCTGACAGTACAATGAAGGCAATGGAATATGGTGCACTTGATTTCGTAGTTAAGCCTATCCGTTCTAGTGGTGAAACTAGAGAAATCTTTGGAAAGCAGTTACTTGAAGCTCTCCACAACGTTACCAAATCAAGGGCTTTCAAACCAGTCGTTCAAAGAGGCGGAACCTCTGATAACACTAGGTCTATTGAGGATTCCCACAGAAAGACAGCTGAAAGGATGGCAGGTGTAAGAACCAGACTTGCTGAGGCGAAGCAGGGTATTGGTAATGCGCATACTAATACTGAAAGCAACAAGGAATCAGTAGTATCAAGAATGTCTGGTACAGTATCTACTTCTACCCAAAGCTCAATTCAAAGCTCAGGTAGCAAGGCTACAACACCTTCTGGCACAGGGGTTAGAACCAAAAAGTTTATTGCCCTTGCCTGTTCCACAGGAGGTCCACAGGCGCTTCATACATTTGTGCCTATGCTTCCTGCTAATCTGTCAGTACCTCTTGTTCTGGTACAACACATGCCAGAAGGCTTCACTGCATCACTTGCTGCTAGATTAAATCAGATATCCAGCATTAGCGTTAAAGAAGCCGAAGATGGAGAGTATTTTAAACCTGGAGTAGTGTATATTACACCAGGTGGTAAGCACATGAAAATCTGCGAAGACGCAAGTCGTGCTGCTTATTGTCAGCTTGATGACGGTCCACCTGTAAATAGCTTGAAGCCTTGTGCTGATGTAATGTATCAGTCTTTGGCCAAATCAAGCTTTGATGAAATAATTTGTGTAGTACTTACAGGTATGGGGGCAGATGGTTCAGAAGGAATCAGGTATTTAAATCAATACAAAAAGACTTACGTTATTTCGCAAGAGGCATCTACATGCGTAGTTTATGGTATGCCTAAAGCGGTGGAACAAGGTGGGTTATCAAATGAGGTAGCTCCACTTAAATCAGTAGCTAATTCAATAGTAAAGAAACTTGGAGGTTAGTAGGATGGATGTAAGTCAATATTTGGATATCTTTATCGACGAGACAAGCGGTCATATTCAGAGCCTTTCCGACAACATTATGGAACTTGAGAAAGAGCCTGAAAATAAGGATGTTGTAAATGAAATCTTCCGTGCAGCCCACTCTTTAAAGGGTATGGCTGGTACTATGGGATTCAAACGAATGCAGCATCTTACACACGACATGGAAAACGTTTTCCAGGAAGTAAGAAATGATAATGTCAAGGTTAATTCTAACCTTATTGATATTCTATTTAAGTGTCTTGATGCTATCGAGGGCTACCTTGATACAGTTAAAGCTACTTCTAATGAGGGTGAGGAAGAAAACGAAGCCTTAATTAAACTTCTTAACGATTATCTTGCTCAGGCAGAAGGGGGCGAGGCTCCTGCTGATTCGGCACCTGCAGAGGCTGCATCAGGCGCCGATGGAGAATCAGGCGGTGCTGCAGCTGATGATGGAGCAGATGGTCCTCTTTACAAGAAGATGAAGCTTGAACCTGAGCTTATAGAAAAGCTTAAGGGCGAGAAACAGCTTTATGGTTTTACAATTCATATTAACAAGGAATGCTTGCTTAAGGCAGCAAGAGCTTTCCTTGTATTTAAGGCTGTAGAGGACTTTGGTCAGATTATGGCCTTTGATCCAAGCTCATCTGATATCGAAGATGAGAAGTTCGAATTTGATTTTTCATTTATTCTTTCAACTGAATCAGAACTAGATCCTATACTGGAGGCAGTAAAGGCTGTTTCCGAGATAGAATCAGTTGAAGCAGACAAGGTTACTCCAGAAATGTACGAGAAAAAAGAGGAGGAAGCAGCTCCAGAGCCAGCCCCTGCACCAGAGGCAGCAGCTCCTGCAGCTCCAGCCCCAGCGCCAGCTGCAAAGCCAGCAGCATCTACTGCAAAATCTGCTGGTGGAAAGAACCAGCCTGCTAATAAGCCAGTTACATCACGTACAATCCGTGTTGATATTGAAAAGCTTGATGCACTTATGAATCAGGTTTCCGAGCTTATTATTGCAAAGAACTCATTGGCATCACAGTCTAACAGCTCTGGTGAGATTGATGGACAGACCTTACATGAGAATATTGAATACCTTGAGCGTATTACCACAAATCTTCATGAATCAGTTATGAAGGTTCGAATGGTTCCTATTGAATCAGTAGTTGCCAAGTTCCCACGTATGATTCGAGACCTTGATAGAAAGCTTAATAAGCCAATGGAACTTGTAATGACTGGTGAGGATACAGAGCTTGATAGAACTGTAGTAGATCAGCTTGGTGACCCACTTCAGCATTTGCTTAGAAATTCAGCTGATCATGGTATTGAATCTCCTGAAGACAGAAAAGCTGCAGGAAAGCCTGAGAAGGGTACAATTTTCCTTAACGCTTTCCAGGAGGGCAACAACGTTATCATCGAAGTAGGTGATGATGGTGGCGGTATCAATACTGACAAGGTTCGTGACAAGGCTGTGGAGAGAGGCCTTGTAACTCCTGAAGAAGCAGAAAATCTTACTCAGAAGGAAATCATCGACTTCCTGTTTATGCCATCCTTCTCTATGGCAAAGCAGATTACAGATATTTCTGGTCGAGGCGTTGGTCTTGATGTAGTTAAAAGTAATATTGAGGCACTTGGTGGTGACGTATCAGTTAAGTCTGTTATGGGCGAAGGCTCTACCTTTACAGTACGACTTCCACTTACACTTGCTATTATTCAGGCTCTCATGGTTGAGATTAGAGATGAAAAATATGCAATTGCCTTAGCTTCAATTATGAACATTGAAAATATTCCAGTATCTGATATCAAGTATGTTGAATCTAAAGAGGTTATCCATCTTAGAGGCCAGGTTATTCCTCTTATTCACCTTGATAAGATTCTTGATTTCGAGCCAAAGGAAAGCGAAGAAGATACAATGACAGTTGTTATTTGTAAGAAGGGTGATACCCTTGGCGGTATTATCGTTGACAACCTTATTGGTCAGCTAGAAATCGTTATTAAGTCACTTGGTAAGCTTGACAATAACAAGCTCATTAGCGGTGCTACAATCCTTGGTGATGGTGAAATCGCTATGATTCTTGATGTCAATGCTGTTATTTAATAGGAGGTGAGACCATGTCAGATTTGGCTATGTATGATGTAGTTGAGAAAGAGAAAAAGCAATACATTGTAGTAAAGATTGGTGGCGAACATTATGGTATCGACATTTCCTATATTGATAACATTGTTCGTATGAGTAAAATCACAAGAGTTCCAAAGGCTCCATCATATTACAGGGGTGTTATTAATCTTCGTGGTGAAGTTGTTCCTGTAATGAGCTTAAGACGCAGAATGGATCTTGATGATGATGAATTTACAGACGCATCCCGTATTATAATCCTTAAGCTTGATAGCGGTGGATTAATGGGTGTTATTGTTGACGAGGTTAAAGAGGTTCTTTCATTATCAGAGGATGATATTGAAGCACCATCATCTACACTTAAGAGCAAAAACTCATTTATTAACGGTGTAGGAAAAAATGGGGACGAGTTAATTTCTATCTTTGAAATCAGCTCAATTATTGGAGAAAATGATGCTTCTTAATGGGAGGTTTTTATGCTCACACTTGATGAAGTTAATGAGAAATATTTTGATGTCCTCAAGGAAATAGGTAATATTGGCGCTGGCAACGCAACAACTGCCATCGCCAATATGCTTGGCCTTAGAATTGATATGAGCGTTCCAGAGGTAGCATTTTTACCTGTTGAGAAATTAGGTTCAGCAATTGGTTCGGAAGAAGAAATAATTGTTGGTATATTACTTGGAGTTGAAGAGGACATTGATGGCTCAATGATGTTTTTGATGGATATGGCCAGTGCACATCATATTGTAAATAAGCTTATGATGCGTGATGATTCATACAACGAGCCATTCGATGAGATGGATTTATCTGCAATTAAAGAAGTAGGCAATATTATTGCAGGTTCTTATTTGTCCGCGCTTTCCGGACTTACAAATCTTACAATTGTTCCATCAGTACCTTTTGTTGCAGTAGATATGGCAGCTGCCATTTTATCCGTTCCTGCTGTACAGTTTGGTATTTTTGGTGACAATGCACTTATGATTAATACTGATTTTTCTGATGACTTAGGAATTAAGGGACATTTTATTCTTATGCCAGAGGAAGACTCTTATGCAAAAATATTAACGGCACTTGGTGTACCAATATAAGGAGTGGTATTATGGGGCAGATGATTAAAGTCGGTATGGCCGACCTGAAGATATGCAAAGCTCCAGATAACCTGACTACTATTGGTCTGGGGTCGTGTATCGGAATTGCTATTTATGATCCATCTACAAAAATTACAGGGCTTGCACATATAATGCTTCCTGACAGTACCTCTATAAGGAACAATTCAAACATTGCTAAATTTGCCGATACTGGCATACAAAAGCTTTATGATGACATGCTTAAAGCCGGGGCGAATAAGGCAAGACTTGTTGCGAAGATTGCTGGAGGGGCTAAGATGTTTGAAATGCCTGGAGCTAATGCCGCCGGTATCAATGTTGGTGAAAGGAATGCAGAGGCGTCTAGAGCTAAGCTAAAGCAGCTTGGAGTAAAACTTGTAGCAGAGGATTGTGGATTGAATTATGGTAGAACTGTAGAAATATACAGTGAAACTGGTAAATACTATATAAAAGCAGTTGGCAAAGAGCTAAAGATTATTTAAAATATATATTAGTAGTTGGAGGATGTAATGAAAACCAAGCCTATACCTATAATTATTACACTTGCTGCAGCCTTATTGTCATGTGTAATTTCTATAGTAGAGCATGTAGAATTTTCTGTTTTTGTCAGCCGATTACTTGTGGTAGTCCTTGTGTTTCTTACAATGGGAACTATCATTAAAATGATTTTGGATTATTCCTTTAGAACATTAGAACCAACTGTTCCGATTGATGAACAGATGGATGCAATTATGCCTGATGAACCTAGTGAGGAAATGCCACAGGAGGATGTTGCAACCACAGAAGAAAATCCGAGTGAATCTGAGGAAGGTTAAAATAATAAGGTTACTCGTATTGAAGGGGGCATAAATGAAAGCAGGTGACAGAGAAAAGCTCTGGGATAAGTATAAGGTTAATCCATCCCAGGAGCTTAGAGAGCAATTAATACTTGAATATGCGCCACTTGTGAAAATTGTTGCAGGTCGTCTTTGCATGTATTTAGGTAATACAGTGGAGTACGAGGATTTATGCAGCTATGGCATCTTTGGCCTTATTGATGCGATTGACAAGTTTGATTTGGCAAAGGATGTCAAATTCGAAACCTACGCAAGTCTTCGCATTAGAGGTTCTATTTTAGACCAGATCCGTAAAATGGATTGGATTCCTAGAACCATTAGACAGCGCCAAAGAATGATTGATGACGCTATAAAAACAATTGAGGCTAGAACAGGGCATAGTGCATCAGATGAGGATATAGCTGCTGAGCTTAATATTTCTTCTGATGAATTTCTTAAATGGCAGTCTCAACTTAATGTTACTAACGTAGTATCGTTAAATGAATTTGTTGAATCCGGTAATGAGCCTGTTATGGAGGCTGAACATAATTCTCATTTTATTCAGCCAGAGGATAACATCTCAAAACAGGAGCTTTCAGAAAAGCTAAAAGAGGCTTTAGATAGGTTAACAGAAAAGGAAAAACAGGTTATTCTTCTCTATTATTACGAAGAATTAACCTTAAAGGAGATTAGTGCAGCTTTGGAGGTTTCTGAATCTAGAGTTTCACAGCTCCACACCAAGGCACTGCAGAAGATGCGTGGAATACTTGGTGAATATATGGGAATTCTAACAAACAAATAATGGTTCTTTAATTGTATGGTATTCCAAATAGGGAGGGAATGTTATGTCAATTAGTCCAATTAATTTCAATGGAATGATACAAAATACCAACGAAATTAGTCACACTAAAGCTAATGAAGACCAAAAGCCATTACTACAGCAGTCGGTTTTAACTGATACTGTTGAGAAACAACAGGAACAGAAGGCACATCAGGTGAATGATACCTATAATGCCAAGCGTACTGAGGATAGCTATGATAGGGAAGGTAATGGCAAGGGCTATGAAGGCAATAAAAAACGAAAACCTCCTAAAGAAAAAAAGGGACAGAATTTAGAAGGGGATGGCACTGTTATAGAAAAGCCAAAGCCTTCGTTTGACATGAGAGTTTAAAGGGGGACTAAAATGACTGTACTAGAAATTGTACTCCTAATCATTGGGTTAGCCTTTTGCATTGGGAGTTTTTTTGTGTCTGAAAGATTGTCATCAAAGGACAGAGAAAATCTTCAAAAGCTTACAAAGGATCAGATTCAGGAAATAATCAAGGATAAAATGGCCGATGCTAATGTGGAACTTGAGGATAAGCTATCTGCTACAATAGATGAGGCTATGGAGGAAATTGATAGAAAGACGGATAAAGAAACTACAGACAAAATCATGGAGATATCTGAGTATTCAGATACTGTACTTGAATCTGTAGACAAGTCTCACAAAGAAGTTACATTTATGTATTCCATGCTAAATGAAAAGCAACAGGATACCTTAGATATGACAAAAAAGCTTTCAGAGTTAGAGGATACTTTAGTTGCCCTTGATGCTTCTATTGCGAAAAAACTTGATTTGCTTAGAGATAGAGAAATAGAAATCGAAGAAAAGAAAAAAGAGCTTGATAAGGCAAGAGCAGAAGCAGATAAGCCTTTTGTTTCACTTACTGAAAGCATAGAAAAGCCAGCCTCCTTTACAGAGGCATTAGCAGAAAAGTTTGCAGATGAAAGCCCAAATGTAAAACAAAATGGCAACATGGAAATTCTTACTCTTCATGATGAGGGATTGTCCGAGGTAGAGATTGCCAAAAAGCTTGGAAGAGGTTTGGGAGAAGTTAAATTTGTACTTGGTCTTTATCAGGAGGGGAGATAATGAGGCTGAAATATTATCTTAGAGGAATTGGAATTGGCATTATTTTTTCTACGCTTCTTTTAACGATATGCTTGTATTTTGGCAAGGATAGCTTGGCAAAGGAGACAATTTCTGATGCTGAAATAATAAAAAGAGCTACAGAGCTTGGAATGGTTATGACTGATGAAGGGCTTGAAGAAAATGTAGGAGAGGATATTCCTAAGGATTCATCCATGGAATCTGAAGATAAATCTTCTATGAATTCTAAAGAAAATATTATAGAAGAAGCTGTGGATGAATCAGCTGATGAGTCACCTAAGGATTCCACTGCTAAGGAAGAAAGTTCTTCAGAAGAAAGTGCTTCCGTAGAACAGCAAAATACAAGTGAAGTAACTGAAGAGGTTAAATATGTACCTTTTACAGTAAAAGGTGGGGAATCATCTGAAATGGTTTCTAAGAATCTTAAAAAAGCAGGTTTAATTGATTCTGTTGATGATTTTAATAAATATCTTAACAAGCTTAATATTGATAATTTAATTCAGGCAGGTACTTTTTATGTAATGGAAGGCAGCTCGTACGATGATTTGGCTGCTCTCCTTGTAAATAAGGATTCGAGAACCACAACTCCTCCTAAACAGGATTAAAATCTGACTTTTTGGGGAGAACAATAATCTAAAGCTTGCAACAGCTTGAAATCTATGGTAAATTATAAGGGCTGTTGAAAATACACGCGTGAGGACTGACATTGGTTCCCAACCTATCGTAGGCAGGGTTTTTGTCAGGAGGAATCATGCGGAAGAACAAACCAGGAGGTATTAAAATGAGTGTTATTTCAATGAAGCAGTTACTTGAGGCAGGTGTTCACTTTGGACATCAGACACGTAGATGGAACCCTAAGATGGCTCCTTACATCTACACAGAGCGTAATGGTATCCACATTATCGACCTTCAGAAGTCTGTAGGTATGGTAGACGATGCTTACGATGTTATCTTCGATATCGCACAGCAGGGTGGTACAATCCTTTTCGTTGGTACAAAGAAGCAGGCTCAGGATGCTATCGCATCAGAGGCAGAGCGTTGCGGTATGTTCTATGTAAACGAGAGATGGCTCGGTGGTATGCTTACAAACTTTAAGACAGTTCAGACAAGAATTGCACGTCTTAAGGAAATCGAGAAGATGGAAGCAGACGGTACATTTGATCTTCTTCCTAAGAAGGAAGTTACAGGTCTTAAGAAGGAGCAGGAGAAGCTTACAAAGGTTCTCGGCGGTATTAAGGAAATGAACAGAATTCCTGACGCTATCTTTGTTATCGATCCTAAGAAGGAGCACATCTGTATCCAGGAAGCACACGCACTTGGTATTCCACTTGTAGGTGTTTGCGATACAAACTGTGATCCTGATGAGCTTGATTATGTAATCCCAGGTAACGATGATGCTATCCGTGCAGTTAAGCTTATCGTTGCAAAGATGGCAGATGCTGTTATCGAAGCAAAGCAGGGCGAAATGAATGAGGTTGCTGAGGAATCAGCAGAAGCAGTAGAGGAGGCATAAGATTATGGCAGCTATTACAGCAGCAATGGTAAAGGACCTTCGCGAGCAGTCTGGCGCAGGTATGATGGATTGTAAGAAGGCACTCTCTGAGTGCGATGGTGATATGGATGCAGCTTTCGAGCTTCTTCGTAAGAATGGTGCAGCTAAGGCTGAAAAGAAGGCATCTCGTATCGCAGCAGAGGGTATCTGCAAGGTTGTAGTTGAAGGCAATACAGCAGTTGTTCTTGAGGTTAACTCAGAGACTGATTTCGTTGCTAAGAACGAGAAGTTCCAGACTTATGTAGAGAAGGTTGCTAACCAGATTCTTAAGTCTGATGTTAAGACAATTGATGAGTTGTTAGCTCAGCCATGGGCAGAGGATACATCAAAGACAGTTAACGACGTACACATCGAGATGGTTGCTACAATCGGTGAGAAGCTTTCTCTTAGAAGATTTGAGAAGGTTACAGCTAATGGCTTCGTAGTTTCTTATACTCACGGTGGCGGACGTATCGGCGTTATCGTTAACATGGCTGGCGCTGAGAGCGATGCAGCTAAGGAAGCAGCTACAAACATTGCTATGCAGATTGCAGCTCTTAATCCTAAGTATGTATCTCGTGATGAGGTATCTGCTGATTACATCGCACACGAGAAGGAAATCCTTCTTGCTCAGATTATGAACGATCCTAAGGAATCTCAGAAGCCTGAGAAGGTTATCAATGGCATGATCGAAGGTCGTGTATCTAAGGAGCTTAAGGAAATCTGCTTACTTGATCAGGTATACGTTAAGGCAGAGGATGGAAAGCAGAGTGTTGCTAAGTACTTAGAGCAGGTTTCTAAGGAGACAGGTTCTGAGCTTACAGTTAAGAACTTTGTTCGTTTTGAGACTGGTGAAGGTCTTGAGAAGAAAAATGAAGACTTCGCAGCAGAGGTTGCAGCACAGATGAACGCTTAATTGCTTTATCTGATGATTTGCCAATAAGTATTTTCATAAAGAGTCCACATTTTGTGGACTCTTTATTTTTTGTCCTTTATATTGTAAATATCTTGTGATAAAATGATAAAGGAAATTTTAAAGGGGGAGGGAGTGTTTTGGAAAAAGTAAACGAGGAGCTTGAACGGCAACGCGCTAAGCGGAAACGTGTTGCACGCATGAAGAGGTTCATTGTCTCCACTGTTTTGGTATTTATGCTTCTTACTATTACGGTAATGAGTATTTTATGTTATCAGGTTATATCGCTAAAAAGAGAGCTTCGTGAGCTTTCAAAACAGGTGTATGTAGCTACCAATGTAGAAGACTCCAATGAGATGGTGGATGACAGCGTTTTAGATGATGTTTATAAGGTGGATGATATCGATAATATAGCTGAGGAAGGGGATATTCCAAAGGTTTATCTTACATTTGATGATGGACCAAGTTCTAATACAGCAAAGATTCTTGATATATTAGATGACTATAATATTAAGGCAACTTTCTTTGTTTGTGGTAAGGACTTAGAGCTATATTCGGATGATTATAAGCGGATTGTTGAAGATGGTCATACAATCGGTATGCATTCATATAGTCATAATTTTGGTGATATTTACTCATCAGGAGAGGCATTCGCAGCTGATTACACCAAGATTCATGATTTAATACTTAATACTACTGGCGTTGATACCAAATATTATAGATTCCCAGGAGGAAGTAGTAATAGAGTTAGTAGTACAAGTATGTCTACATTCATAAATTATCTCAATGAGCAAAATGCTGTTTATTTTGATTGGAATGTAGCATCAGGTGATGCAACATCTCAAGCATTTACATCTGAACAGCTTATTGATAATGTTATGAAGGATGTGGTAAAATACAAAACGTCTGTAGTTTTGTTGCATGATGCGTCTAACAAGAATGCAACAGTAGAAGCTTTACCTGGTCTAATCGAAGCTTTACAAGAGCGGGGGGCTATGATTTTACCAATCACAGATGAAACAACAATTATACAGCATGTTAATGTTGTACAATAAATAAAAGTGGAGGATTTGTAATGGGCTTTTTTAAAGATTTCAAAGAGGATTTCAATGATGCTTTAGACGAGATGGCTGGCGCAGAAGAGACACCTAACGAAGAGGTTATGGTAAATACTCTTGATGGGGATATTGATGTTGAATCTGAGCTTAATAAGCTTGATGGACTTCTTGAGCAGGTAACAAAAAAGGTTGAGACACCTGTTGCAAACAAAGCAGAGGCTAATGTAACAGTTGGAACACCAGAAGAAAAGAAATCGTTCTTCGACACAAAAAGAGAAACTAAAATGGAGGCACCAAGAACAATGGATGTTATGGGAAATGTTGCTGAGAACAAGACTCAGGCTTCAGATGAGAATGCAGTTATTACTGCTGGCATGAAAATTACAGGTAATGTTGAATCAATCGGTTCAATTGAAGTACAGGGAGAAATCGTTGGTGATGTTACATGTAATGGTAAATTAGTTATTACAGGTAAGGTAAATGGTAATTCACAGTCTTCTGAATTCTTTGCAGATGCTGCTAAGATTGAAGGAGAGGTTGTTACATCAGGAACAGCTAAGGTTGGTGTTGGTTCTGTAATCATTGGTAATATTACAGCTACATCTGCTGTTATCGCTGGTGCTGTAAAGGGTGATATTGATGTTAATGGTCCAGTAGTTGTTGATACTTCTGCTGTAGTTATGGGTAATATTAAGTCTCGTTCAGTTCAGATTAACAATGGCGCTGTTATCGAGGGCTTCTGCTCACAGAGCTATTCTGACGTTGATGTTAACAGCGTATTCAATATTTAATTATTACAGAGGAAATTTGGCAAATGAAAAGAGTATTATTAAAGCTTAGCGGAGAAGCATTATCAGGTAACAAGGGGTTTGGATTTGACGAAGCTACATGTGTAATGGTAGCTAAGCAGGTTAAGAAGCTTGTAGATGATGGCGTACAGGTTGGCGTTGTTATCGGTGGTGGAAACTTCTGGAGAGGCCGTTCTTCTGAAAAGATTGACAGAACTAAGGCTGACCAGATTGGAATGCTTGCTACAGTTATGAATTGTGTTTATGTTTCTGAAATTTTCAGAACAGAAGGCATGAAGACATCTGTTCTTACTCCTTTCGAGTGTGGCAATGTTTCAAAGCTTTATTCAAAGGATAGAGCTAACAAGTATTTCGATAGAAATATGGTTGTATTCTTTGCAGGTGGTACAGGACATCCTTACTTCTCAACAGATACTGCTACAGTACTTCGTGCAGTTGAAATTGAAGCAGATGTTATTTTACTTGCTAAGTCAATTGATGGCGTTTATGATAGTGACCCAGCAAAGAATCCAGATGCTAAGCGTTATGATGAAATCAGCATCCAGGATGTTATCGATCAGAAGCTACAGGTTGTCGATATGACAGCTTCAATCATTGCAATGGAGCAAAAGATGCCTATGTATGTATTCTCTCTTAATGAAGAGGATTCAATTGTTAAGGCTATCACAGGAAAATTTAATGGAACAGTTGTTACTGTTTAAGGAGGATTAATGGATAATATACTTTCAACTTATGAAGAGAAGATGACAAAAAGCTACAATAATCTTGAAAGCGAATTTACAACAATCCGCGCTGGTAGAGCTAATCCACATATCTTAGACAAGATTACTGTTGATTATTATGGAGCACCAACTCCACTTCAGCAGGTTGCTAATATTTCAGTTCCAGAACCAAGACTTATTCAGATTCAGCCTTGGGAGCCTTCACTGGTGAAGGAAATTGAAAAAGCAATCAATATGTCAGATATTGGTATCAATCCTACTAACGATGGTAAGCTTATCCGTCTTGTTTTTCCTGAGCTTACAGAAGAGCGTCGTAAAGAGATTGCAAAGGATGTTAAGAAGCATGGTGAAGATGCTAAGGTCGCAATCAGAAATATCCGTAGAGATGCTATTGATGCATTAAAGAAACATTCTAAGGACGAAGGTGTTTCAGAGGATGAAATCAAGGATCTTGAGGATAAGTGCCAAAAGATGACAGATAAGTTCATCGCTGAGGTAGATAAGGCTGTTGAGGCTAAGACAAAAGAGATTATGACTGTTTAATTTTTAGTAGTCTATTAAGGGGCACATTTATTGTGCCCTTTTCAATTATTTATTTAGATTTTGGAGGTGCTATGAACGTACCAGAGCATATAGCTATTATTTTGGATGGCAATGGCCGTTGGGCAAAGTCTAAGGGCATGCCACGTACTTACGGCCACACAGTAGGTGCAAAGAATGTTGAAACAATATGTAGAGCTGCCCATGATTTAGGGGTTAAATACGTTACTATGTACGCTTTTTCTACAGAAAACTGGTCTAGACCTGCTGATGAGGTTAAGGCTTTGATGAAGCTTCTTGGAGAATACATCAAGACATGTATGAAAACGGCCAAGAAGGATAATCTTAGAGTTAGATTTATCGGTGATTTATCAAAGCTTGATGACAAGCTTAAAAATAGTATTGCTGAACTTACTGAATATTCATCTCAGTTCACAGGTTTGACACTTACTATTGCTATAAATTACGGTAGTAGAGATGAAATGACCAGGGCAATAAGACAAATTTCTACTGATGTTAAGGACGGAAAGCTAGAGGCTAGTGATATTGATGAAAAGCTGTTTTCATCATATCTTGATACAAGGGATATTCCGGATCCTGATTTTATGATTAGAACATCTGGAGAACAAAGACTGTCTAATTATCTATTATGGCAGTTGGCTTATGCAGAGTTTTATTTTACACCTGTACCTTGGCCTGAGTTTACTCCTGATGAGCTTAAGAAGGCTGTAGAAGAATACGATAAAAGAAATCGTCGTTTTGGCGGTATATAGGAAGGAAAATTTATGTTTATTACTAGATTGACAAGTGGAATTATTCTTGTGGCATTAGCACTTATATTTATATGTACTGGTGGGGATGTTCTGCTGGCAGCAATGCTTATATTATCACTTATTGGCATGTTTGAAATCTACAGGATTTTTAAGATTGAAAAGAGCCTTCCTGGAATACTTGGTTATTTATCATGTATTACATATTATATGGATTTAAGATTTAAATTTTGCCAGGATGTTATGGTGATTTTCTTGGCGTTTTTAATAATTCTTTTGGCAGTATTCGTATTTGGGTACCCTAAATATCATACACATCAGGTTATGGCTGCATTTTTTGGTGTTTTCTATGTAGGTGTTATGCTTTCGTTTTTATACCAGACACGTATGCTTGAAGGCGGACAATATATTGTTTGGCTCATATTCCTATGTTCTTGGGGCTGCGATACTTGCGCATACTGCGTCGGTGTATTATTTGGCAAACACAAAATGTCACCACTTCTTTCCCCTAAGAAATCCGTGGAGGGAGCAATTGGTGGCGTGGCAGGAACCATGTTATTAACTGCTATTTATTGCGTTGCCATATCGGCAGCATTTAATGTTGATAACATTGTTATTTTGCCGCTTGTTATTATCTCTGGTATAGGAGCTCTTATTTCCATGGTTGGAGATTTAGCAGCCTCAGCTATTAAGCGTAATTTTGATATAAAGGACTATGGAAAGCTTATTCCTGGTCACGGTGGTGTGTTAGACAGATTTGATAGTATGATTATTACAGCACCTATCATCTTTTTCTTAGCATACTATTTCTATATTTAATTAATTAGAGGTGGACGTTATGTCACAGAAGTTGGCTATTTTAGGTTCTACAGGGTCTATAGGAACACAGACCCTTGATATAGTTTCACAGAATCCAGATGACTTACAGGTTGTTGCAATGTCATGTGGAAAAAATATTGATTTATTTGAAAAGCAGATTAGAAAATATCGTCCTAGTCTTGTTTCTATTGGTACTGAAGAATTGGCAGCAGATTTAAAGACAAGACTTTCAGATATTGAAATAAAGATTGTCTATGGCATGGATGGTCTTATAGATGTAGCTACTTATGATAAGGCAGATACAGTGGTTACTGCTGTTGTAGGAATGATTGGTGTTAAGCCTACAATTGCTGCTATAAATGCAGGCAAAACCATAGCCCTTGCAAACAAAGAGACTCTTGTTACAGCTGGGCATATTATTATGCCACTTGCAAAGGAAAAGGGAGTATCAATTCTTCCTGTAGATAGTGAACATAGTGCAATTTTTCAGTCACTTAATGGTGAAAGACACAATAAGATTTCTAAGATTTTACTTACAGCATCAGGTGGACCTTTCAGAGGTCGCACTTTAGAAGAGCTTGAAAATGTTAGATTAGAAGATGCCTTAAAGCATCCTAACTGGTCTATGGGAGCCAAGATTACTATTGATTCAGCTACCATGATTAATAAGGGACTAGAGGTTATGGAGGCTAAGTGGCTATTTGGCGTCAATCTTAATCAGGTGGAGGTTGTTGTTCATCCACAGAGTATATTGCATTCAGCAGTAGAGTTTATGGATGGGGCAGTAATCGGCCAGATGGGTACACCTGATATGAGACTACCTATACTTTACGCACTGTTTTATCCTAACAGAAAGACTTTGTATGCTGAGCCTTTGGATTTGTTTAAGGTGGGAACACTTACATTTGAAAAGCCTGATATGGAAACATTTTACGGACTTTCACTTGCTTATGATGCCATGGATGCTGGTGGAAATGTTCCTACAGTATTCAACGCTGCAAATGAGAGGGCAGTTGCTAAGTTTTTGAATAATAAGATTAAGTTTTTAGAGATTCCTGAAATTGTATCTGATGCAATGATGAATGTAGATTTTATTGACAATCCTTCTATTGAACAGGTATTAGAAACAGAACAGATGACTTACGATTATATTGAGAGCAGGTGGTAGTTTATGAAAATAATTCTTGCCATACTTATATTTAGCTTTATTATTATTTTTCATGAGTTAGGGCATTTTTTATTTGCAAAAAAGTGTAATGTTAAGGTTAATGAGTTTACATTAGGTCTTGGACCTACAATTCTTTCCTGGGGCAAGGGGGAGACAAAATATTGTTTGAAGCTTTTGCCTTTTGGTGGTTCTTGTGTTATGGAAGGTGAGGATGAGGAAAGCGATAGCGATAGATCCTTTAGCAAGAAATCCTTATGGGAAAGATTTCAGATTGTTTTTGCAGGACCTTTCTTTAATTTTATCCTGGCATACATACTTTCAGTTGTTTATATTGCTTGCATTGGTGTTAATGACACTACTATTACAGATGTAATGGAAAATATGCCAGCAGCTGAGGCCGGTATGAAGGCTGGAGATAAGATTATCAGCATTGATGGCTATAATGTTCATTTTTATAATGAAGTTAGCATTTATACATTTTTGAATGCTGATGAGGATGACTACACAGTAGTATATTTAAGAGATGGACAAAAGCACACTACAACCATTACACCAGTATATTCAAAAGAAGCTGGAAAAAAGATGCTAGGTGTAACCAAAACAAATGATTATCAAAAGGTATCACCCATTAAGGTTCTTGAGTATTCTGTTTACGAGATTAAATATCAGATATATATAACATTATCTAGCTTGAAGCTGTTATTTACAGGGCAAGTTTCCATGAATGAGGTTTCCGGTCCTGTAGGTGTGGTATCTACTATATCAAATGTATATGATGAATCAGTTACTAGCGGAGCCTTTTACGTATTTATAAATCTTACTTCTATTGCAATACTGCTTACTGCAAACCTTGGTGTTATGAATCTGCTTCCTTTCCCAGCCCTGGATGGAGGAAGAATCTTACTTTTCATTATCGAGGGAATCAGAGGTAAAAAGATGAGACCAGAAATAGAAAACGGAATTAATCTGGTTGGCTTTGGTTTACTTATGGTTCTTATGGTAGTGGTAATGTACAATGATATTTTGAAATTAATGTAGAGGTTTTATTATGAAAACTACAGAGGTTAAAATTGGAAATAGAGTGATTGGTGGCGGTAATCCTATCCTTATCCAATCTATGACAAATACAAAGACACAGGATGTTGATGCTACTGTTGCTCAGATTAAAGAGCTTGAAAAAGCGGGCTGCGATATTATCAGATGTGCTGTTCCAGATATGGATGCTGCTAAGGCTATTGCAAAGATAAAAGAACGAATCAACATCCCTCTTGTTGCAGATATTCATTTTGACTATAGACTTGCTATTGCAGCTATTGAAAATGGTGCTGACAAAATCAGAATTAATCCAGGTAACATTGGAAGCGAAGAAAGAATTAAGGCTGTTGTTGATGCAGCAAAGGCTAAGAATATTCCTATTAGAGTTGGTGTTAACTCAGGCTCTTTAGAGAAGAATCTTGTAGAAAAGTACGGTGGCGTTACAGCAGAAGGTCTTGTTGAATCAGCACTTGATAAGGTAGCAATTATCGAAAGATTAGGCTATGACAATCTTGTAATCAGCATCAAATCTTCTGATGTTATGATGTGCGTTAAGGCACATGAGCTTATTGCAGATAAGACTACACATCCTCTTCACGTAGGTATTACAGAAGCCGGTACACTTAAGGCTGGCAACATCAAGAGTGCATGCGGTCTTTCTATGATTTTATCCCAGGGCATTGGCGATACCATTCGTGTATCTCTTACAGGCGACCCTATCGAAGAGATTAAATCAGCTAAGCTTATCCTTCGTACACTTGGCCTTAGAAAAGGTGGAATAGAAGTAGTATCCTGTCCTACCTGCGGCCGTACCCAAATAGATTTAATTGGTCTTGCCAATAAGGTAGAAAATCTCGTAGAAGAATTCTCAGATTTGGACATTAAAGTAGCTGTTATGGGTTGCGTAGTAAACGGCCCAGGGGAAGCCAAAGAAGCCGACCTCGGCGTAGCCGGCGGCATCGGCGAAGGCCTTCTCATCAAACACGGCGAGGTAGTTAAAAAGCTGCCAGAAGGCGAGCTTCTAGAAGCCCTTCGCCAAGAACTTATCGCCTGGCCTCGCCCACAATCGTAAATAAATATATTTAAGCTCTGTAGTTTTTAAAAACTACAGGCTTTTAGTGAGGGGTGTTGCAAAATGTTGGCAGGCGCGAGCAAGAGGGCCCCATACCTCGAACTAAAGGTATTAAGTGAGGGGGTAGCTGTCAAACTAATTATTACTGAAGGAGCCAATCTCGCGACGAAGTAATAATTAGTTTGATAGCGTAACACCCCGGACTAAACCCCTGGAGATATGTTATGGATCAAATGAGTTTTTATGATGTGTTTCCTAATATGGATGCAGAGAACGACCTTGAGGCAGCCCTTAGTGATGCTACAGTTACTAAGGTTAGTACAGGTCGTAATAAAGATGATATAAGGATTTATGTTACCTTTAATACTCTGATTCCTAAGCGCCGTATCTGGCACTTGGAAAAGTCCATTAAGAAACAGTTTTTCCCTAATAATGGTGTGACAATTAAAATTCTAGAAGATTTCGATTTGTCTAGTCAGTATACACCATCTAATCTTATAAGTTCATATAATGATAGTATTTTAGAGGAGCTAGAGGATAGAAGTGCTCTTCTTTTTAACATATATAAAAAAGCCGATGTAGATGTTACAGATGAGGGACATCTAAAGGTTACAATAGAAGATACAGTTATTGGTAGAGAAAAGGAGCACGAGCTTTTTGACGTGCTTCATTCTATTATTTGTAGACGTTGTCATCAGGATATTGTAATTGATTTTGATTACAAAGAGCCTGTAAAGAGTAAATATCTAGAAAATGCAATCAAGGAAATGGAAAACAAGATTGCAGCAATCAATTCTAGAACAAATGCTATAGAAGAAAAGGAAGAGGAGAAAAAGGCTAAAGAATCTGCTGATGAAAATGATGCACCAGAAGAGCCAGAAAAAAAGATTATCAAGCCTCTTACTAAATCAGATGACCCGGATGTTATCTATGGTAATGAGATACTTGAGAATGCCACTCCTCTTGAGGATATTAATGGAGAGCAGCTAGGTCCTATTGTAATTAGAGGACAGCTTACAGCTTTAGAATTTAGAGAAACTAAAAAGGGCGGATATTTTGGTACTGGTGCCATTACAGATTTTACAGATTCTATCTCGGTTAAATTCTTCTTTAGTGATGCAGACCAGGGCCGATTGCTTGAAAGCGCTCTTAGTGTAGGCGGCTTTTATAAGATTGCCGGTAAGCTTGATGAGGATATATATTCCAAGGAGCTTACTGTAGGACGTATTAATTCTATTCAAAAGATACGTGATTTTAGAGTAGTAAGACAAGACACAGCTGTAGAAAAGCGTGTGGAGCTTCATTGCCATACTAAGATGTCAGATTTTGATGGTGTATCAGAGATTACTACAATTATCAATCGTGCTATGGCGTGGGGGCATAAGGCTCTTGCAATTACAGACCATGGCGTTGTTCAGGCATTCTGTGATGCAGATCACATGAAGGGTTTGGGCGATTTTAAGGTAATCTATGGTTGCGAGATTTATCTTGTAGATGATACCAAGCAGATTGTCACTAACGATAGAGGACAGTCTCTTAGAGGAGAGTTTGTCGTATTTGATATTGAAACAACAGGCTTTAACCCTAGTACCTGTAAGATAATAGAAATCGGTGCAGTTAAGATTGTTGATGGACAGGTTGTAGATAGATTTTCAGAGTTTGTTAATCCTGAGGTTCCTATTCCATACAAAATAACAGAGCTTACATCAATTAAGGATGAAATGGTAGAGGACGCTCCTACAATTGATGTTATATTGCCTAGGTTTATGGAATTTTGCAAGGGGACTGTTCTTGTTGCTCATAATGCTGGCTTTGATACAAGCTTTATCAGACATAACTGTAAGCTACTTGGTTTAGAGTACGATTTTACCCATGTGGATACAGTTGAGATGGCAAGATATTTGCATCCAAATATGGCAAGGTTTAACCTAGATGCTGTATGTAAGGCAGAGAATCTTGTAAACGAGCATCACCATAGAGCTGTAGATGATGCCGAAGTTACATCTAAGATATTTGAAAAATTTATTGTTAAGCTTGAGGCTGAAAATATATTTACACTTACAGAGTTAAATGCTCACAGTAAGCCTGGGGCAGAACAGATAAAAAAGATGCGAAGCAATCACTGTATTGTCCTTGCTAAGAATGATTTAGGCCGTATTAATCTTTATAGATTAGTTTCCGAATCTCATCTTTATTATTTCAGTAGACATCCTAGGGTGCCTAAGAGTTTGCTTGAAGAATGTAGAGAGGGACTTATTATTGGCTCTGCCTGCGAGGCCGGTGAGCTTTATGATGCTATCGTTGATGGCAGAGATGAATCAGAGATTATGCGAATAGCTAATTTCTACGATTATCTAGAGATTCAGCCTGTAGGCAACAACGAATTTATGATTCGCTCTGAAAAGAGCAAATACGAAAATATAAATTCTGTTAAGGATTTACAGGAGATTAATAAGAAGATTGTTGCTTTAGGAGAGGAATTAAATAAACCTGTAGTAGCCACCTGTGATGTTCACTTCCTTGATCCTGAGGATGAAGTCTATAGACGAATCATTATGGCAAATAAAGGCTTTGATGATGCTGATCAGCAGGCGCCTCTTTATTTACATACAACAGATGAGATGCTAGAGGAATTTGCATATTTAGGACTTGCAAAAGCACATGAGGTTGTAGTGGAAAACACTAACAGGATTGCAGATATGTGCGAACGCATCCACCCGGTTCGTCCTGATAAATGTCCTCCTGTAATTGAACATTCGGAAGAGGATTTAAGACGTATATGTGAGACAAGAGCCCATGAGGTATATGGGCCTGAGCTTCCTGAAATAGTATCAGCAAGATTAGAGCGAGAGCTTAATTCGATCATTGGTAATGGATACTCCGTTATGTATATTATTGCCCAGAAGCTTGTTTGGAAATCAAACGAAGATGGTTATCTGGTAGGTTCCCGTGGTTCCGTAGGTTCTTCCTTTGCAGCAACAATGGCTGGTATCACAGAGGTTAATCCACTTCCTCCGCATTATAGATGTCCTAATTGCTTCTATGTGGATTTTGATGGCCCAGAGGTTCAGGAAATAGTTAACCAGGGATTATCAGGCGTAGATATGCCGGATAAAATCTGCCCTAAATGTGGCAAGCCTCTTGCTAAGGATGGATTTGATATTCCATTCGAAACCTTCCTTGGATTCAAGGGTGATAAGGAGCCTGATATCGATTTGAACTTCTCAAACGAATATCAGTCAAAGGCTCATAAATACACAGAAGTTATTTTCGGTGATGGTCAGACCTTTAAGGCTGGTACAGTTTCTACCCTTGCCGATAAAAACGCGGTTGGTTACGTTCTTAAGTATTTTGAAAAGCGTGGTATTAGAAAACGCCGTGCTGAAAACGAACGTCTTGCTAAGGGAGTTGAAGGCGTTAAATCAACAACTGGACAGCATCCAGGTGGTGTAGTAGTTCTTCCAAATGGTGAGGATATTTATTCCTTCACACCAGTTCAGCATCCTGCTAATAAGGACACAGATATTGTTACAACACACTTTGATTACCATAAGATTGACGCCAACCTACTTAAGCTTGATATCCTTGGACATCTGGATCCTACCATGATTAAGCGTCTTGAGGATTTAACAGGAATTGATGCTACAAAGATTCCACTTGATGATAAAGGAGTTATGTCATTATTCCAAAGTACTGAAGCTCTTGGTATTACTCCTGATGATATTATGGGAACTCCTCTTGGTACACTTGGTATTCCTGAGTTTGGTACTGATTTCGCCATGCAGATGCTTGTTGAGGCTAAGCCTAAGTATTTTACAGATTTAGTTCGTATAGCAGGACTTGCCCATGGTACTGACGTATGGTTAGGTAATGCTCAGGACCTTATTCTTAGTGGAACTGCTACTATCACCGAAGCTATTTGTACCCGTGATGATATCATGGTTTACCTTATTCATAAGGGGCTTGACCCAGCGGAATCTTTCACTATCATGGAGCGAGTTCGTAAGGGCGTTGTTGCTAAGGGAAAATGCGATGAATGGCCTACCTATAAGCAGCATATGAAAGAGCATGGTGTTCCGGATTGGTACATTGGTTCATGCGAAAAGATTAAGTACATGTTCCCTAAGGCACACGCTGCTGCGTACGTTATGATGGCATGGCGTGTTGCATATTGTAAGATTTATTATCCTTTGGCATACTATGCTGCATTCTTCTCAATTAGAGCAGGTGGCTTTGATTATGAAAAGTGCTGTCTTGGTAAGGCCAGATGTGAGCAGGAGATTAAATACTATAAATCTCAGTCAGATTTGTCTGCAACTGATAAGGATATACTTATTGCACTTCGTCTTTGTCAGGAAATGTATGCAAGAGGATTTGAATTTTTACCTATGGACCTATACCAATCTGACTCAAGATACTTTAAAATAGTAGATGGGAAGCTTCTCCCTCCATTCAATGTAATCTCAGGTATGGGTGATAAGGCTGCTGAACAATTACAGATTGCTGCAAGCCAGGGTAAGTTTTTATCTCAGGATGAGATTAGAGATAGAGGAAAGGTTTCGCAGACAATACTTGATAAAATGATTGAGCTTGGCATTGTTAAGGATTTGCCTAAGTCTAATCAGCTTTCACTTTCAGATTTCTTTAACTTATAAGGGGGCGAGTAAATGAAGGTAGTAAGAAGAATTATCATTTTAGTTGTTGCACTGGCTATTATTGGCGGATTAGGTTATTACAAGTACATCAACACTGTTACCTTTTACAATGAGGAGGGAACTGTAGGTAACACTATAGGAAATCTTTATGGTAATGGATTGTTTTGCGAAAGCGATGGTGTGGTGTATTTTGCTAATCCTAATGACTACAGTAGGATTTACAAAATGAATCCTGACGAAACAGATATAGAGATATTAGCAAATGATAGTGTATATTTTATAAATGGTGATTCTCACTATCTTTATTACAGCCGTAATGGAAATAGAGATAGCTCTCAGATGGGCTTTTTGAATGTAAATATTAACAGCTTATGTAGAATGTCTAAAAGAAATGGCAAGGTTATTATTTTAGATGATGCCAATTGTAATGCTGCTGCACTTAATGGAAATAGCGTGCTATATTTTCATTATGATTCTGAGGATGCCACCAGTCTTTACAAGGTTGGAATCGATGGAAAAGTAAGGGAGCAACTTTCAAAAAGCTCAATTGATCCACGTTGTATTTACAACGGTAAATTGTATTATTCAGGTGTAGAAAAGGATCATAATCTACACAGCATGAATATAGATACCAAGGATTCTGCATTTGTTTCAGAGGAAAATCTGTGGATGCCAATAATAGAGGATAACAATCTGTACTACATGAATCTTGATGATAACAATCGTGTATACAAAAGCTCTTTATCAGGCGATGGCAAAACAGGTATAACCACTTATGGAACAAGCGGATACAATGTTGCTGGAAACTATTTGTACTATCAGTCAATAAAGGGAAATCCCGATGGAATCTACAGGGTAGATTTGACTAGTGGAGCAGAAGTGTTACTAGCTGAGGGTGAGTATAATAACATTAATGTAACTAGTAGATATGTATATTTTGCAGATTATAAATCAGGTACAACCTTCCATTCGCCTGTTGGAAGTATAGAAGTAGGATTGTTCGACCCACCTATTTTGCCACTTGATGATTAGGAGACTTATGAGAGACTTAGCAGAGGTAAGAGTTGATATTGACAAGGTAGACAAGGAGATACTTAATCTCTTTCAAAAGAGAATGGAACTGGCATGTCAGGTCGCTGAATATAAAATAGCCACTGGCAAGAAGGTTTATGATAAGGCAAGAGAGGACGAAAAACTTGATAAGCTATCATCCTATGTGGATGATGCATTTAGTGAGCAGGCTGTTAGAGAGCTTTACACTCAGATAATGTCAATTAGCCGCAAAAAGCAATTTGCTATTTTAAGAGATAATGGAGTCAGTTTTGACACAGGTTTTACAAAAGTAGAGGAATATGATTTTTCTGATGCAGTAGTTTGCTTTCAAGGTGTTCAAGGAGCCTACTCTCAGCTTGCTATGATGGCATTCTTTGGAGAGAATATAAAGGATAGCTTTCATGTTGATTTGTGGCGTGATGCAATGGATGCCATAAATGATGGCAGGGCAGATTACGCTGTACTTCCTATCGAAAACAGCTTGGCAGGCTCTGTAGAAGAAAACTTTGATTTGCTAAGTGAATATAATGTGGCAATTGTAGGTGAGCAAATTCTAAAGGTAGATCATGCACTTCTTGGGGTAAAGGGGGCTACAATAGAGGATATTAAGACAGTGTACTCTCACCCTAAGGCAATATCCCAGTGTGAAGGATATATTCGTAATTTACACATGGATTGGGATGTTATCAATCTTCGCAATACAGCAGTTAGTGCAATGAAAATCAGAGATGACAAGGATAAGACTCAGGCTGCTATTGGAAGTACTTATAATGCCACTCTTTATGATTTGGATATCCTTGAGGAGAGCATCCAGGATGCCAAGAATAACGAGACCAGGTTTATTATTGTCTCAAAGGATAAAAAATATCGATCTAAAGCAGACAAAATCAGCCTATGTCTAGAAATTAACCATGAGCCAGGAAGCCTTTATCGTATACTTTCAAATCTCATGTTTAATGGAATTAATATGAATAGAATTGAATCAAGGCCAATTAAGGGGGTTAACTGGCAGTATAGATTCTTTATTGATATTGACGGTAATCTTGATGATGAGGCCGTGAGAAATGCACTTATAGGTCTTTCGGAGGAGTGTGTAAGTGTAAGAGTTTTAGGAAATTATTAATTAATTGGGGGAAGGTATGAAATTATTCGCAAGCATTTATATAGGCTCTTATGAGACTACAATGAAGGTTTTTGAAATTGGAAAACAAAAGGGGATTAAGACAATTGACACACTAAAGCTTCCCTCAGACATTATTAAGGATATTCTGTCTGTAGGGAAGATATTACCTGAAACCACAAGTAAGCTTTGTCGCATATTGTCAGATATGAAGCGTACAATGGAAGGCTATAAGGTAGATGATTTCTCTATTGTAGCAGGCCCTAATATCAGGCTTGCCAGCAATTCTTTGATTGTTCTAGAACAGATTAAGGTTCATACAGGCTTTTCAGTCACTGTATTATCCAATTCAGAGCAAAGATTTTTAGGTTACCAGGCAGTTGCCGCTACAGAAGGCTTTGAGGAGATTGTAGGGGAAAGTGCAGTGCTTATAGATGTTGGTGGAATGTCTCTTCAGATTACACTGTTTTCAAAGGGGAAGATAGTGACAACCCAGCACCTTAGTCTTGGTACCGTATCAATAAGTGAAAATCTAAAGAAGCTTACAAGTGCATCAAGTAACTCTTTAGAGCAAACCTATGAAATGATGTATAAGGAGCTAGAGGTATTTAAAACCATGTTTTTAAATGACATAGAGCCTAAGTACATGATTCTTCTTGGGGTGCAGATAAGCTCTATTGCAGAAAGGCTATCAGGCTTTTCTTCCAAAAAGGTTAAGATAAAAGACTATCTTGATTTTTTAAATAAGATTAATAAGAACTACATTAAGAATTATGAAATCGAAAATGATGTTTATATTGATAATGAGGGATTTATCGAGCCTGTTGTTATGCTTTACAAGGTTTTAGGCGAAACCCTAAATCCATCTATGGTATATGCCCCAGGTGTATCGGTTTCCGAGGGTATGGCATATAATCATAGCTATTTAAAAAAATGGCTTACAGCAACACATGATTTTGAAAACGATATTATATCGGCAGCCTGGGCTATAGCAAAAAGATATGGCAGCTATCAGCCTCATCTAAAGGCGTTGTTTAAGCTATCATCAGAGATTTTTGATGTAATGAAAAAATACCATGGCTTAGGCAAAAGGGAAAGAATCCTAATTCAATGTATAGCAATACTCCATGACTGTGGCAAATATATTTCATTGGCAGAGGCTTCCAGCTGTTCTTATACAATTATCATGTCATCTGAAATACTTGGCCTTAGTCATAAGGAACGGGAACTTATAGCCACCACTGTAGAATTTAATCGAAAGCCTGTGGAGCCATACGAAAATCTTTCAGATAGATTTACAAGGGAAGAATATTTAATCATTCTAAAGCTACTTGCAATATTAAAGGTAGCAAATGCCCTGGATCGTTCTCACAAGCAAAAAATCAAAAACGTTTCTATGCGAGTAAAGGATAGAGAGCTTGTAATATCTATTGAAGCTAATAGCTCCCTTGCCTTGGAAAAGGGCTTGTTCAAGAAAAATGCAGATTATTTTGAGGATATATTTTCAATAAAACCTGTTCTTAAGGAAAATGGCATACTTTAGGAGGGAATATGAAAAATAAAATAAATCTTTCAGATGCAAAATATTATGACAATAGAGAGCTTAGCTGGCTTAAGTTTGAGCTTAGAGTTTTAAATGAAGCTATGGTAAAGGAGCTGCCTATACTTGACAGGGTAAAGTTTGTAAGCATCACATCATCTAACCTGGATGAGTTTTTTATGGTAAGAGTTGCATCCCTAAAGGATATGGAGCATGCAGGCTACACAAAGCCTGACATTGCCGGCATGACACCTACTGAGCAGCTTATTGCAATCAACGAAAAGACCAGAGAGCTTGTGGACTTACAGTACAATATTTTTGGCAAACATCTAAATCCTATTCTTAAAGAAAACGGAATTATTATCTATGACAAATATGAGGATTTAAATGAAGAGCAGTTAAAATATATTGATTCATTTTTTATGAGTCAGGTATATCCTGTTCTTACTCCTATGGCTTTTGATGCATCAAGACCATTCCCTTTAATTAGAAACAAGTCTCTAAATATTGCCGCCTTAATCGAAAAGAAAAAGGGCAGCACATTAGGAGATAGAAGCAATGATGATGTGGAATTTGCCACAGTTCAGGTGCCATCTGTTCTTCCTAGGTTTGTATCATTGCCATCTAATGAAAAGCAGCAGGATTGCTTCATTCTTTTAGAGCAGATTATCGAAAGAAATATGGAAAAGCTATTCCTAAACTACAATGTGGTTGCAGCTTCGCCTTATCGTATTATGCGTAATGCTGATTTTTCTATAGATGAAGAAGGGGCAGAGGATTTGCTCCTTGAAATAGAAAAGCAGATTAAGTCTCGTCAGTGGGGAGAGGTAATCAGATTAGAGGTAGAAGGAACGATAAATAAAAAGCTCCTTTCTATTCTTAAGAAAAACCTAGGTGTAAATGAGATAGACATTTACAAGATTAAGGGTCCTATTGATTTAACCTTCCTTATGAAATTATATGGAATTGAGGGCCACGCTAATCTTAAGCAGCCTATATTTAAGCCTCAGGAAAATCCAAGGCTTCGTCCAGGAGAAAAGATTTTTGATGAAATAAAAAAGGGTGATATTTTGTTACATCATCCTTATGAAACCTTTGACCCTGTAGTTGATTTTATTGCGCAAGCGGCATTTGACCCACAGGTGCTTGCTATTAAGCAGACTCTGTATAGAGTCAGTGGTAATTCACCTATTATTGCAAGTCTTGCTCATGCTGCAGAAAACGGAAAGCAGGTCACAGTACTAGTAGAGCTTAAGGCCAGATTTGATGAGGAAAACAATATTATCTGGGCAAAGAAGCTTGAAAAGGCAGGTGTGCATGTAATATATGGTCTTGTAGGGTTAAAGACTCATTGTAAGATAGCCCTTGTTGTACGCCGTGAAGAGGATGGAATCAGACGCTATGTCCATCTTGGAACTGGAAATTACAATGATTCCACAGCAAAGCTATATACAGATTGTGGTATGTTCACCTGTAATGAAACATACGGAGAGGATGCAACAGCTGTATTTAATATGTTATCTGGCTATTCAGAACCAGCCAGCTGGAACAAGCTTGTTGTGGCACCACTTTGGTTAAGGAATACATTTGTAAGCTTAATCAATAGAGAAATCAGCCATGCCAAGGAGGGAAAAGAAGCAATTATTGTAGCTAAGATGAACTCTCTTTGCGATAAAGAAATTATTGAGAAGCTTTATGAAGCAAGCAATGCTGGTGTTAAGATTAGATTAATTATAAGAGGTATATGTTGCTTAAAGACAGGCATTGCCGGGGTCAGTGAAAACATACATGTTACATCTATAGTTGGAACATACCTTGAGCATGCCAGAATATTTTATTTTTATAACAATGGTGCAGAGGATATATACATGGGCTCTGCTGACTGGATGCCACGTAACCTGGATAGACGTGTAGAAATTATTTTCCCTGTGGAAGATGATTTGTTAAAGGCAAAAGTAAAGCATATTCTTGATGTACAGCTTAGCGATACACTAAAAGCCTATGAGATGACAGATGACTCTACTTATGTTAGAATAAAGCCGCCTCGTGGAAAAAAGCCTGTAGGTGCACAGGATACTTTTTGCAGGGAGGCAAAAAAACATAGTGAGCCAGATATAGATTTCTTTAAAAAGAGGACTTTTGTTCCTATTCTGGCTAATGAGGTTATTGATGAGTAGGAAATTATTAGCCGTAGATATGGACGGCACACTTTTTAACGATGACAAAACTATTTCAAAGGAGAATCTTGCTGCAATCAGTGAGCTTTTAGATGCAGGGCATGTATTTGCCTTTAATACTGGCAGACCTAATCATGCCCTTAGAGAAATTCTTTCAGTGTATGATGAATTTAAAAGAGATGATGTTTATATTCTTGGACATCAAGGTATCATTGGTACCAGATTTGATAGCGATGAAGCTTTGTTTGGTGATTATTTAAATAACGATGATGCAAGAGAGGTAATTTCAGAGGTATTACTTAAAGGCTTTACTTGTGTCACTTTTGATGTTGAGCATATTTACACATTTAATGACAACTGGTTTATAGAAAGCTATAAGAAGCTTTCAGGAGAACAGCTAGTTTACTTAGATAGTGTTGATGATCTAAAGGACAAAAAAATCACAAAGCTTATTGCTATAGACTATGATCATCCGGAAAACCTTCAAGCATTTAAGGATGAACACGAAAAAGTTTATGGTAATCGTTTCGAAAGCTTTTTCTCACATTATGCTTTCCTTGAATATATTAAAAAGGGTACTGGAAAAGGCGATGGTGTTAAAAAGCTTGCAAAGCTTAAAGGCATTTCCATGGATGATGTTATAACTGTGGGAGATGAGAGAAATGATATCAGTATGATAGAAGCGGCAGGTACTGGTGTAGCTGTGGCAAATGCCAGAGAAGAATTAAAGTCTGTTGCAGATTTTGTCACAGAAAATGACAATAACCATGGTGCAATAGCAGAAGTAATACATAAATTTGTTATTAAATAACATAAAACTGTTGACGTTAGTTTTGTTTTGTGTTAAATTATGACTGTTGTGAAAACAAAGTAGAGTATCCACTCTCACCTTAGCACTTATTAGTGACTCGGGTTTATACTTCACACAAACCTTGTTTGTGATGATTTATGGTGGATATTCTGTATCCACTATTTTTTTTATTATTTGGAGGTAGTACCATTAGCGAATTAATGATTAATGAACAGATTCGCGACAAAGAAGTTCGTGTAATCGGTTCAGATGGGGAACAGCTTGGCATTATGTCAGCAAGAGAGGCGCAGAAGCTTGCCGATGATGAAGGTTTAGATTTAGTTAAGATTTCACCTAAGGCAAATCCACCAGTGTGCAAGATTGTAGATTACGGTAAATACCGCTATGAGCAGGCACGTAGGGAAAAGGAAGCTAAGAAAAAGCAGCATGTTGTTGAGGTAAAGGAAATACGTATGTCTCCAAACATTGATGCTAATGATATGAACACAAAGGTAAATGCAGCTAAGAAGTTCATTTCAAAGGGTGACAAGGTTAAGGTTACACTTCGTTTCCGTGGACGTGAGATGGCTCACATGCAGTCTTCTAAGCATATCTTAGATGATTTTGCTGAGGCTCTTGCAGATGTTGCAGTAGTGGAAAAGGCACCTAAGATTGAAGGCCGTAGTATGAGCCTGGTGCTTACAGAAAAGAAATCGTAATACAGGAGGAATTTATCATGCCAAAGATGAAGACAAGAAGAGCAGCTGCAAAGCGCTTTAAGGTAACAGGAACAGGAAAGCTTAAGAGAAACAAGGCATACAAGAGCCATATCTTAACCAAGAAGACTACAAAGAGAAAG
>SVER01000068.1 GCA_015057315.1 Pseudobutyrivibrio ruminis | reverse complement strand
TTTTCTCTCAATAAATGAGAAAGAAGTTCGACTCTATCTGGGTCGAACTTCTCATCATCATAATGAGCATGAGTCTCAAAAATCATACAAATATTCCTAAACTAAATCTCGCCTGTTACATTGACAATACAAAATATTACTTACAGTCACTAGATGTTCCTTTCAGTAATATTTTGATTGTCAATTACAGGCTACTTTTACTTGCTATAATAACTTTCTCGCCTGTTACGTAAACAATTACCTAATTAGCAAATTTCTGCGCCACTTGGCATTGTACGCTCTGGTGTCATGAGGGAGAGATTACCATCTGCATCCTCTGCACAAAGAAGCATTCCCTCTGATAATACGCCTGCAAGCTTTGCTGGCTTAAGGTTTACAAGTACCATAACCTTCTTACCAACCATTTCGTCAGGAGAGTAGTGCTTACTAATACCTGAAACAATCTGCTTAGTAGTAGAACCAATCTTAACCTGTGAGCAAAGAAGCTTCTTAGAGCCCTTAACTGCCTCACATGCTACGATTTTACCAACCTGGAACTGAAGCTTCATGAAATCATCAAATGTGATTTCAGGCTTTGCCTCAATATCAATGCCTTCCTCATCATCAGCTGTTTCCTCAGGCTGTGCTGGGTGAAGCTCAGCAACCTTAGCCATAACCTCATCAAGGTCAAGGCGGGCAAATAAAATTTCAGGTGTATCAGTTACCTTACCGCCATTTGGGTAATGTCCAAATGTTGAAAGCTCATCGTATGCAATTTCCTTAGCACCAAGCTGAGCTAAAATTTTCTCAGATGTCTCTGGCATAAATGATTTAAGTAGGGTAGCACCAATAGAAATTCCTTCTACAAGGTTATATAAAACTGTTGCAAGTCTATCCTGCTTAGTCTCATCCTTAGCAAGTGCCCATGGCATTGTTTCATCAATGTATTTGTTACATCTCTTAAACAGGTTAAATACTTCTGTAATAGCATCTGCAACACGAAGATCTGCCATCTTTTTCTCAACAGCTGTAACTGTACCAGTAACTACTGCTTTAAGATCAGCATCTACATCCTCAGCAACATTCTTATTCTCTACAACACCGCCAAAATACTTGTTGCTCATTGAAATTGTACGATTTACAAGATTTCCAAGTGTATTTGCAAGGTCTGAATTAACACGCTCTACCATAAGTGGCCATGAAATAGCACCATCGTTTTCAAATGGCATTTCATGTAAAACAAAGTATCTAACAGCATCAACACCGAAGAAATCAACTAATTCATCAGCATAGATAACATTACCCTTTGACTTTGACATCTTATCATCACCGCCATCAGCAGCCTTTGTAAGAAGCCATGGATGACCAAATACCTGCTTTGGAAGTGGAAGATCAAGTGCCATCAAAAAGATTGGCCAGTAAATTGTATGGAAACGAATAATATCTTTACCAATAAGGTGAAGATCAGCTGGCCATAAAGCCTTGAATCTATCAGAAGATTCTCCATCGCAATCATAACCAATACCAGTAATATAGTTTGTAAGGGCATCAAGCCATACATATACTACGTGCTTTGGATCAAAATCAACTGGAATACCCCATGTAAATGAAGTACGGCTGACGCAAAGATCCTGTAAGCCTGGAAGAAGGAAGTTGTTCATCATTTCGTTCTTACGTGATACAGGCTGGATAAACTCTGGGTGAGTATTAATATATTCAATAAGCTTATCAGCATATTTGCTCATCTTGAAGAAGTAAGCTTCCTCCTTAGCTGGCTGAACCTCACGGCCACAGTCAGGACACTTACCATCTACAAGCTGTGACTCTGTCCAGAAAGACTCACATGGTGTACAGTAAAGTCCCTCATAAGAGCTCTTATAAATATCGCCCTTATCATAAAGCTTCTTGAAGATTTTCTTAACCTGCTTCTCATGATCTTCATCAGTTGTACGAATGAACTTATCATAAGATGTATTCATTAAATCCCAAATGTTTCTAACCTGACCTGATACATTATCAACAAATTCCTTTGGAGTAATGCCAGCTTCCTCAGCCTTAAGCTCGATTTTCTGACCGTGCTCATCTGTACCTGTCTGGAAGAATACATCATATCCCTCCTGACGACGAAAACGTGCAATAGCATCTGCAAGAACGATTTCGTAAGTGTTTCCAATATGTGGCTTACCTGATGTGTAAGCAATTGCTGTAGTAATGTAATAATTGCCTTTGTTACCCATTTTTAACTCCTACTCTTCAAAAATATCGTCTATTTTCTCTCCGCAAGCACTGCAATACCTAGAGCCTGTCTTAACCAAAGCTCCACACTTAGGACATGCCTTACCACCTTTAAGTGCCATAATATCATCAGAGATTTCCTTTAAACGAAGCTCACAGGCTGTGATTTCTTTGATTTCTTCAATATCCTCATCCTTGTGTTCTTCGTAGCACTTTCTGCCAAGCTTTTCGTATAGCTTAGTAAGTTCCCCTTCCTTGACTTTTTTATCATACTGGAGCTTAGTCATATCTCCAGCATTCTGCGCCATTTTGCCAAGGTCTTTTGTTGTATTCGCAATGCTATCTGAAAGTTCATCTAATAGTCCCATATAAATACCTCCATTTGGTTTAAAATCCCCTTTAAACCTTTTGATTTTAACACAATAACTGCTTTTTTACCACTTTTTCCACAAAGTGATTTCCTTCTTCCACATTTATATTAGACTTTATTTGTAAATATAGGTTATACCCCATCTCTTAATATAATATAACCTAGGTATACTGCGTATAATAGGAGCATTACAATACCATTAGCTTTATTCAAATTCTTTTTCTTTAGGCACATTAAACCAACAATAACTGAAAAAACTACTAAAATCAAAGTATCAATAGCATTTACTGTAAGGAATCTCATTGGTGAAATTGCACCTGCTACTCCAAGTATCAATAAAATATTGAAAATATTTGAACCTACAACATTTCCTATAGCCATATCAAGCTCATTTTTCTTGGCCGCAACAATTGATGTTACAAGCTCTGGAAGTGATGTTCCAAGTGCTACGATTGTTAGACCTACTAATGTCTCTGACATACCAAATTTTAGTGCGAGAGTAGTACATGAATCTACAACCCAGTCACCGCCATACTTAATTGCAACAGCACCACCTATAATATAAATAATGCATAACCATGTAGGAATATCTACTATTTCATTGTCTTCTTCAGCAATGGCTGCTGCAGTTGTTCTGGATTTCTTTGCAGCTCTAAGCATAGATGACAAAAATAATATAAATAAAACAAGGAGTATTGCTCCATCAATATGTCCTACTGAATTTCCAATAAGACCCATTACCATAAGAGCAACTGTACATATAATTGAAAATGGTAAATCCTTTTTAATTGTATCGTCGCTTACTTCAAGAGCAGAGAAGAGTGCGCAGCTTCCAAGGACAACCATAAGATTAAAAATGTTTGAACCAACAACATTTCCAATAGCAAGCTGATTACTTCCTGCAATTGATGCAGTTACTGATACAGAAAGCTCTGGAAGTGATGTACCCATGGCAACAATTGTCATTCCTATAACAAGAGCTGGTACATGAAGCTTTTTAGCCACTGCAGATGCACCTTCTACGAAGAAATCTGCACCTTTAATAAGAAATACAAAACCAATAACTAATAAAATTAGTGCACCAGGCACTGTTTGAAAAAATGTAGTCATATTTTCCTCCTAAAATAATAATTTTATTCCCATTGTATGCTCTAAAAGAATCTTTATTCCTAAAAATATAAGGATTATTCCGCCTACAAGCTGGGCTTTTGCCTTATATTTATCACCAAATATATTTCCAACATAAACACCACCTGCTGATATAACAAATGTAGTAACACCTATTATAGATATTGCTTTAATGATGTTAAAGTTTTCATAGAAAGAAAATGTTACACCACAAGCTAATGCATCAATACTTGTAGCTATTGCTAGAAGAGTAAGTTCCTTAAAATCAATTGGTGGATCAATTATCTCCACCTTGTCCTCTTGATTCCATTCCTTTATGGCATCTATAGCCATATTGCCACCAATTAGGGCAAGAAGTACAAAAGCTATCCAATGATCAAATGCTGCAATCTTTTTTGCAAAGGTACTTCCAACAAGCCATCCTATAAGTGGCATCAAAGCCTGGAATCCTCCGAAGAATAGAGCAATCAATATCATTTGCTTTTTATTTACCTTCTTCATAGCAAGGCCCTTGCAAATTGCCACTGCAAATGCATCCATTGAAAGACCTACTCCCAATAAAAAAATATCTAATACACTCATATAAACTCCTTTTACCTGCAGAAGAGAGCAGTAGTAATGCATATAAAAAGACTCACGTGTAATCATGAATAACATAACTACACGTGAGTCTCACTATTTAATGTTTGCCAGGGATAACCCGAGTCTGTTGACAAACAACACAATCAATTATTGCGCTAGCTACTCCCTCACGAGATGTATACAATATACTAAAATTTAAAGGTTCTTGTCAACTGTCATTGTCTTTTTATAGATGAACTCAACTATATAATAACTAACTATTCCACCACATATTCCTATTAATGAACCTACTAACACATCTGTTGGCCAATGAACAAACACATATAAACGGCTGATTGCAATGGCAGCAGCAAGTAGAAGAGCTGGTATTCCAAGTTTTTTATTTCTGATAAATATTGCTGTTGCTACTGCAAAGCTAGCATTTGAATGACCTGATGGAAATGAAAAATCATGTGGTATCTTAACAAGCATCTGTACTTCAGGCTCTAACCAGCATGGCCTACATCTCATTACCCATGGCTTTAATATTACATTGCATACTACTACAGTGAGTATGAGTGATATAGCAGCATGTACTCCTATTTTTCTGTTATATGGAAGTATTAAAAGTAGGAGAGTAACTACAATCCAAAACCAACCAGCATTACCTAAAGAAGTTATTTTAGGCACTAACCAATCTAAAACATCATTATGTATACTTTGAAACCAGTGTAATAAATCTAGTTCCCAATCAAAATAAAATACCCTAGACTGTTCAATTATAGCTTCCATATATTCCTCCTGAAAAAAATAGTGTCAAGGTTTTTAACCTTGGCACTATTTTATATTTATATTGTGAAAATACTATTAAGCTTCAATCTTACAGAATGATTTCTTACCCTTCTTAAGAAGGAATTCATCTGCAAATGCTGACTTTTCATAAGATGTAAATGGATCTGATACCTTATCTCCATTTACTGAAACGCCACCCTGCTGTACAGCACGACGTGCTTCCGCACGGCTAGCAGTAAGACCAGCAGATACAAGAATCTGAAGAATATCTACCTTACCATCACGGAAATCTTCATCTGAAAGCTTATGGCATGGAATATTCTCTGAATTAGCACCGCCAGCAAATAATGCCTTAGAAGCCTCGCGAGCCTTGTCAGCTTCCTCTGTACCATGAACCATCTGAGTAAGCTCATAAGCTAAGATATCCTTAGCTTCGT
Organism: Pseudobutyrivibrio ruminis; assembly: GCA_015057315.1. GTDB lineage: Bacteria > Bacillota > Clostridia > Lachnospirales > Lachnospiraceae > Pseudobutyrivibrio > Pseudobutyrivibrio ruminis_D. The sequence goes on along the minus strand of SVER01000068.1, from coordinate 3,832 downwards.
TAAGCTGTGCGCCTTCCCAGCTATCCATCTTTTCAATTTCTTCGATTGGAATGAATGTAAGCATACGGATACATTTAAGAACATCTGCATCACCAACATTTCTCCAGTACTGGTAAAACTCGAATGGAGATGTCTTGTTAGCATCAAGCCATACTGCATTACCAGCAGTCTTACCCATCTTCTTACCCTGTGAATCTGTAAGAAGAGTGATAGTCATTGCATGGGCATCCTTACCTAACTTACGTCTGATAAGCTCTGTACCACCAAGCATGTTAGACCACTGATCGTCACCACCAAACTCAAGGTTACAATTGTATTTCTGGAACATGTAATAGAAGTCATAAGACTGCATAATCATGTAGTTAAATTCAAGGAATGATAGACCCTTTTCCATACGCTGCTTATAACACTCTGCACGAAGCATGTTGTTAACAGAGAAGCATGCACCAACTTCTCTAAGAAGGTCTACATAGTTAAGATCAAGTAACCAATCTGCATTGTTTACCATAAGTGCCTTATCATCTGAAAAGTCAATAAATCTTTCCATCTGATGCTTAAAGCACTCAGCATTATGATTAATATCCTCTCTAGTAAGCATCTTTCTCATATCTGTACGTCCAGAAGGATCACCAATCATTGTAGTACCACCACCAATAAGGGCGATTGGTTTATTGCCAGCCATCTGTAATCTCTTCATCAATGTGAGAGCCATGAAATGTCCAGCTGTAAGGCTATCTGCAGTACAATCAAAGCCGATATAGAAAGTAGCCTTGCCCTCATTTATTAATTTTTTGATTTCTTCTTCGTTCGTTACCTGGGCTATCAGGCCACGAGCTACTAACTCGTCGTAAATTGTCATTGCAAAATTCTCCTTTCTCACATTTTTGAATAGTTAGTATTATACAAAAAATCCCTCGCCCCCATTTCCTAGGGTCGAGGGATTAATCTAGAGGTGCCAACCAGATTTGAACTGGTGATAGAGGTGTTGCAGACCTTTGCCTTACCACTTGGCTATGGCACCATATGAATGCGAGCAGATTGAACTTGTTCAATCTCGCAGCGTTCTAGTAAGCGAAGCTTACATTTTTCATTAGCGTCTTTTTAAAAGACACGGAGAAGGAGGGATTTGAACCCTCGCGCCGGTTGCCCGACCTACACCCTTAGCAGGGGCGCCTCTTCGGCCTCTTGAGTACTTCTCCAAGTTGTAGGTATTTCTTTTTCTCTTCGACGCAAGTGTTATTCTACTAGAGTCTAAGCCTAAAGTCAACAAAAAAATGGGGAAATCTTTAAGATTTCCCCAAAAAGTTTTTTAATTATTGATTATGCCTTAATTTTCAGGTGTTTCATCGTCTTCTTCAGCTAAAATATTGTCACTTTTTCTTACCTTGGCAATACTAATTAACTTAGTATTTTCCTTAAGGTCTATAAGTTTAACACCTGAAGTAATTCGGCTAAGTAGGGCAGTACCAGCTACTTCAATTCTAATAATTGTACCAGCTGTATTAATGAGCATTACCTCATCATCCTTTTCAACAGCCTTTGCACCTATAAGATTTCCAGTTTTTTCTGTAATCTTATAACACTTAACACCCTTACCACCACGATGGATAGTGTTGAATTCCGACATTAATGTACACTTACCTAATCCATTTTCAGAAACAGTCATTAAAGACTCTCCCTGAGAAATCATCTGCATACCAATAATCATATCGTCAGCAGCAAGATTCATACCAATAACACCCATGGTTGCACGACCTGTAGGTCTAACCTCAGTTTCACTGAAACGAATAGCCTGACCGTATTTTGTTACCATGATTACATCTTCCTTGCCATCTGTAAGCTTAACTTCAATAAGCTTATCATCATCACGAAGTGTGATAGCAGTAAGACCATTCTTCCTGATGTTGTCATATTCTGTAATCTTTGTTTTCTTAACAAAACCATCAGCAGTAGCCATGAACAAATATTTATCCTCATGATAATCCTCGATAGGTATCATGGCGGTAACCTTTTCATCTGGCTGAAGCTGTAATATGTTTACAATAGCTATACCTCGGCTTGTTCGGCTAGATTCTGGAATCTCATATGCCTTAATACGATAAACTCTTCCCTTATTTGTAAAGAATAGGAGATAGTCATGGGATGACATCATGAGCATTTCTACAACATAATCCTCATCGATGGTATCCATTCCCTTGATTCCCTTGCCACCACGGTGCTGAGCCTTAAAGTTATCCTCATTCATACGCTTGATATAGCCAAGCTTTGTAAATGTAACAACTGTATTTGTAACAGGAATCATATCCTCCATACTGATATCGTACTCATCATAACCGATAGATGTACGTCTATCATCACCGTATTTATCAGCGATTTCTGTAATTTCTGTCTTAATAACAGAAAGAAGAACATTTTCGTCTGAAAGAATAGCTTTCAATTTACCAATAAGCACCTGTAATTCATTATATTCCTGCTGAATCTTATCACGCTCTAAGCCTGTAAGAGCACGAAGACGCATATCTACAATAGCCTGAGCCTGAGCATCTGAAAGTCCAAAACGCTCCATTAATGTGGCTTTGGCAGTGTTTACATCTGCAGAATTTCTGATAATTTGAATAACCTCATCAATATTATCAAGCGCAATAAGTAAACCTTCTAAGATGTGAGCTCTTTCCTCTGCCTTGTTAAGCTCGTACTTAGTACGACGAGTAACAACATCTTTTTGATGATTAAGGTAATGTGTAAGCATTTCCTTAAGGTTAAGGATTTTTGGCTGATTATCAACAAGAGCAAGCATGATTACACCAAATGTATCCTGAAGCTGAGTATGCTTATAAAGCTGATTAAGGATGATATTAGGATTTACATCTCGTCTAAGCTCTATACAAATACGCATACCTTCTCTAGATGATTCATCACGAAGGTCTGTGATTCCATCAATCTTTTTGTCCTTGTGAAGCTCTGCAATTTTTTCAATTAAGCGAGCCTTGTTAACATTGTAAGGAATCTCTGTTACAACGATTCTATTCTTACCGTTGTCCATTGGCTCAATTTCAGATACAGCACGGACTCTAATTTTAGCTTTACCAGTACGATAAGCTTCTTCAATTCCTGCCTTACCAAGAATTACACCACCAGTAGGGAAATCTGGGCCTTTAACGATTTCTAGAATTTCATCAATATCTGTATCCCTATTTTCCTCAATCTGGTTATCTATAATTTTATTAACGGCACCAATTATTTCACGAAGATTGTGAGGTGGAATATTGGTTGCCATACCTACTGCAATACCTGTTGTACCATTAACAAGAAGGTTAGGATAGCGGGCTGGAAGAACAGTAGGCTCTTTCTCAGTTTCATCAAAGTTAGGCATGAAATCAACGCCATCCATATCGATATCCTTACCAAGGGTAAATTTATCATCCTTGTAATTAATACCGAACATTGTCATGGAAATCTTCGAAAGACGTGCCTCAGTGTATCGCATGGCAGCAGCGCCATCACCATCCACTGAACCAAAGTTACCATGTCCATCTACAAGTGGATAACGTGTGTTCCATTCCTGAGCCATGTTGACAAGTGCTCCATAAATAGAACTATCACCATGAGGGTGATATTTACCCATTGTATCACCGACAATACGAGCACACTTTCTATGTGGCTTGTCTGGTCCATTATTAAGCTCAATCATAGAGAAGAGAACTCTACGCTGAACTGGTTTTAGTCCATCTCTTACATCTGGAAGAGCACGTGAGGCAATTACACTCATGGCATAATCGATATAAGAGTTTTCCATTGTTTCTTTTAGGTCAACATCATGAATATTATCAAA
>SVER01000010.1 GCA_015057315.1 Pseudobutyrivibrio ruminis | reverse complement strand
TCTTCTAAGGGAAGAAGAGATAAAAGAAGAGCAAACTGGAAAATGAGCAATCCTACTCTTGTTAAGTGCAGCAAGTGCGGCGAGCTTATGGTTCCACATAGAGTTTGCAAGAACTGTGGTTCATATAACAAAAAAGAAATCATCGCAGTTGATTAATTTTAAAGCCTCTCGGTACTTGCCGAGAGGTTTTTTATTTGAAATATTTTCATATATCATATATACTTTTATAAGTTGCATGGAAAGGATTTCTTATGAGCGAATTGACGATAGTAGCCCTTGATGCTATGGGCGGTGATAATGCACCATCTGAGATGGTTAAAGGTGCGGTAGATGCGGTAAATCTTAACAAAGATATTAAGGTTATTTTAGTAGGTCAAGAGGATGTTGTTAAGGCAGAGCTTGCCAAGCACACATACCCTAGTGACCAGATAGAAATAAAGAATGCTACAGAGGTTATTGAGACAGCAGAGCATCCAGTTGCTGCTATTAAGCGCAAGAAGGATTCTTCTATGGTAGTAGGTCTGCATTTGGTTAAGGATGGCGTGGCTGATGCTTTTGTATCTGCTGGTAATTCTGGCGCACTTTTGGCAGGTGGTCTTGGTATAGTTGGCCGTATTAGAGGAATAGAGCGTGCACCATTTGGTGCAATTTTCCCTGTTAAGACAGGTGTTGCATTCTTAGCTGATTCTGGTGCTAATGTAGATTGTAGAGCAAGTCACTTGGTACAGTTTGCTAGAATGGGAAGCATTTACATGGAAAAGGTTGTAGGCATCAAGAATCCTCGTGTTGCCATTGTAAATGTTGGTGCAGAGGAAGAAAAGGGAAACGCCCTTGTTAAGGAGACTATGCCTTTACTAAAGGAATGCTCCGATATTAATTTTATTGGCAGCATTGAAGCAAGAAATATTCCAAACGGTGATGCAGATGTTATCATTTGCGATGGATTTGTTGGTAATGTTATTTTGAAGTTATATGAAGGCTTAGCAGCTACACTTGTATCAGTTATTAAGAAGGGGCTTATGAGCACTCTTAAATCAAAGATTGGTGCAGCACTTGCTCTTCCAGCTCTTAAGAACACTCTTAAGGCATTTGATGCCAGCGAATACGGTGGAGCGCCACTTCTTGGTCTTAAAGGGCTTGTTGTTAAGACTCACGGTAGTGCTAAGGCTGGAGAGGTTAAGAACACTATTTTCCAGTGTGTAACCTTTAAAGAGCAAAAGATTAACGAGCTTATTAAAGATAACATTGTTATAGAAACCAAAAAGGAGGATTAGGATATGGAATTCGATTTATTAAAGGAGATTATTGCAGAGGTATTGAATGTTGATGCAGCTGAAATCACAGCTGACACTACTTTTGTAGATGACCTTGGGGCAGATTCACTTGATGTATTTCAGATTATCATGGGTGTTGAGGAGAAGCTTAACATCGAAGTTGATACTGATGCTGCTGAAAAGCTTTCAACTGTTGGTGATGCAGTTGAGCTTATCAAGAAGACTGTTGCAGGTAATTAATTGAATTGCTGAAAGCATCCAGCTTTTCACTGGGTGCTTTCTTAAACTCAGGAGGTAAGATATTGAATAAGGATTTAAAAGAATTTCAAAAGATTATCGGATATGAGTTTAGAGACGAAAGCTTACTAAAACAGGCCCTTACTCACAGCTCTTACGCTAATGAGCATCACATGCCAAAGCTTAGTGATAATGAGAGATTAGAGTTTTTAGGGGATGCAGTACTTGAAATAGTATCTAGTGAGTTTTTGTATCTAAATTATACTGATTTAAATGAGGGTAAGCTTTCTAGGCTTAGGGCCAGCATTGTCTGTGAGCCTACACTTGCTTTCATCTGTAAGGAGATTAATCTTGGTGATTATGTGCTCCTTTCTAAAGGCGAAGATATGACAGGTGGTCGCGAAAGAAAATCCATTCTTTCAGATGCCTTTGAAGCCACCATCGGCGCCATTTTCTTAGATGGAGGTATGGAGCCTGCATCTAAATATATTCATAGGTTTGTATTAAATGATATTGAACATAAGCAGCTGTTCCACGATAGCAAGACCAGATTACAGGAGGTTGTCCAGGCAAATTACAAAGAGCCTCTTACATACAACCTGCTTTCCGAATCCGGTCCAGACCACGCTAAGGAATTTAAAGTAGAAGCCGTTGTAGGTTCTAAAGTCCTTGGTACCGGAATTGGCCGTACCAAAAAAGCCGCCGAACAAGAAGCTGCCTACGAAGGCCTTCTTCGTTTACATAAAGAGGAATCGATTAATATAATATAGTTCAATATTGTTGTCTAGATATTAATCAGGGAATATTGGTTTATGAAAAATTTTAATGAGCCTGAATAGATACGTACAAATAGCTTGTAGCAGACAATGATTTATCCTCTGAAAGGAACATCCAGTGACTGTAAGAGGATTAATTATTGTCTGCGTAACAAGCGAGAGTAAGACTATTTTTCAGGCGGACTATAGGAGTGAATAATGTATCTAAAGAGTATTGAAATATATGGATTTAAGTCTTTTGCCCATAAGATGAAGTTTGAATTTCATAATGGAATTACAGGCATCGTAGGTCCTAACGGTTCAGGTAAGAGTAATGTTGCCGATGCTGTTAGATGGGTTCTTGGTGAACAATCAGCCAAGCAGCTTCGTGGTTCTTCCATGCAGGATATCATCTTTGCGGGAACAGAGGCAAGAAAGCCCCTTTCTTATGCTTATGTAGCTCTTACCATGGATAATTCAGACCATGTGCTACCAGTTGATTATGAAGAGGTAACTATAGCACGTCGTGTGTATCGTTCCGGCGAAAGTGAATATCTGTTAAATGGTACACCTTGTAGATTAAAGGATGTATCAGAACTTTTCTATGATACTGGTGTAGGTAAAGAAGGATATTCTATTATCGGGCAGGGTCAGATTGAAAAGATTTTATCTGGTAAGCCGGAGGATAGACGTGAGCTTTTTGATGAAGCTGTAGGTATCGTTAAATATAAAAAGCGTAAGGCTGCATCTGTTAAGAAGCTTGAAAGCGAAAGAGAAAATCTTGTTCGTGTAAATGATATTTTATCTGAGCAGGAGCGTAGAATCGGACCTTTGGAAAAGCAGTCTGAGGATGCTAAGAAGTATTTAAAGTATAAGGAAGAATTAAAGCGTATCGATGTTAATTCTTTCATGCTTGAGGTAGATAGATTAACAGCTGCTCTTAATGAGGTGGAAAAGAATACTACACTTGCTAAGGAGAACATGGAAGAAAGCAAGGCTTCCCAGGAGGAAATCCGTACTAAGTATGATTCCTTAGAACAACAGATTGCTGATTTGGATGAACAGATTGAAACCTTAAAAAAGAATCAGTCTGATTCAACATTATTAAAGGGTAAGCTGGAAAATGAAATCCTTCTTTTAGAGGAGCAGATTCGCTCTGCTAATGCTACAGATGAAAGCTTGGCAGCACGTGTAGCTGAGATAGAGTCAGAGAAGGCTTCAAAAGAATCACAGCTCGCAGATTTCAAGAAAGAAAAAGAAGAGCTTGATAAGACCTTAGAAGAGGCTGTGGAACGTCTTACAGCAGTTAAGAATAACTATACCGAATTACAGACAGCAATCAATTCAAATAATGAAAAGATTGAAGCTGATAACAAGGCTATTATGGAGCTTCTTAACAATAGAGCTTCCATCAAATCTAAAGAGCAGCGTCTTGAGACAATGCTTGAACAAACCAATATCCGTAAGGCTAAGCTTAACCAAAGGCTTCTGGAGCGTAAAACTAGAGAAGAGGATTTGGATGTAGCAGTTTCTCTTGCTGAGGAAGAATTTAAGCAGGCTCAGGATTTATTACTTAGCTTACAGGAAAAGGATAAGGAATTTTCGGCTAAGGCTGTTGAATGGAAGAATAAAGGCAAAGAAAATACTGAAAAGCTTCAAGCTAAGAAGGACGAATTTGCCAGAGTACAGACAAGACTTGAGTCTGTAAAGAATATTGCAGAGCGCTATGAGGGCTACGGTAATTCAACCCGTAAAATCATGGAGCAAAAGGGCAAGATAGAAGGTATCGAAGGTGTTGTTTCTGATCTTATCCATGTGGAAAAGAAATATGAAATGGCTATCGAGACTGCACTTGGCGGTAACATACAAAACATTGTTACTGCAGATGAAGCCAGTGCTAAAAAGCTTATTTCTTTCCTTAAGGAAAATAAGCTTGGTCGTGCCACATTCCTTCCACTTACATCTGTTGATGGAAGAGGCAATTTCAAGAAGACAGAGGTTCTTAAGGAAAAGGGTGTCCTTGGACTTGCATCAGAGCTTGTAAGCTGCGATAGCAAGTTTGATGGCGTTGTGGCTTACTTGCTTGGAAGAGTGGTTGTAACAGACCATATTGATTCTGCCATCGCTCTTGCTAAGAAGAACAATTACAGCATTCACATTGTTACAGTAGATGGTGAATATTTGGCTCCAGGTGGTTCCATGACTGGTGGTCATTTCAAGAACAAGTCAAATCTTCTTGGTCGAAATAGAGAAATCGAAGAGCTTGAAACTAAGCTTGATGCTCTTTCTAAGGAGATGGAGAAGCTTAAAAACAGAGCTGGTGAAATTGAAACAGCTGCTGCTTTACTTGAATCTGATAAAGATGAAAATACTACTAAATTAAACGAGGCAGCTATTGCCCTTAATACTGCAAAGCTTGGTCTCGATAGAGCAAACGAGCAGAAGAAGGAAAGTCTTACAGCTTACGAAGGCCTTTCAAGAGAAAGCGAAGAATTAGAATCACAGCTTACAGAAATTGCATCTGGTAAGAAAGAAATCGAATTCGAAAAGCAGGAATCGGAGAACAAAGAGGCTGAGCTTAAGGCTGAGATTCAAAAGCTTTCTGATGAGGTTGATGAAAAGACCTATATGGAAACCTCTGTAAACAGAACTATGTCAGAGGTTCAAATTGAAGAGGCTAATGCAAGACAGAAGGTAGAATTCGTTCAGCAGAATATTGACCGTGTACTTTCAGAAATTGAAAAGTGCGATGGAGATATTGCTTCTATTAAAGAAAATGCTGCTTCTACAAAAGAAGAAACAGAGAATAAAAAGCAAAGAATCGAAGAGATTAAGGCTACAATTGCTGCATCTGATGATTCCTTTGGGCAGCTTGAAGAAGATATTAAAGAAGCTACAGCTAAAAGAGAAGAGCTCAACAGTTCTCACAAGAATTTCTTCGAGCAAAGACAGGAGATTTCTGATAGAATCTCTGAGCTTGATAAGGAAATATATCGTCTTGAGTCACAGCATGAGAAGATTGCTGATGCTATTTCAGCTCAGAATAATTACATGTGGAACGAGTACGAGCTTACATATCATTCAGCAGAAGAGCTAAAGGATCCTGAATACAATAATTTAGATCAAATGAAAAAGGATGCTAACAAAATCAAGAATGCAATCCGTTCAATGGGAAATGTTAACGTTAATGCCATTGAAGAATTTAAGGAGCTTTCTGAAAGATACAACTTCCTTAAGGGGCAGCATGATGATTTGGTTGAGGCTGAGGCTTCGCTTATCAGAATTATTGATGAGCTTGATGAAGGTATGCGTAAGCAGTTCACAGAAGGCTTTAAGGATATTCAGCGTGAGTTTGATAAGGCGTTTAAGGAGCTTTTTGGCGGTGGACATGGTTCACTTGCCTTAGTTGATGAGGAAGATATTCTTGAAACAGGTATTATTATCAATGCCCAGCCACCAGGAAAGAAGCTTATTAATATGATGCAGATGTCCGGTGGTGAGAAATCACTTACAGCAATTGCATTACTGTTTGCAATCCAGAATCTTAAGCCATCACCATTCTGTCTTCTTGATGAGATTGAGGCGGCTCTTGATGATGCAAACGTAGATAGATTTGCTGGATATTTGCACAAGCTTACAAAGAACACACAGTTTATTGTTATTACTCATAGACGTGGTACCATGAATGCAGCTGATAGATTATTTGGTATCACAATGCAGGAGAAGGGTGTATCAGCCCTTGTATCTGTAAATCTTATTGAGGCACAGTTGGATGATTAATCATCTGGAGGCAATATGGCAGAAAAGATTAGTTTCTGGCAGCGTCTTATAAAGGGGCTGACCAAGACAAGAGATAATTTTATTAAATCCATGGATTATATTTTTAATGGATTTACCAATATCGATGAGGACTTTTATGAGGAATTGGAAGAAGTTCTTATTATGGGAGATATTGGTGTTAGAACAACAGAGACAATACTTGATGATTTAAGGGATGCTGTTAAAAAGGAGCATATCAAGGAACCATCTGAATGTAAGGAATTCCTTATTAACGAAATTAAGGAACAGATGTCTTTAGGCGATGCAGCCTTTGAGTTTGAAAATAAAACCTCTGTTGTTCTTGTAATTGGTGTTAATGGCGTTGGTAAAACTACCACCATAGGAAAGCTTGCAGGAAAGCTTAAGGCAAATGGCAAGAAGGTTATGGTGGCAGGGGCTGATACCTTTAGAGCAGCAGCTTCAGATCAGCTTAAGGAATGGGCGAATAGGGCTTCAGTAGATTTTGTCGGCGGTCCAGAGGGCTCAGACCCAGCTGCTGTAGTATATGATGCTGTTCATGCTGCAAAGGCAAGAGGGATTGATGTACTTCTTGTAGATACTGCTGGCAGACTTCACAATAAAAAGAATCTTATGAATGAGCTTTCTAAGATTAATAATACAATAACAAAGGAATTCCCAGAGGCTTATCGCGAGACTCTTATAGTTTTAGACGGCACAACAGGACAGAATGCCTTAGTTCAGGCAAAGGAATTTTCTGATGTAACGGATATTTCTGGTATAGTTTTAACAAAATTAGATGGAACTGCAAAAGGAGGTATTGCAATTGCAATACAATCTGAGTTAAAATTGCCAGTAAAATATATAGGTGTAGGAGAAACAATCGACGACTTAGAAAAATTCAACGCAGATGAATTTGTAGACGCTTTATTCTACGCTGAAGGCTAAGACTAGAAGAAAGGGAGACTAAAAATGCTTACATTAGACAAATTCGAAGAAGCTTCAAAGATCGTCACAGAGGTGACACATGAGACAAAGCTGGTTTACAGCGATTATTTTAGTGAGAAGTGCGGTAATATGGTTTACCTTAAGCCAGAGAATATGCAGCTTACCGGCGCATATAAGCTTAGGGGTGCCTATTATAAAATTAGCACACTTTCTGATGAGGAAAGAGCTAAAGGGCTTATTACAGCATCAGCTGGTAACCACGCTCAGGGTGTTGCTTATGCAGCCAGCAAATATGGAGTTAAGGCTACTATTGTAATGCCAACTACAACACCACTCATTAAGGTTAATCGTACCAAGAGCTATGGTGCTGATGTGGTTTTGTACGGAGATGTTTACGACGAGGCTTGTGAATATGCTTACAAATTAGCAGATGAGCATGGATATACTTTCATCCATCCATTTGATGATTTGGCAGTTGCCACAGGTCAGGGCACAATCGCAATGGAAATCTTTAAGGAGCTTCCACTTGTTGAGTATATTTTAGTTCCTATTGGAGGCGGTGGTCTTGCTACAGGTGTTTCTACACTTGCTAAGCTACTTAATCCAAAGATAAAGGTTATTGGTGTTGAGCCAAGTGGTGCTGCTTCCCTTAAGGCATCATTTGATAAGGGAGAGGTTACTACTCTTAAGACTGTTAATACTATTGCTGATGGTACTGCAGTTAAGACACCAGGAAGCAATATTTTCCCTTACTTACAGGAGAATATTGATGAGATTATCACTGTTGATGATGATGAACTTATTGTTGCTTTCCTTGATATGGTAGAAAATCACAAGATGGTTGTTGAGAACTCAGGACTTCTTACAGTTGCTGCTCTTAACCATTTAGGCTTTAAGGATAAGCGGGTTGTATCGGTTCTTTCAGGTGGTAACATGGATGTTATTACCATGTCATCTGTAGTACAGCAGGGACTTATTTTCAGAGATAGAATATTTACAGTTTCTGTTCTTCTTCCTGATAAGCCAGGCATGCTTGCTAAGGTTTCACAGGTTATTGCTGATAATCAGGGTAATGTAGTTAAGCTTGAGCATAATCAGTTTGTTACTACCAATAGATCTGCAGCTGTTGAGCTTCGCATCACACTTGAAGCTTTTGGCACAGAGCACAAGGAGCAAATCTTTAAGGCCTTAGACAAAGAAGGCTATCGCCCTAAAATAGTAAGAACTTCATTATAATAGCCTTCCCCTATTGGGGGAAGGTGCCCCGAAGGGGCGGATGAGGGTAAGGTGTCAAGCAAAAATGCTTGACACCTCTTTTTTATTATAGTATATTATATGAGGTCACAAAAGGAGCGCAATGGAAGATAAGATTAAATCAGGTTATCTATATGATTTCTACGGTGAGCTGCTTACAGAGCATCAGCGTAGTGTATACGAAATGAGCATTAATGAGGATTTATCCTTGTCTGAGATAGCTGATACACTTTCTATTTCCAGACAGGCGGTTCACGACATACTCAAAAGGTGCGATAAGCTTTTATCAGATTATGAGAACAGGCTTCACCTTGTTGAGAAATTTATGAATATCAGGGCGGATGTACTTCGCATCAATGAATTAACAGCAGGCAGCGCTGATGCCGCTACTTTATCAGAGATTGCAGATATATCCAAATTAATACTAGAGGAATTATAATTTATGGCATTTGATTCTCTTTCAGAGAAGCTTCAAGGGGTTTTTAAGAATCTTAGAAGCAAGGGCAGGCTTTCAGAGGCTGATGTTAAGGCAGCACTTAAGGAAGTAAAGATGGCCTTACTTGAAGCTGATGTTAATTTCAAAGTTGTAAAACAGTTTATTAGCACTGTTACAGATAGGGCCATTGGTTCAGATGTTATGAATGGTCTTAATCCTGGACAGATGGTTATTAAGATTGTTAACGAAGAGCTTGTTAATCTTATGGGCTCTGAGGTTACAGATATTACCTATGGCACAGGTGGAGAGATTACCACTATTATGATGGTAGGTCTTCAGGGTGCTGGTAAAACTACCACCACTGCTAAGCTTGCTGGTAAGGTTAAAAAGCGTGGTAAGAAACCTCTTTTAGTAGCTTGCGATATTTATCGTCCAGCCGCTATAGAGCAGTTGCAGATTAACGGTAAGAAGCAAGAGGTTGAGGTTTTCTCCTTAGGCGATAAGGAAAAGCCAGTTAAGATAGCTAAGGAAGCTATGGATTATGCTAAGAAGAACGGCTTTGATGTAGTTATTTTCGATACAGCTGGTCGTCTTCATATAGATGAGGATATGATGGATGAGCTTGCATCTATCAAAAAGAACATCAATATCCTCAATACCATCCTGGTAGTTGATGCCATGACAGGTCAGGATGCTGTTAATGTTTCATCTACATTTGATGAAAAGATTGGCATTGATGGTGTTATCGTTACTAAGCTTGATGGTGACACCAGAGGCGGTGCAGCTCTTTCTATTAAGGCTGTTACAGGTAAGCCTATTCTTTATGCCGGTATGGGTGAGAAGCTTTCTGATTTAGAGCAGTTTCATCCAGACAGAATGGCAAGCCGAATCCTTGGAATGGGAGATGTACTTTCTCTTATTGAAAAGGCTGAGGCAGAGATTGATAAGGATGCAGCTATTCAGTTATCTAAGAAGGTAAAGAAGGCTTCATTTGATTTCAATGATTATCTTACATCTATGGAGCAGATGAAAAAGCTTGGTGGCTTAACATCTATCCTTGGAATGATGCCAGGTATTAATTCTAGCCAGATGGCACAGATTGAAGGTGCTGTAGATGATAAGAAGCTTGCGCATATTGAGGCAATCATCCTTTCGATGACACCAGCCGAGCGCGAGAATCCAAAATTACTAAATCCTAGCAGAAAGCACAGAATTGCTGCTGGAGCTGGTTTAGATATAGCAGAGGTAAACCGCTTTGTTAAACAGTTCGAGCAATCGAAGAAGATGATGAAGCAGATGCCAAATATGATGGGCAAAGGCAGACGTGGTATGCGTTTCCCATTTTAACAAGACCATTTAAAGTATTATTTATTAGGAGGAAATTAAAATGGCAGTAAAGATTAGATTAAAGAGAATGGGTCAGAAGAAGAGACCAATCTACAGAATCGTAGTAGCAGATGCAAGAGCACCTCGTGATGGTAGAAACATCGATGAAATCGGTACATACGATCCTAACCAGGAGCCAGCAACAGTTACAGTTGATGCTGAGGCAGCTAAGAAGTGGATCTCAAATGGTGCAAAGCCAACAGAGACAGTTGCAAGACTTTTCAAGCAGGCAGGCGTTCAATAAGATAACTCGAAAGGAAAAGGATAATAGTGATGAAAGAATTAGTTGAAGTAATTGCGAAGTCACTTGTAGACAATCCTGATGAAGTTGTAGTATCTGAGAAGGAAGACGCTAAATCTATTGTTGTAGAGCTTCGTGTTGCACCATCTGATATGGGTAAGGTTATTGGAAAGCAGGGCAGAATTGCCAAGGCTATCCGTGCTGTTGTTAAAGCTGCAGCTTCAAAGATTGACAAGAAAGTTATTGTTGATATAATTGATGTAGATTAAAGACAAAGGAGTCTGATTTTTATCAGGCTCCTTTTTTCTTAATTTTTAAAGGTTTTTAGGTATAATTAAATATAGATTGTTTTTTTAACGGTACAATACACCACTGCTTTAAAGTGATAGGCGTTTAAATGAATAAAACATCCTATAAATTCGCTGTTTTTCGGTATTTTTGATTAAATATGTGATTGAAACGCATAAATATGCAAAAGTTGATTGTTGATTATATTTTTTATATAATAAGCATACTTTATAGAGTATATGGGATTTAGTACCTATAATGTCTGTCAGGGGTGTACAGTTGTTTTTAAGGGAGAAATTTTTGATGCTAGCAAATGATAATCTTAATGTATTAAGATTCATTTCTTTTGTTCAACATTATTCCGTTAGTTTCTTTTCTTAATACTGGTTTTTACAGGAGAAGCATTTTTTATGAATAATAATGCTTTTTAATGTTGTGTTTTATTTAAAGGGGTTTGCATTCTCAGATAGAGATGTAGATAAATATAATTCAGGAGGATTACTTATGAAGAAGAAAAGAGTAGTTTCCCTTGTTCTTGCAGCTGCTATGGCACTTTCAATGGTAGGCTGTGGTTCAAAGGGCGACGACAGCGCTTCAAAGGGTGGAGATACAAAGGGCTCAGATACTCCACTTGTTATTGCTTGGGACGCAATGAGCCAGAAGTTCAGCCCATTTTTTGCTGAGTCTGTTCCAGATAGTTACATCGAGGAGAAGCTTGTTAATATTTCATTAACAAGAACTACAAGAGGTGGTCAGTACATTCTTGATGGTATTGACGGTTACAAAGAAGATTACAACGGTACAGAGTACACTTACTACACACCATCAAAGATCGATATTAACGAGAACGAAGATGGAACAGTTACTTATGATATTACACTTAGAGATGACATTAAGTTCTCAGATGGTGAGCCACTTACTATTGATGACTTAATCTTTACAATGTACGCATACTCTGATCCAACTTATGATGGACCTGGTACATTCTCTTCACTTCCTGTAGAGGGTATGGAAGAATATAGAAGTGGTGTTTCAACACTTTCATCACTTATCGCTGCTGCTGGTAAAGACAATACAGACTTTACTAATTGGACAGAAGAGCAGCAGAAGGCATTCTGGGATGCATGCGCTAACGAAGGTGCAGCATTTACACAGTCTATCGTAGATTACATGGTAGAAGCTGGTGCAGCTGCTGATAAGGATGATGTTAAGACAGCTGCAGCTGGTTGGGGATTTGAACTTGCTGATGGCGCTACTACAGAAGACTTCTTCATGGCAATTGGTGAGCAGTACGGATGGAACTTCTCAGCTATGGATAAGGAAGCTGCTACTGTAACAATCGCTGACACATTCCCAGCAGATGTTCTTGCAATGTCTACAACTGGTGTAGAGACAGGTGAGTCTGCAGATCACATTGCTGGTATCGTTAAGACAGGCGATTACTCAATGACACTTACACTTACTGAGTTCTCAGCTCCAGCAATCGAGAAGCTTGCACTTCCAATTGCTCCAATGCACTACTATGGTGATAAGGCACAGTATGATTACGATAATAACAAGTTTGGTTTTCCTAAGAATGATCTTTCATCAATCAGAGAAAAGACAACAAAGCCACTTGGTGCTGGTCCTTTCACATTTAAGGAATACTCAAACAAGGTTGCTTACTTAGAGGCAAATGAGAACTTCTACCTTGGTGCTCCTGGCGTATCTGAGATTCAGTTTAAGGAGACACAGGAAGCTGATAAGGTTCCTGCACTTGTTCAGGGCACAGCTGATATTGCTGAGCCTTCATTCTCTAAGGCAACATCAGAGCAGATTTCTTCTGAAAACTCTGAGAACGACTTAGTTGGTGACACAATCACAACTCAGCTTACAGATTACCTTGGTTATGGTTACATTGGTATGTGCTCACTTAATGTAAAGGTTGGTAACGATCCTTCAAGCGAGCAGTCAAAGGATTTACGTAAGGCTATCGCAACAGTTATTGCAGCATACCGTGATGTAGTTATTGATTCTTACTATGGAGAGGCAGCAGAGGTTATTAACTATCCAATTTCTAACTCTTCATGGGCAGCTCCACAGAAGTCTGATCCAGATTATGAAATTGCATTCTCTAAGGATGTTGATGGAAATGAAATCTATACAGAGGGCATGAGTGATGATGAGAAGTACGAAGCAGCTCTTCAGGCAGCTCTTGGCTACTTCGAGGCAGCTGGTTACACAGTAGAGGATGGTAAGCTTACAGCTGCTCCAGCTGGTGCTAAGCTTTCTTACGAAGCTATGATTCCTGGTATGGGTTCTGGTGATCACCCATCATTCGGTATCCTTACAGCAGCTTCAGAAGCATTTGCAAAGATCGGTTTTGAACTTACAATCAACGACCTTTCAGATTCTTCAGTTCTTTGGGATACACTTTCAGCTCAGAAGGCTGAAATCTGGTGTGCAGCTTGGGGTGCTACAGCTGATCCTGATATGTATCAGGTATACCACAGCAAGGGTGGTTCAGCTTACCAGTATGCAATCTACTCAGAAGAGCTTGATAAGCTTATTGAGGATGCTAGAGCATCTGCTGACCAGGCTTACAGAAAGGCTACATACAAGGAATGTCTTGACTTTATCGTAGATTACGCTGTTGAGATTCCTATTTATCAGAGACAGAACTGTGTAACATACGCAACACAGCGTGTTAACACAGATACAATAGTAAAGGATGCAACACCTTTCTATGATATCTTTGATGATCTTGCAAATCTTCAGATGAGATAATTATCAATACTGGATATTGATTAAGTTGCTTCTTGGGGCTTAGGCCCCAAGAAGACATTTTTATGATAAAGGTATTTTATGATGGGATGGGGTTTTGGAAAGTTTGTAAACGTTTGAATAAACGTTTTTTTGTCCTATCATAAAATACCTTTATTGGGGTCTAAAAATAAAGAAAGGAATTACAATAATGAAAAAATTTGTAATCAAAAGACTACTATTATCGATAGTAATATTGTTTTTTGTTTCTATGATTATCTATTGCATCATGCGTGCAATGCCTACTTCATTCGTAGAACAGAAAGCAATGCAGCTATCACAGAAACCTGGTGCAAAGAGCTATCAGGAATGGATTGATCAGCTCAATGCTGCATACGGCTTGGACGTTGGCATCGTTCCGGGCTACTTTAAATGGTTGGCTAAGGCTATCCGCTTTGATTTCGGCGACAGCTGGTACTTTAATATGCCAGTACTTGAGAAATTCTCAAGTGTTATTTGGTATTCATTTGCCTTAGGTTTAGCTTCATTTATTCTTGAAATTGTTATCGCTATTCCTCTTGGTGTTGTTGCTGCAAGAAAGCAGTATAGTGCAGTAGATTATTCTGTAGTCGTATTTGCACTTATCGGTATTTCATTACCTAGCTTCTTCTTTGCTACAATTTTGAAATACATTTTCTCAGTTAAGCTTGGAATTTTTGATTTATATGGTATTGTAGGTCGTGATTTTATGAACCTATCTACTGCTGGTAAGATTTTTGATATGGCATACCACATGGTACTTCCAGTAATTACTCTTACTATTGTATCAGTAGGTTATTTAATGCGTTACACTCGTACTAACATGCTTGAGGTTCTTAGTGCCGATTATATCCGTACTGCTAGAGCAAAGGGTCTTTCTGAAAAGAGAGTAGTAAACTATCATGCTTTCAGAAATATCTTGATTCCAATTGTTACATTACTTGGTTCATCACTTCCAGGACTTTTTGGTGGTGCTCTTATTACAGAAACATTGTTCCAGATTCCAGGAATCGGATATACTTCATATCAGTGTATTATCCAGGGTGATATTCCATTTGTAATGTTCTATATGCTGTTTTTTGCAGTATTAATTCTTTTAGGAAACCTTATTGCAGATATTCTTTATGCTGTAGTAGATCCTAGAGTTAGAGTAAATTAAAAGGAGAGATATCGTGGCAGACGTAAGAAATATTGAAAATGAAGAAGAGCTTGCTTTAGATGATGCTAACCGTGTCCAGGTACTTTCTCCTGGAATGATGATAGCAAAGCGTTTCTTTAGAAATAAGCTTGCTATTGCAGGTCTTGTAATTATTGTTTGTATGTTTTTATTCGCTTTCTTAGGCGGAGTTATTATTCCATATTCTCAGAGTCAGGTTTTCTATACTACTGAGGAAATGAAGAAGGATTATGCTGGTGCAACACTTATCACTGATTATCAGGTTTTTGCAGCTGATGGCATAGAGCTTCCTTCAGATATTGGTGCTAAGCTTATTCTTGCTCTTACAAAAAAGCAGGATGTTGTTGAAACAAGAGATGGTTCACAGTTTTCTCTTACTCAGCTTGATGACAATTCATTTGAAATTAAAAAAGTAGGTGGAGCTGAGACGCTTGCTGTTGCAGCAAAGCTTCAGATTACACCTGTTGATTCATCTAAAAAGCTTTCAGGTACATTTAATGTAAATCTTATTAAGGCTCTTGCAACAGATGAGACAATGTTTGCAGCTGATGATGAGAGATTCACAGTTGACGAGAAGGGCAATGGTGCTATTGTTACAGCTGCTGATGGTAGCGAGGTTGCATACATCAGTGGCTATAGCATGAATGCAGTTGAAAGTGGTGTTACACTTACAGTTGATTTCAGAGAAGCTATTGTAGAAGCTATTAACAGCGGTTCATCTGAGTTTACATTTGCAGGTGAAGATGGAGAAGAAGAATATCAGGTTTCTAACAAGAATGGTCAGTATGTTATTACAAAATATAAGTCTACAAGCGTTATTAACCAGTTCGAGTCACCTTCTGCAAAGCATTTAGTTGGTACAGATGGAAATGGTATGGACTTACTTGCAAGACTTATGTATGGTGGTCGTATTTCACTTCTTATCGGTTTTGTAGTAGTAGCTATAGAGCTTTTACTTGGTATTATCGTTGGTGGTACAGCAGGCTTCTTTGGTGGTTGGGTAGACAACCTTCTTATGAGATTTGTTGATATCATCTATTGTATCCCTACAATGCCACTTTACCTTATTATTGGTTCTATTATGGACTTCTATAAGGTAGACGCCGGTATTCGTATTTTCTATCTATGTATTATCATGGGTGTTATTGGCTGGGTTAGCCTTGCTCGTATAGTACGTGGACAGATTTTATCTCTTCGTGAGCAGGAATTTATGACTGCTTGTGAAGCTTGTGGTATTAGCATTAGAAGACGTATCTTCAAGCACTTAATTCCTAATGTTATTCCACAGCTTGTAGTATTTGCATCTATGGGTGTAGGTGAGGTTATCCTTGCAGAGTCTACACTTTCATATTTAGGACTTGGTGTTAAGTATCCAGCAGCTTCATGGGGAAATATCATCAATGCTGTTACTGATTCATACGTTATGACAAACTACTGGTTTGTATGGATTCCAGCTGGATTCTTAATCCTTCTTACAGTACTTGCATTTAACTTTATCGGAGACGGACTTCGTGACGCCTTTGATCCAAAGATGAAGAGATAGAGGTGTGAAATGGCAAAAAAGAATGTAAATTATATTAGTGCCAAGGAATCTCGTAGAATTGCGAAAGAAAATCGCAAGATTACAAAGGAGTTCGAGGCAAAGAGAAATAGAAAGCATATTCCGGAAGAGGAATATGTAACTCAGATGAAAAATCCTGATAACTGTGTAGAATTTGATGATGTTCATACATACTTCTTCACAGATATCGGAACAGTTAAGGCTGTTGACGGTGTTTCATTCAACGTACCACAGGGAAAAACTGTTGGTATCGTTGGTGAGTCTGGCTGTGGTAAGTCAGTTACATCACTTTCTATGCTTCAGCTTGTTCAGCGTCCACAGGGACAGACAGTTTCTGGTGAAATCAGATTCAATGACGGAAATAGAGTGGTTAATGTTGTTAATGCTCCAGATTCAGTTATGCGAAGCATGCGTGGCGAGAAGATGTCAATGATTTTCCAGGAGCCAATGACAGCACTTAACCCTGTATTTAGAATTGGTGCTCAGATTGATGAGGTTATTAAGCTTCACCGTCCGGAAATGAGCGACGAGGATATTAAGGCACGTACAATCGAAATGCTTGGTATGGTTGGTATCGCTAATAAGGAAGGCGTTTACAGCATGTATCCACATGAGCTATCAGGTGGTATGAGACAGCGTGTATGTATCGCTATGGCCTTAGCTTGCGAGCCAAAGCTTATCGTAGCTGATGAGCCTACAACAGCTCTTGATGTTACTATTCAGGCACAGATTCTTGATCTTCTTCGTGATCTTAAGGACAGAATCAACAGCTCAATTATGCTTATCACACACGACCTTGGTGTTGTTGCTGAGATGGCTGATTACGTAGTTGTTATGTATGCTGGCCGTGTTGTAGAAAAGGGTACAGCCCAGGAAATCTTCAAGGACCCAAGACATCCATATACAATCGGTCTTATGAAGTCTAAGCCTGTAGTTGGACAGAAGGTTGATGAGCTTTACTCAATCCCTGGTTCTGTTCCAAACCCAGTAAATATGCCAAATTATTGTTACTTCAAAGATAGATGTGATATGTGTATGGAATGCTGTAATGGTGAGTTCCCTGAGGAATACTACGTTTCAGACACACATATGGTAAGATGCTACAGATGTAAAGAGGAGGGTGAAAGACATGAGTAACGAGAAAGATTATATTCTAGAAGTCAATCACCTTAAGAAATATTTCCCTATTAAGGGTGGCTTCTTCGGTGGTGTAACTGGAGAGGTTAAGGCTGTTGATGATGTCTCTTTTAAAATTGAAAGAGGCACAACAATGGGTCTTGTAGGTGAGTCTGGTTGTGGTAAGTCTACAACAGGACGTACAATCCTTCGTCTTATTGAAAAGACAGATGGTGATGTAATATTTAACGGTAAGGAAGTATACGATTATTCTAAGAAGGAGCTTAGAGACCTTCGTACAAAGATGCAAATCGTATTCCAGGATCCATATTCATCACTTTCTCCACGTCTTCCAATTGGTGAAATTATTGGAGAAGCTGTTAGAGAGCATGGCCTGGTTCCAAAGGAAGAATATGACGAGTATATTTCAAAGGTAATGGCTGAGTGTGGTCTTCAGGAGCACCACAAGGATAGATATCCTCATGAGTTTTCAGGTGGACAAAGACAGCGTGTATGTATTGCTCGTGCACTTGCTCTTAATCCTGACTTCATCGTTTGCGATGAGCCTGTATCTGCTCTTGATGTTTCTATTCAGGCACAGATTATCAACCTTCTTCGCAAGCTTCAGAAGGATAGAGGCCTTACATACCTCTTCATTTCACATGACCTTTCAGTTGTAGAGCACATCTCTGATACTGTTGGTGTTATGTACCTTGGCGGTCTTGTTGAGACAGGTAAGACAGAGGATATTTTTGCAAATCCTCTTCATCCATATACAAAGGCATTGTTCTCAGCTATTCCAATGCCAGACCCTGATTTCAAAAAGGATAGAGTACCACTTGAGGGAGATATTCCTTCCCCAGCCAACCCACCTAAGGGATGTAAGTTCCATACAAGATGCTCGCAGTGCATGGGTATTTGTAAGGAAGTTGCTCCAGAGCCAAAGGATATGGGAAATGGACATGTAGTAAGATGTCACCTATATGATGATAAATAAAATGGATAATTAATATGAAAGATAAATTTGATTTTTTAAGAAAAATATTTTCTTGTGAAAACTCAGATTTACTTCTTAAGGCTTACAAGTCTCTCAGCAATGAGGGACTTGAAGTGTATATAGAAGTAAATGAAGGAGAATTCATTGTAGTAAGTGAAAATACAATATCTGATGCAACTACTTTGTATGTGCCTGCCGCTGATTGGTCATTTTCAAAAGATGTTTTGACAAAAGAGGGACTTTCAGAGTATATTACTGAGTATGTTATACCATCTCACATTCAGGCTGAGATTGACAAGACAGAAGAGATACTTTTAAAGAAAAGAAAAACAGTATATATAGAAACATTGATTGTTTTTGTTCTCTTTGTCATTTACATTATTTTTACAATGGTTACCCATTAGAAGGAGTTTATATTTGGAAGATTTATATCAGGTTGGAGCAATTACACAGACACATGGTATCAAGGGAGAAGTGAAGGTTTTTCCTTTGACAGATGATATTAGCAGATTTAAAAACATGAAGAATCTGCTTTTGGATGGAGGCAGGGATGGCTACATTAATCTAGAGGTAGAAAATGTCCGTCAGCAGAAGAATCTTGTTATTCTTAAATTCAAGGGTATTGATAATATCAATGATATTGAAAAGTACAAGGGGCATGGCCTTTTTGTTACTAAGGAAAACCGTGTTGAACTTAAAGAAGACGAGTATTTTATAGCTGATTTGATTGGCGTTTCAGTTTATCTTGATACAGATGAAAATACTGTATTTGGTGAAATCACTGATGTTTTGCAGACAGGTGCAAATGACGTGTATGAAATAACCATGTCATCAAACAAGACTGTTCTTGTTCCTGCTATTAAGGATTGCATTAAATCTGTAGATATGGAAAGCAAAAAAATGATTATTCATCTTTTGGATGGATTGTTAGGAGAATAGATTATGAAGTTTTATATACTAACATTATTCCCTGAGATGATTGAAGGTGTACTTAATACTAGTATCCTTGGAAGGGCGAAGAATGCAGGCTGTATTTCTTTCGAGGCCATTAATATTAGGGATTACACATTAGATAAGCATAAAAAGGTAGATGATTATCCTTATGGCGGTGGTGCAGGTATGGTTATGCAGGCGCAGCCTATATATGATGCTTATCAGGCTGTTTGCGAAAAAGCAGGACATCATGTTAAATGCATATATCTTACTCCACAGGGGCAGCTATTTACTCAACCAGCAGCTAAAGAGCTTGCACTTGAAGAGGATATTTGTTTGCTTTGCGGCCACTACGAAGGTATTGATGAGCGAGTTTTAGAAGAAATCGTTGATGAATATTATTCTATAGGTGATTACGTACTTACTGGTGGAGAATTACCATCTCTTGTAATGATAGATGCAATATCTAGAATGGTGCCAGGAGTGCTTACTAATTCAGATTCAGGTGAGGATGAATCACTGGAAAACAATCTACTTGAATATCCTCAGTATTCTAGGCCTGAAACCTGGAATGGACGACAGGTTCCACCAATTCTTTTATCAGGTGATCATGCTAAGGTAGATGCATGGCGTCATGAGCAATCAATCATTCGCACTAAGGAAAGAAGACCTGATTTATATGCTAAATTTCTTGAAAATGATTGTTGAAATTAGCAGTTAATCATGATATTATTAATGAGTTGCTAAAGAAGAGATGGTCCGCTGTTATTCAATAGGGAATATCAAGAACGTCGCCAGTTTAGGAGGATTTAAAATGAACGCAAACGAGATTATCAAAAACATTGAAGCAGCTGAGCTTAAGAACGAAGTTCCAGAGTTCGCAGTAGGCGACACAGTTAAGGTTTACGGCCGTATCGTTGAGGGTAACCGTACACGTACTCAGGTATTTGAGGGTACAGTTATTAAGAGACAGGGCGGCAGCAACCGTGAGACATTCACAGTTCGTAAGTCATCTAACGGTGTTGGTGTAGAGAAGACTTGGCCACTTCACAGCCCTAACGTTGAGAAAATTGAAGTAGTTAGAAAGGGTAAAGTTCGTAGAGCTAAACTCTTCTACCTCAGAGAGCTCACAGGTAAGAAGGCTAAGGTTAAAGAGAGAATCTAATCTCGAAAGTTCGAACAGTCGCAGGTTTTGCGACTGTTCTTTATTTTTATAGCGAAATGCGGTATATTTATACTAAAGATTAAAAAGGAACTAAGTATGTTTACATCAAATAATAGATTTTTTAGTAGTTTATTCAACCGTAGAACAAGCAGTCTTGATTTTAACAGGCGTCGTAGAAAAATCAATTTCGACAGAGTTCGATATGTTCTTATATTTGCTCTTGAAATTGCAGTCGTCATTGCAATAGCATTTGGAATAGTACTTGCTTTCGGAAAACAAGTAGAATGTTCCAATGCATCTATGGAACCCACGTATGAAACATCCGATATATTACTTGTAAACACTATTGCTTATAAGTTTTCGTCACCAAAAACTGGTGATGTAATAGCTTTTAAGCCTAAATCTAATGTTAACGCCAGCTATAGTGTTAAAAGAGTTATCGCTGTTCCAGGGGATACAATCTATATCAATAACGGACGTATTTATCTCAACGACGAATTATATAAAGAAAATCTTGAGGTTGAGCGTATCGAAAATCCTGGAATTGCTGCATCTCCAATTACACTTTTGGATGATCAATATTTTGTGTTAGGTGACAATCGTAATTCTTCAGAGGATTCAAGATACGAAAGTGTGGGCTTTGTTTCAAATGATGATATTTTAGGCAAGATTTGGCTTAATTATCCTTTTAAATAAAATTTAAAGAGGTGTGTATGGAATTTCAATGGTATCCAGGGCATATGACCAAGGCTAAGCGTCAGATGCAGGAAGATATTAAGCTAATAGATTTAGTGATAGAGGTTATTGATGCAAGATGCCCTATATCTAGCACTAACCCGGATATTAACGGACTTGCAAATGGCAAGCTTAGATTAGTCCTTCTTAACAAATCAGATTTATCTGATAAGGCTACTAATCAAAAATGGATTGATTACTATAAATCTAAGGGCTTTTATGCGGTAGAGCTAGATTCTAGAGATAGAAAGAATATGAAGGGAGTGCAGGCTACACTTGATGAGGTTTGCGCTGCCAAGTTTGAAAGAGACAGGAAACGAGGCATTAAAAACAGGCCAGTTAGAGCAATGGTTGTAGGTATTCCAAATGTTGGTAAATCTACATTTATCAATTCATTTGCCGGCAAATCTGTAGCAAAGACAGGAAATAAGCCTGGTGTTACAAAGGGAAAGCAGTGGATTAAATTAAATAAATCAGTTGAGCTACTTGATACTCCTGGAATCCTTTGGCCTAAGTTTGAGGATAAGACAGTTGGTCTTCATCTTGCCTTTATTGGCTCAATTAATGATGCCATTATAGAAACTAGAGAGCTTGCTTTAGAGCTTGCTGATTTTCTGCTAAAAGAATATCCTGGCGTAATAAAGGCCAGATATGATGTAGATGAAGATAAGGTAAATCATGAAGTAATATCAGGCATAGCAGAAAAAAGAAATTTTGTTAAGAAGGGTTCTGAACTTGATTTTGACAAAGCATGTACATGTTTGATTGATGAATTTAGAAGCGGAAGTCTTGGAAAAATATCACTGGAGAGGCCATAATCATGAATGTAATCGACTTTAACGAGGAAGAAGAACAGATTAAAAAGGATATTGAAAGAGCTAGACAAAATATGAATGAGGTTGAGGATTTATCTGATTTTGACGATAAGAAAAAGGATAAAAAACAATCAGCTTCTAAGAAGTCTAAAGAAACTGAAGAGGATGAACCAATAACAAAGGAATCACTTGGCAAAGAAGTGCTTAGCGTGATTATCAATGTGCTAATTTGCTTTGCAGTAGTATTTCTTATTACGCATTTTATAGGTCAGCGCACAGTTGTTAGTGGGTCATCTATGGAGGATACTTTATCAGATGGGAACAATCTTATCGTTGATAAGATTAGCTACAGGTTCCATGATCCCGAGCGTTTTGATGTGGTAGTGTTCCCTTATCAGTATGAAGAAGATACTTATTATATCAAGCGAATTATCGGCCTTCCAGGGGAGGTAGTTCGAATTGATACTGATGGTGTTATTTATATTAATGATGAGCCTTTAGCTGAAACCTACGGAACAGAAACCATTCTTAATTCAGGTCTTGCCGCTAATGAGATTTTGCTTGGACCAGATGAATATTTTGTTTTAGGTGATAACAGAAATAATAGTACTGATTCCCGCTTTGAGCAGGTAGGCAATATTGATGGTGATGATATTGTAGGTAAGGCGTGGGTTAGAGTGTATCCTTTTAACGAGTTTGGATTAGTGGACAACATAGAATAAGATGAGCGAAAAAAAGATTTCAGAGATTCAAAAAGAATATAAAGAAGCTTCAATAGATGAGCTTGATGAGTTTATTCAGGAATATATTTCTGATGGCAGACCTGGGGTATCTAAAATAATCGGCGTTGCCCAAAAGCGTATGGAAAAGCTTAGGATAGAAAGAGAACGTATCGAAAAGCTTAAGGAATACGAAAAGCAATATTGGGATAAATATGATTACATCGGTGGCATAGATGAAGTAGGGCGAGGCCCACTGGCAGGCCCTGTTGTTACCGCTTGTGTGGTGCTTCCAAAGGATTGCAGTATTTTATACATTAACGATTCTAAAAAGCTTTCTGCGGCAAAACGAGATGAACTGTATGAAGTGATTATGAAGGAAGCTGTTGCAGTTGGAATTGGCGTGGTTTCAGAAGAACGTATTGATGAGATTAACATTCTTCAGGCCACATACGAGGCTATGAGACAGGCTATTTCAGAATGTCAGGTGCAGCCTCAGATATTACTTAACGATGCAGTTACAATACCTGGTGTTTCTATAGAACAGGTTCCTATAATCAAAGGCGATGCCAAGTCTATTTCCATTGGTGCAGCCAGCATCATTGCCAAGGTTACCAGAGATAGAATGATGGTTGAATATGACAGTATTTATCCTCAATATCATTTTGCATCTAACAAAGGCTATGGCAGCGCTGAACATATAGCTGCACTTAAGGAATTTGGACCATGTCCAATTCATAGACGTTCATTTATTGGTAATTTTACATAAAGTTGGTGAACTATGAACATTAACACAGGACTGAATCCCTACAACTCAAATTATGTGAGTCAGGCTGCTGATAGGACTAAGATGAGTCAGAGTCAGTCGCTGACAGGTAGTATTACAGATTCCCTTAAGGAAGGAGAGGTCTTTGAGGGCTCTGTTAATTCTATCGAAAATGGCAAGGTTACTATTGGGCTTGCCAACGGTCAGACTATGACTGCTCGTCTTGATTCGGGAGTCAGCATTACCCCGGGGCAGTCTGTGTTTTTTGAAGTAAAAAGTAATGATGGTAATCTAGTACAAATTCGTCCTGTTTCTCTAACTGGTCTAGAGGCTAATCCTACACTTTTAAAAGCTCTTGATATGGCTAATCTTGTTGCTACTGAGCGCACAATTAATATGGTTAATTCCATGATGCAAAATTCTATGTCAATTAGTCCGGAGCATCTGGCTGCTATGAACAGGGCTATGATTAATAACCCTGGGGTGGATATTGCCACCCTTGTTACTATGAACAAGGCAGGAATGGAGCTTAGCCCTGACAATGTTAACATGTTTCAAAATTATGTTAGTGATAAGGCTGTGCTTTCAAATAATTTTGATGCTATTTCAGAGAACTTATTTGAACTTATTACATCAGAGGAATTAAGCACAGCTGATGTAATAAGCATAAATAATAATATCAGTAAGATTTATGTGACTGATGTGGGTGCTATGGCTTCTAGCGCACCAGATGCTGCTTTAAATGGTGAAGTTGTAACTGCTGAAGGCGTTACACAAGCTGTGGTTGAGCCTACGGCTGAAAATTTGGCAAATGGACAAAAGCCAGTGGCAGAGGCTGTTATTATAGATGAGGTTTCGGAAAATCCGATTGGTAATTTAAAGGATGGTAGTGTAGTAGATACGAATATAGTTAATCCTGGTGAGGTGGCTACAGAAAATGTTGAGGTGGCAACTGATGGCACTACAGCTAATGCTACTAGTAGTGAAAAGGCTGCTTCAACAAATAACACCACTGAACAGGTAAATGCAAATCAAATAAATAATTTTGCCAGTGATAAGCAGATTAGTTCATTTAATACAATCCTTAATAATTTGCCGGATTTTCCAAAGGATAATACATTAATTTTTGCAGAAAACGGTACACTTAAGGCTGATGCTGATATAAATGCTTTGTTTAGAGAAATAACTGATTATCTGAACAATCATCCTGATATTCCAAAGGAGACACTAAATGATATTGTAAAGAATCCTTTGTATAAAGGGCTCCTTAAAAATATTATTTCAAACAGCTTTACAATGGAACCAAAGGATGTTACAAAGCCTGGTGAAATTTCAAAGCTTTATGAAAGAGTCCTAAAGCAAACAGAAAGCTTAGAGAGGCTTATTTCCAGCTTTAATAATAAGGCTGCTGAATCTATCAAGAATCAAACTGCCGAAATAAAGCAAAACATCAATTTTATGAATTCTGCCAACGAAATATATAATTTTGTGCAGATTCCTCTTAAGATGTATAATCAAAATACTGATAGTATGCTTTATGTTAAGCAAAATAAAAAAAGCTCCTACGAGGCAGGTGAGGAAATTACAGCCTTTCTTCATTTTGATATGGTATACTTAGGCTCCACTGATGTATTTATTAGCCTTAAGGAAGCAAATGTAGGCTGTAAATGGACACTTGCTAGCGAAGATTCTATGAAGCTGATTGAGGATAATCTTGATTTGCTTACTGAGCGACTTGCTAAAAAGGGCTTTAATGTTACATCAGAGGTTAATTGCGGTGAGCCAAAAGCCAGTAATGGATTTGAGCTTTTTGGTATGTCATCAGCTGAAACAAATGATAAAACAGATGGACTTGTTCACAGGTATAGCTTTGAT
This sequence comes from Pseudobutyrivibrio ruminis, assembly GCA_015057315.1. GTDB lineage: Bacteria > Bacillota > Clostridia > Lachnospirales > Lachnospiraceae > Pseudobutyrivibrio > Pseudobutyrivibrio ruminis_D. The sequence continues at coordinate 73,123 of SVER01000010.1, read as the reverse complement.
ATGAGGGCATAGCTTATGGCAGAAGAAAAGGTGATTGATAAAAATAAAACTGCTGTTGCTCTTTCTTATGAGGCTGGGGATTCGGCGCCAAGAATCTTAGCATCAGGTAAGGGCTATGTTGCCGAGCAAATAATTGAGGAAGCTAAGAAGGCGGATGTACCATTTTATGAAGATAATGAGTTGGCACAGACTCTAAGTAAGCTTAATATAGGAGATGCAATTCCACCGGAGCTTTATGAAGTTGTTGCCGAAATCCTGGTATTTGTTAACGATATGGAAAAGATTAAGGCAAAGCTTGTATAGAATAGAGGTTTATTTGAATTATAGAAAACAAGGAAATGATTTTGAAAAACTGGCAGCAGATTTTCTAAAATCCAAGGGAATGACTATACTAAAGCTCAATTTTTATTGTAAAATGGGTGAGGTAGATATCATTGCTAAGGATAAGGAATATCTTGTCTTTGTAGAAGTTAAGTATCGCAAATCTAGTGCCAAGGGTTCTGGCTTTGAGGCAGTTGGCTTTAACAAAATGAGAAAGATTTGCAGAGTGGCTGACTATTATATGTATAGCAATCATTATGGTGGCGCCACTAGTGTTAGGTTTGATGTAGTTGTAATAGAGGAAGGACATTTAAAGCATCTAAAGAATGCTTTTGAATATATACCGGTATGTTAAATTCTAGTCATAAAATAGCGCAGGTTATGGAAGAAAGCCCAGCTGAAAGGGCAGGTCTATTACCTGGAGATATAATTACAAAAATAAATAATGTTACGCTTGTTGATATTTTTGATTATCATTATTATTCAGATGATGCAAATATCACAGTTGAGCTTTTGCATGAGGATGGAAGTACATCTTCGGTGTTTGTTGAAAAGGAAGAAGGAGAGGATTTAGGAGTTATTTTTTGCAATGGTCTTATGGATGATTACAAATCCTGCTCCAATAAATGTGCCTTTTGCTTCATAGATCAAATGCCTCCTGGAATGCGTGAGACATTGTATTTTAAGGATGATGATACAAGACTTTCATTCTTGCAGGGTAATTATGTAACCCTTACCAATATGAAGATGGCAGATTTAGATAGAATCATTGCCTACAAGCTTGGTCCTATTAATATTTCGGTCCATGCTACTAACCCTGAGCTTAGAGTAAAGCTTCTTCACAACAGGTTTGCCGGGGATATTTTGGATAAAATCCGTAAATTATACGATGCAGAGATTCCTATGAATGCGCAGGTAGTTGCGTGCCCAGGCTTAAATGATGGGCTTGAATTAGACAGAACAATATCTGATTTGCTTCAATTTGCACCGGTAATGAGTTCTATGTCTGTAGTTCCTGTTGGTGTAACAAAATTTAGAGACGGACTTTTCCCATTAAGGACTTATACAGCTGAGGAAGCTGGCAAGGTTATTGATCAGATTGAGCATTGGCAGGACGTTGCTATGGAACGCTTTGGCAATCATTTTGTACAGGCTTCTGATGAATGGTACATCTTAGCAGGAAGACCTCTTCCAGAAGCAGATAGATATGACGGTTTTATTCAGCTTGAAAATGGCGTTGGAATGCTTCGTCTTTTACATGAAGAGGTTTTAGATGCTTTAGAGGACATCAAAAAGCCATTATTTATGAAAAAACGTCATGTTACAATTGCAACAGGAAAGCTTGCAGCTCCATTCATGAGAGAGCTTGCCGCAATAATCACTGAAAAGTTTAAAAAGGTTACTGTTGATGTTGTTGCAATAACAAATGAGTTCTTTGGTGAAGAAATAACAGTTTCTGGACTAATCACTGGCCAGGATTTAATTAAACAGCTTAAGGACAAAGATTTAGGAGATAATCTTCTTTTATCTTGTACAATGCTTCGAAGCGGGGAAGAGGTTTTTCTTGATGATATAACTCTCTCAGAGCTTGAGGATGCTTTACAAGTTAAAACACGTATAGTACAATCAGACGGTCGCGACTTCGTATACGCGATAATCGGACGATAAAATTTACGCTGTGTTCAAAATCTCACGTTAACAATGATTTTGTTCTACAGTTTGTAGATGAGTAATCAGTAGTTCACAAGCTATTATGATTCTCAAGAGAAGCGTTCTGCTGAACGGAGAATTATAATGCTTGTGAACGTAACTGATTACGGACTAGGAAAGAAAGAGGTAAGATATGGCAAGACCAGTGGTGGCGATAGTTGGTCGCCCTAATGTAGGAAAATCTACGCTTTTTAATGCACTTGCTGGAGAGCGTATTTCAATTGTAAAAGACACTCCAGGTGTCACAAGAGATAGAATTTATGCAGATATTTCGTGGTTAAATTATGATTTTACCATGATTGATACAGGTGGTATTGAACCAGATTCAAAGGATATTATTTTGTCCCAGATGAGAGAACAGGCTCAGATAGCTATTGATACTGCTGATGTTATTATTTTCCTTGTAGATGTTAAGCAGGGATTACAGGATAGCGATTCAAAGGTTGCAGATATGCTTAGACGTAGCCATAAGCCTGTTGTTCTTGTAGTTAATAAGGTAGATAGCTTTGAAAGAGATATGGCTGATGTCTACGAGTTTTATAATCTTGGTATTGGTGATCCAATTGCTGTTTCTGCAAGCTCAAGACTAGGTTTTGGTGATATGCTTGATGTTGTATGTAGCTATTTCCCTGAGCCTACAGGTGAAGAGAAAGAGGATGATACTCCACGTATCGCTGTAATTGGTAAGCCTAATGTAGGTAAATCTTCACTTATCAATAAGCTTTGTGGTGAGGAACGTGTAATTGTATCTGACATTGCAGGTACAACACGTGATGCTGTTGATACTAAGGTTCGTTATAATCACAAGGACTATATCTTTATTGATACAGCAGGACTTCGTCGTAAGAGCAAAATCAAAGAGGATTTGGAGCGATATTCTATAGTACGTGCTGTTGCATCTGTAGAAAAGGCTGATGTAGTTATTATTATGATTGATGCTACAGAAGGCGTAACAGAGCAGGATGCAAAGATTGCAGGTATTGCTCATGAGCGTGGAAAGGGTATAATTATTTGTGTAAACAAATGGGATGCCATTGAAAAGAATGATAAGACTATGAAAGAGCATGAGACTAAGATCCGCCAGATTCTTTCATTTATGCCTTATGCATCTATTCTTTTCATTTCAGTTAAGAGTGGTCAGCGTCTAGGCAAGATTTACGAGACAATAGATGCTGTAATTGAGAACAACTCTATGCGTGTTGCTACAGGTGTTCTTAATGAAATCGTTTCAGAGGCAGTTGCACTTCAACAGCCACCTACTGACAAGGGTAAGAGACTTAAGATATTCTATACTACACAGGTTGCGGTTAAGCCACCTACATTTGTAATCTTTGTTAACGAAAAGTACTTAATGCATTTTTCATACGTTCGTTATCTTGAAAATAGAATTAGAGATGCCTTTGGATTTGAAGGTACATCTTTAAAATTTATAATTAGAGAAAGAAAGGAAAACGAATAATGGCTGTAGTGGGGAGAATTTTAGCAGTATTAATTGGTTATTGCTTCGGAATGGTTCTGATGGGATATTTCATCGGCAAATCAAAGAACATTGATTTAACAAAGGTTGGCTCTGGTAATCTTGGCTCTACCAACACCATGAGAAACCTGGGCGTTCCAGCAGGTCTTATTACACTTGCATGGGATTGCCTAAAGTGTGTTGTAGCTGTATTTTTTATTTGGCTTACATTTGGAAGATTCGTAGAAAATGTAAATATCTATATGGTGTACGCAGGACTTGGCTGTGTACTTGGACATGATTTCCCTTGTTATTTACATTTTAAGGGTGGTAAAGGTGTAGCATCTACACTTGGCTTTATTATTGCCCTTTTCCCAATGGGAATTCCAATTCCTGCAGTAGTATTTATAGGTCTTGTGGCTTTAACAAGATACGTTTCACTTGGTTCTATTATTGGAGAACTTTCATTTGCAATCGAAATAATCGTTGCAGCATGCCTTGGACTTTTATCAGAAAAATACCCAGGTGGACAGCTTAAAGAGGTTGTAATTATTTGCTGTATAGTATCAGCACTTTCAATTGTGCTTCATCATGCGAACATCGGTCGTCTTTTAGCAGGAACCGAAAACAAATTTTCATTTCATCCAGAGACAAGAGCGTAAAGTAACGGACAGCTGGTAGGTAACAATCTCTATATTACTAAAGGAGCCAATCTCGCGACGTAGTAATATAGAGATTGTTGCCGTAACCAGCGTAATCTTTATAAAGACTAGAGGTAATTTATGGCAAGAATTAGTGTACTTGGTGCAGGTAGCTGGGGCATTGCCCTGGCTGTTATGCTTAATAAGAATGGTCATGATGTAAAGGTTTGGTCTCACCGTCAGTCACAGGTGGACCAGATGAATGATACTCATACCAGTGATAAAATAAAGGGCGTAAAGCTTCCGGAATCTATGGAGTTTACTGCCGACATCGAATCTGCTGCTAAATCAGCAGATGTTATTTTGTTCGCAGTTCCTTCAAAGGCTACAAGAGAGACTGCAGAAAAGGTTAAGGATTTTGTTAATTCAAATCAGATTTTTATTACTGTAACAAAGGGTATTGAAGAGGATACCTTATATACTCAAACAGAGATATTAGAAGATGTGCTTGGAGCGGATAAGAAGATTTGTGTTCTTTCTGGCCCAAGTCATGCAGAAGAGGTGGTAGTTTTTAAGCCAACTTTAGTTGTGGCAGGCTCTACAGATAGACAGACAGCACTATTTGTTCAGAATCTTTTTATGAACAAATACTTTAGAGTTTATTCATCACCAGATGTTAAAGGCATAGAGGTTGGTGCTGCGTTGAAAAACGTTATCGCACTTGCTGCTGGTATGTCAGATGGTCTTGGCTTTGGCGACAATGCAAAGGCAGCTCTTATTACTCGTGGCATCAAAGAAATCTCTGCCCTTGCAGTTGCAATGGGTGGCCAAGCTGAGACATTGTCAGGTCTTACAGGCGTAGGTGATTTGATTGTTACATGCTCATCTATTCATTCTAGAAACAGAATGGCTGGTTACTATATTGGTCAGGGCATGAGCAAGGATGAGGCAATGGAAAAGGTTGCCATGGTTGTAGAAGGTGTATATTCTGCAAAGGCAGCAAAGAAGCTTGCTGAGAAATACAATATCGAAATGCCAATAGTAGATATCGTAAATGCGGTTCTATTTGATGGACTTGCAGCAAAGGATGCAGTATATGAGCTGATGACTCGTTCTAAGAAGGATGAAACCAGCGAACTAGAATGGTAAATATGTCTGAATTGTGAAACTTTATTTTGTGGTTTGTGAACCTATTGACTACTAGATAATGTGGTGGTAGTATAATTCTATCAACACAATATCTAGTAGTTTTTTATTTACCAGAAACAAGATATTGACAGAATATTATATACAAATGCAATTATTTTTAGATAAAACCCGGAGGTTATGATGGAAAGATTTGTTGTTAAAAAGGATGGGGCATTAGAGCCTTTTAACGTACAAAAGGTTGTAGATGCCGTTGGCAAATCAGCTACACGTGTGTTGGTTAAATTTACACCTGAGCAGGAGCAGTTTATTTGTCAATTTGTTGAGGAAAGAGTGGAGGAGCTTGGCCTTGAGAAAATTGAGATTGCGCAAATGCATAACATTGTTGAGGGTGCTTTGGAACGTGTTAATCCTATGGTAGCAAAGTCTTACAGGGATTATCGTAACTATAAGCAGGATTTTGTACAGATGCTTGATGATGTTTATAAGAAGTCTCAAAACATCATGTACATCGGTGACAAGGAGAATTCAAATACAGATTCTGCGCTTGTCTCTACAAAGCGTTCGTTGATTTTTAATGAGCTTAACCGTGAGCTTTATAAAAAGTTTTTCCTTACTACAGAAGAGATTCAGGCAATTAGAGATGGCTATATCTACATTCATGATATGAACGCAAGACGTGATACCATGAACTGCTGCCTTTTCGACGTTAAGTCAGTTCTTGAGGGTGGCTTTGAGATGGGTAACATCTTCTACAACGAGCCAAAGAGCCTTGATGTAGCATTTGATGTTATCGGTGATATCGTTCTTTCTGCTGCAAGCCAGCAGTACGGTGGCTTTACTATCCCTCAGGCTGACCAGATTCTTGAGAAATATGCTCAGAAATCTTACGACAAATACATGGAAAAATACTTATCACTTGGCATCGATGAGAAAAAGGCCGAAGAAGTATCTATGGCAGAGGTTCAGCGTGAAATGGAGCAGGGCTTCCAGGGATGGGAGTACAAGTTTAACACTGTTGCATCCAGCCGTGGTGACTATCCATTTATTACAGTTACAATTGGTCTTGGTACATCTGTATTTGCAAAGATGGCATCTAAGGCATGCCTTAAGGTTCGTTCTATCGGACAGGGTAAGCCAGGCTTTAAGAAGCCAGTGCTTTTCCCTAAGGTTGTTTTCCTTTATGATGAGAATCTTCATGGTCCTGGAAAGGAGCTTGAGGATGTTTTCGAAGCTGGCATTGATTGCTCTAGAAAAACTATGTATCCGGATTGGCTTTCTCTTACAGGAGAGGGATATATTGCCAGCATGTACAAAAAATATGGTAAGGTAATTTCTCCTATGGGATGTCGTGCTTTCCTTTCGCCATGGTATGAAAGAGGCGGCATGAAGCCTGCTGATGAAAATGATGAGCCTATATTTATTGGACGTTTCAATATTGGTGCAGTATCACTTCATCTTCCAATGATTCTTGCTAAGTCTCGTCAGGAATCAAGGGATTTCTATGAGGTGCTTGATTATTACTTGGAGATGATTAGAAAGCTTCACATTCGTACCTATGCATACCTTGGAGAGATGCGTGCATCTACAAACCCACTTGCATATTGCGAGGGAGGCTTCTATGGTGGACATCTTGGTTTCCACGATAAGATTAAGCCACTTCTTAAGGCAGCTACAGCTTCCTTTGGAATTACTGCATTTAACGAGCTTCAGGAGCTATACAATGGTAAATCTTTAGTTGAAGATGGAGAATTCGCGCTGGAGGTTCTTAAGCATATAAACGAAAAGGTTAATCAGTTTAAGGAAGAGGATGGCAATCTTTATGCTATCTACGGTACACCTGCTGAAAATCTTTGTGGCTTACAGATTAAACAGTTTAGAAATAAGTATGGCCTTGTAGAGAATGTATCGGATAGACCTTATGTATCTAATTCATTCCATTGCCATGTAACAGAGGATATTACACCAATCCAAAAGCAGGATTTAGAGGGACGCTTCTGGGAGCTTTCAAACGGTGGTAAAATCCAATATGTTCGTTATCCAATCAACTACAACCGTGAGGCTGTTAAGACATTAGTGCGTCGCGCTATGGATAAGGGCTTCTATGAGGGCGTTAACCTTTCACTTTCATACTGTGACGATTGCGGACATGAAGAGCTTGAAATGGATGTTTGTCCAGTATGTGGCAGCAAGAATCTTACAAAGATTGACCGAATGAATGGATATCTATCTTATTCACGTGTAAAGGGCGACACCCGTCTAAATGAAGCCAAGATGGCTGAAATAGCCGATCGCAAATCAATGTAGCGTGGCTAGCCGGAAGGCTGTGCATTTTGTATGATAGGTTTTCGCAGAATGTATTAGAATTATTTAAGACTATAAATGAGCAGTTCATTATGCGCTAGAGGAATTTCTCAACGTGAGTAAACTGTAGCTAACAAGCTATTATTATTCTCAAGCGAAGCGTGTTGCTGAGCGGAGAATACATAATGCTTGTGAGCGTAACTGTTTACGGGGAGGGACTGCGGACTTGGAGATTATATGAATTACCATAATATTACGAAAGACGATATGCTAAATGGTGATGGCCTTAGGGTAGTACTTTGGGTATCAGGCTGCGACCATCATTGCAAGGAATGTCAGAATCCTCAGACATGGGATCCTGAAAGCGGCATCAAATTCGACGAGGCCGCAAAAGAAGAATTGTACGAGTCTTTATCTCGCGACTATATATCAGGTATAACTTTTAGTGGTGGTGATCCACTGTTTCCTGGCAATAGACAGGAAGTGACGGAGCTTGCCCGGGAGATTAGGGAGAGGTTTCCCGGGAAGACCGTCTGGCTCTACACAGGCTTTACTTTTGAGCAAGTCAAAGAACTAGAAATAATAAATTATTTGGATGTTTTAGTTGACGGAGAATTTGAAATTGATAAGATAGATTTACAGGCTAAATGGAGAGGTAGCATTAATCAGCGTGTTATTGATGTACCTCAGACACTTAAGCTAGGGCAGATTGTCCTTGCCTGTGATTAAAGATAGGGAGAATTAAATAATGGAAATTAATATTAAGCGATTAACAGACTCTGCTAAGCTTCCAGACAGAGGCTCAGCACTTGCGGCAGGCTATGATTTGTTCGCAGATGTTACAGAGGATGTTACTATAGAGCCTCATGAGACCAAGATGATTGGTACAGGGCTTGCGATGGAGATACCAGTTGGGTACTTCGGCGGTATTTTTGCAAGAAGCGGTCTTTCTTCCAAGGAAGGACTTAGACCTGCCAACTGTGTAGGTGTTGTAGATTCAGACTACAGGGGAGAGATAAAGGTAGCACTCCATAACGATGGAGAGGTTGCAAGGGTTGTGACACCGGCTGAGAAGATTGCTCAGCTTGTGGTAGTTCCATTTTTATCAGTAAGCTTTAACGAGGTTGATAAGCTTAATGATACAGACCGCGGCGAGGGCGGATTTGGTTCTACTGGAAAACACTAAAGCATTTTTTTGGCGCCTGGATATCCCAGACGCCTTTAGCTGTTTTATTAATAATTTGAAAGAGAGTAAGTTTTATGGCAAAAAAGGTTACTTATGATGAAAGTAGCATATCTGTTTTAGAGGGACTTGAGGCTGTTAGAAAACGACCAGGTATGTATATCGGTTCCACATCTAGAAAGGGATTGAATCATCTTATCTATGAAATAGTAGATAACTCTGTAGATGAGCATTTAGCTGGCGAGTGTGACACAATCTATGTCACTCTAGAAAAGGACGGTAGCTGTACTGTAGAGGATAACGGTAGAGGTATCCCGGTTGGCTTACATGCTAAGGGAGTTCCTGCTGCACGTCTTGTTTTTAGTACACTTCACGCAGGTGGTAAATTTGATGACAGCGTTTACAAAACAAGTGGTGGTCTTCACGGTGTAGGTTCATCTGTTGTTAATGCACTTAGTACATATATGACAGTTGATATTTCACGTGAGGGTTATGTTCATCACGATAGATACGAAAGAGGTGTTCCAGTTGAGAAGCTGGTAGATGGACTTCTTCCTAAGATTGCAAAGACTACAAAGCATGGTACAAAGATTAACTTCTTACCAGACCCAGAAATCTTTGAAAAGACATATTTCAAGGAGGATGATATTAAAAGCCGTCTTCATGAGACAGCTTATCTTAATCCAGGTCTTACAATTCACTATGCAGATTTAAGAGGGGAAGAGCCAGATTACGAGACCTTCCACGAGCCAGATGGAATAAAGGGCTTTGTTAAGGAAATCAACAAGACTGCAGAGGCTTTACATGATGTTATTTATTTCAAGGGAAGCGCTGATGGTATTGAGCTTGAGGTTGCATTCCAGTATTGCAACGAATTTAAGGAGAATATCCTAGGCTTCTGTAACAACATTTACAACTCTGAGGGTGGTACACATATCACTGGTTTTAAGACAGTTCTTACTACTGTGATTAATAACTATGCAAGAGAACTTGGAATTCTTAAGGACAAGGATGCTAACTTTACCGGCGCAGATGTAAGAAACGGCATTACTGCAATTGTATCAATCAAGCATCCAGACCCTAGATTTGAAGGCCAGACTAAGACTAAGCTTGATAACCCTGATGCATCTAAGGCTACACAAAAAGTATGTCAGGATGAATTTACCCTTTACTTCGATAGAAACCTTGAGACACTTAAGGCTATTATTTCCTGTGCAGAAAAGTCTGCCAAGATTCGTAAATCAGAAGAGAAGGCAAAGACTAATATGCTTACAAAGCAAAAGTTCTCTTTTGACCAAAATGGTAAGCTTGCTAACTGCGAATCAAGGGATGCCAGCAAGTGCGAAATCTTCATCGTAGAGGGAGATTCCGCTGGTGGCTCTGCTAAGATGGCAAGAAACCGTATGTATCAGGCTATTATGCCAATCCGTGGTAAGATTCTTAACGTAGAAAAGGCATCTATGGATAAGGTGCTTGCCAACGCTGAAATCAAGACACTTATCAATGCCTTTGGCTGTGGCTTCTCAGAGGGATACGGCAACGATTTTGATATTTCCAAGCTTCGCTATGACAAAATAGTAATCATGGCCGATGCCGATGTGGACGGTGCTCACATCTGTACATTACTTTTAACATTCTTCTATAGATTCATGCCTGAGCTTATTAAGGAAGGACATGTTTATATTGCCATGCCTCCTCTTTATAAAGCTATTCCTGCAAAGGGTGAGGAGGAATATCTATATGATGATGTTGCTCTTGAAAAATATAGAAGAAAAATGAATGGAAAATCCTTCACACTTCAGCGATACAAAGGTCTTGGTGAGATGGATAAGGATCAGCTTTGGGAAACAACTCTTGATCCGGAAAGAAGAAAGCTTAAGTTAGTTGAAATCGAGGATGCCCTTATGGCTTCAGAGGTAACAGAGCTTCTTATGGGTAGTGATGTTGCGCCTCGTAAAGACTTTATTTATAAGCATGCAAAGGAGGCTGAAATAGATGCCTAGTGAAATCATAAGAACAGAATATTCTGAGATAATGCAGAAATCCTTTATAGATTATTCTATGTCAGTTATCTTAGCACGTGCAGTACCAGATGTTAGAGATGGTCTTAAGCCTGTACAGCGTCGTACTCTTTACGATATGTACGAGTTAAAGGTTGATTACAACAAGCCATACAAGAAGAGTGCCCGTATCGTTGGTGATACAATGGGTAAATATCATCCACATGGTGATAGCTCTATTTATGAAGCACTTGTTGTTATGAGCCAGGATTTTAAGAAGAGCCTTCCTCTTGTAGATGGTCATGGTAACTTTGGTTCAATCGAAGGTGATGGCGCCGCTGCCATGCGTTACACTGAGGCTCGTCTTGCAAAGGTTGCACAGGAGGTTTATCTTGGTGACCTTGATAAGAATGTTGTTGATTTCGTCCCTAACTATGACGAGACAGAAAAGGAGCCAGAGGTACTTCCTGTTCGTGTTCCAAATATCTTAATTAACGGCTCTGATGGTATTGCTGTAGGTATGGTTACATCTATCCCTCAGCACAACCTTGGAGAGGTTATTGATGGCGTTATAGCCTACATGAAGGACCCTGATATTAACACAGCTCAGATGCTTAAGATTATCCCTGGTCCTGATTTCCCAACTGGAGGAATCATTACAAATAAGGATGATTTACAGGAGATTTATTCTACTGGCGTTGGTAAAATCAAAATTCGTGGTAAGGCAGAAATCGAAAAAATTAAGGGCGGTAAGGAGCAGATTGTTATTACAGAGATTCCTTACACTATGATAGGTGCTAATATCGGTAAGTTCTTAAATGATGTTTACTCACTTGTTGAGACAAAGAAGACAAACGATATTACAGATATTTCCAACCAGTCATCTAAGGATGGTATGCGTATTATCATCGAGCTTAGAAAGGGTGCTGATGCCCAGAATGTACTTAATCTTTTATATAAAAAGACAAGATTAGAGGATACCTTTGGTGTTAACATGCTTGCTGTTGCAGACGGCAAGCCAGAGACACTTGGTATTGTTCCAATCATCAGACATCACGTTAATTTCCAGTACGAGCTTTGCACTAGAAAGTACACACATCTTCTTGGCAAGGAGCGTGAAAAGAAGGAGATTCAGGAAGGCTTAATTAAGGCCTGTGATGTTATTGATTTGATTATCGAAATTCTCCGTGGTTCTAAGGATGTTAAGCAGGCTAAGGCTTGTCTTGTTGAAGGTATCACAGAAGGTATCAAATTTAAGTCAGAGCAGTCTAGAAAGGATGCTGCACTTCTTAAATTTACTGAGCGTCAGGCTCAGGCAATTCTTGATATGCGTCTTCACAGATTAATCGGCTTAGAGATTGAGGCCCTTAGAGGTGAATATGCTGAAACAATGCAGCGTATTTCTGATTACACTAAGATTCTTGAAAGCCGTGCTGAAATGGCTAAGGTTATTATCAAGGATCTTCAGGCAATCAAAAAGGAATATGCCACAGAAAGACGTACTGTTATTGATAATGTGGAAGAGGCTGTGGTTGAAGAAAAGCCTATCGAAGTTATTGATGTAGCAGTTCTTATTGATAGATTTGCTTACGCAAGGGTTGTGGATATGCCTACCTTCGAGCGTAACAAAGAGGCTGCAGAGGCAGAATCCAAGAAAATCGTACTCTGTAAAAATACTGATAAGCTTTGCCTGTTTACCGGAAGCGGTGATATGCATACAATCAAGGTTCTTAGCCTTCCATTTGGTAAATTTAGAGATAAGGGCCAGCCTATTGATACAGCGGAAAAGGGCTCAAAGCTTGACCTTACAAAGGAAAATCTGATTTTCGCCGATTCAATGGAGCATATTATTAGTAAAAAGCTTTTATTTGGAACTAAGACAGCCATGATTAAGGTGGTAGATGGCACTGAGTTTGATGTTTCAAGAAAGCTTATTGCTGCAACAAAGCTTGCTGACAAGGATGAAGTGATCTGCGTTAAGGTACTTAATCCAGGAAGCTCTGTAGTTATGCAATCTAAGAAGGATATGTTCCTTAGAATAGAAGGAGACACTGTTCCTGAAAAGAAAAAGACTGCTGTAGGCGTTAGAGGTATGAAGCTTGCCAAGGGTGACGAGCTTACAGATATCTATGTCCTTGCAGATGGTGAGAATATCGATGTAAAGGTTAAGGATAAAACAGTTTCTATCGGCAGACTTCACGTGGCATCAAGAGATACAAAGGGCGTTAAGAAATGATAAAGAATGTTTATTTTGATTTAGATGGTACTTTGGTTGATTCAGCTCCTGGAATTATCGAGGGGCTGAAGATTGCACTTACAAAATATGGATATGATATTCCTGATTTCGCAACACTTCGTAAATGCGTAGGGCCTCCATTTACATATTCATTCCCTAATATTTTACATATTAGGGATGAAGACTTTCATGATACTGTTGCAACCTACAGACATTACTATGATGACGAAAACGGCATGTTTAATGCCAAGGTTTATGCTGGTATAGAAGAGGTTTTAGCTGATTTAGTTAAAAGAGGCTACTGCCTGTTTGTGTGCACATCAAAGCCTGAGCCAACAGCAAGAAAGCTTCTTAAAAAACTTGGAATTGACCATTATTTTACTGATATTTGCGGGGCTACACTTGATGCAAAGATTGATACTAAGACACAGGTTATTGAGCTTTGCTTTAGGAGGGCACCATGGCACAAGCGTGAGGAGACAGTTCTTGTTGGTGATACTAAATATGATGCAGAAGGTGCAAAGCAATCTGGAATTGATTGTATAGGCGTCACTTGGGGCTTTGGTTCTAGATGGGATTTAGAGGATGCAGGTGCATCTGTTATCTTAGATTATCCAGACGAGGTATTAGATTACATTGAAGCAAATTAAAACTAATCGTATCATTCAAATATTCTATCCTATACTTGTATATTTTATTGTCTATCAATTGGGCGTGGCCCTTTTGATAGATATTATAGGTGATAAATATGGAAAGCTTATATGTCTGCTGATAGCAGGCATTGTTTGCATTATACCCATGTATATCATATTTCAATCTGTGCCAAAGCTTATACCGGATAAAATAACTGATAGAAATCAGATTATAAAGTACGTACTCTGGGTTATAGGTGTATGCCTTGCTGGGATTATTTTAAATGTAATTCTTACACAGATTGGTATTGCAGAATCATCAGAAGGCTTTGAAAGAGCACAGAATACTTTATCAGATGGTAACTTGGTAATAAAAATACTATGTAACTGCCTTGTAATTCCTATACTAGAGGAGCTTTTACTTCGAGGAATTGTAACAGGTCAGCTATATCTTATGTATGGCCTTATTCCATCTGTTTTTATTTCTTCGATTTTTTTTGGAATTCTACACAATAATATAGTACAATTTATATATGCTTTAGTGGTGGGGATTTTACTTGGTCTAATGTACGTTAAAACCAAACGTTTATCTCTTTGTATAATTACCCATTGCCTTATTAATTTTATCGTAATTATTTTTAGCTAGAATAAAGCAACGAGGAGGATACTATGGCTCAAAACATACAAGAAATCAAAGAATCAAAGGCGGGGCTTGCTGCTAATATTATTGGAGCAATTGCATTTTTGGCACTTGGTATTTGTCTAGTGACACTTGATGTAAGCTTTATAGCTCGGATTATTTACTCATTTTCAATCTTAGCAATTGGCATATTATTTATATGCTTTGGTATGTATTACATGATTAAATATTTCTTTAATCACGAATATGTTAGGATTACAAGCTATGGATTTACCATGGGTGTTATTCTTGTAATTATTGGCGCTACATTTATTATCAACGCAGGCACTGTTTCTGCATTTATCGATGCATTGGTTTGCCTTATAGGTATTGTTTTTGGAGCTGTTATGCTTCAGCAATCCTTCGCATTGTTTCATATACAAAGAGGCTCATGGTTTATAAGCCTTCTTCTTGGAATTGCAACCATAGCTGCAAGCATCTATATTCTTCTTACTCCATTAAAGATATTTGATGGCACTATTTTATCAAGCATTTATCTTATTGTAGTAGGTGGATTTTCTCTGTTTTCACTGCTTTTAATGGTAATAGGTCTTAATGATCATAAGAAGGATTCAGACAGGATATTTAAGCGTAATATGGAAGAATCACCCTTTGCTTCTAAGCAAAGGGTTGATGAATCTATTTTTGAGGATGAACCATCTTTTGATGTTAAGGAAGATACAGGCACTCAGCCAAAGGAAGGTAGCGACGACTTATTTGAGGAATAGTTTGTATGGCTAACATAGTAGATTACTTAAAATGGAGAGGGGATGTTCCTTTTGAAATATCCCCATTTAATGAGGTGGATGCACTGGTTCTTTGTGAACTGGTGTATTCACCTTTTGATGGTTTAGTGCCAGGTCCTGGCCTTAAAGAAAAGATTTCAATTGAAGATTTATGCGATAAATTTTTTATGAAATTTACAGAGGCAGAATTGTTAAGTAGAACAGCTCTCACTAGATTAGCTCCTTTTATGATAAAGGATTTGGCACATTCAAAAAGATTCGGTGGAATGAAGCTTTCTGGATTTATAAACGAGGTTGACAATGAAAATCAAAGTCAATTTTCTGTCTGCACATTTTATGTTCCTGATGGCACTATATTTGTTGCATTTAAAGGTACAGATGATTCCTTGGTAGGGTGGAAGGAAGACTTTAATATGTGCTTTTCACCAGGTACCGGAGGCCAGCTGAAGGCTGTTAATTATTTAAATAACAGTCTGGCTAGAACTATGAAGCAAATTAGAATTGGCGGACATTCTAAGGGCGGTAATTTCGCTGTATATGGAAGTGCTTTTTGTAAATCCCATATAAAAGACAGCATAATTGACATTTATAATTTTGATGGGCCAGGTTTTATTCCTGAGCTTCTCAAAACAAAGGAATATAAACAGATATTAAAAAGAATTCATAAATTTATACCTGAGGAATCCATTATAGGGCTTCTTATGTATACAAAATCAAAGACAATGGTTGTGGCAAGTAGCGAAAAGGGCATTAATCAACACGACCCAATGTCATGGCAAGTAGGTAGGACTTGTTTTGAATATAAGGACAAGGTTGCAGCCTCATCGGAAGTGATTGATGAAATAATTACAAAATGGTCCCTGCAATTTGATTATGAAACAAGAGCTGCGTTTGTGGATGTATTTTTTGCCTCTTTACAATCATCAGGTGCAACCAAAATGTCTGAAATTACTTCTAGTAAGGTAAGGTCAGTGGCTTCCCTTACAAAAGAGATTCAATCCCTTGATCCTGAAAATCAGGCATTGGTTATTGATGTTTTTGTAAAACTTCTTGCATCAAGTGGTGATAGCTTAAAGAATACGCTGCTTTCTAAGCTATCAAAAATTCCAATAATGAGAAAAAAAGAGAAATAAAGAGAAAACGAGAGTATTTGATAGGATTCTATAGAAATAGCTGCAAGATTTTTACTTGCAACTATTCCCGTAGAATCCTATTATACATCATGTAGTTAGCACTCAATGATAGCGAGTGCTAATAAATAAAATTGATAATATAATTTAGGAGGTAATATAAAATGAAATTAGTTCCATTAACTGACAGAGTTGTATTAAAACAGTGTGAAGCAGAAGAGACTACAAAGTCTGGTATTATTTTAGCTTCAGCTGCACAGGAAAAACCACAGGAAGCTATGGTAATTGCAGTTGGTCCTGGTGGGGTTGTAGATGGTAAAGAAATCACAATGCAGGTAAAAGAAGGCCAGAAGGTTATTTATTCTAAATATGCTGGTACAGAAGTAAAGATTGAAGGCGAAGAATACATCATTGTTCGTCAGAACGATATTCTTGCAGTAGTAGAATAATTTTTGATTAATCTTGAATCCTAATAATTGAAAGTGAGGAAAAAATCATGGCAAAAGAAATTAAGTATGGCGCAGAAGCTAGACAGGCTCTTGAAGCTGGTGTTGATAAATTAGCAAATACAGTTAGAGTAACAATCGGACCTAAGGGACGTAACGTAGTTCTTGCAAAGTCTTACGGTGCTCCACTTATCACAAACGATGGTGTTACTATCGCAAAGGATGTTGAGCTTGATGATCCATTCGAGAACATGGGTGCTCAGCTTGTGAAGGAAGTAGCTACAAAGACAAATGATGTTGCTGGTGATGGTACTACAACAGCTACAGTACTTGCTCAGGCAATGGTTAAGGAAGGTATGAAGAACCTTGCTGCTGGTGCTAACCCAATCGTTCTTAGAAAGGGTATGAAGAAGGCTGTAGAGTGTGCTACAGAAGCAATCGTTGGCATGTCTAAGGCTGTAGATGGCAAAGAGCAGATTGCAAGAGTTGCAGCTATTTCTGCTGGTGATGACGAAGTAGGTCAGATGGTTGCTGACGCTATGGAGAAGGTTTCTAACGATGGTGTTATCACAATCGAAGAATCTAAGACAATGCAGACAGAGCTTGACCTTGTTGAAGGTATGCAGTTTGACAGAGGTTATATTTCAGCTTACATGTGCACAGACATGGATAAGATGGAAGCTAACCTTGATGATCCATATATTCTTATTACAGACAAGAAGATTTCTAACATCCAGGAGATTCTTCCAATATTAGAGCAGATTGTTCAGTCTGGTGCTAGACTTCTTATCATTGCTGAGGATATAGAGGGCGAGGCTCTTACAACACTTATCCTTAACAAGCTTCGTGGTACATTCAATGTAGTTGCAGTTAAGGCTCCAGGTTATGGTGACAGACGTAAGGAAATGCTTCAGGATATCGCAATCCTTACAGGTGGTCAGGTAATCTCTGAAGAGGTTGGTCTTGAGCTTAAGGATACTACACTTGAGCAGCTTGGCCGCGCTAAGAGTGTTAAGGTCAACAAGGAAAACACAGTTATCGTTGATGGTATGGGTGATAAGGCAGCTATCGAGGCTCGTGTTTCACAGATTCGTGGTCAGATTGAGGAGACAACATCTGAGTTTGATAAGGAAAAGCTTCAGGAAAGACTTGCTAAGCTTGCAGGTGGTGTTGCAGTTATCCGCGTAGGTGCTGCTACAGAAACAGAAATGAAGGAAGCTAAGCTTCGTATGGAGGATGCTCTTAACGCTACTCGTGCTGCTGTTGAAGAAGGTATCATCGCAGGTGGCGGAAGCGCTTACATTCACGTTCAGAAGAAGGTTGCTGAGCTTGCTGATTCACTTACAGGTGATGAGAAGACAGGTGCTAACGTAATCGTTAAGGCTCTTGAGGCTCCACTTTTCTACATCGCTGCAAATGCTGGTCTTGAAGGCTCTGTAATTATTAACAAGGTTCGTGAGTCAGAGGATAGCATTGGTTTCGATGCTTACAACGAGCAGTATGTTGAGATGGTTAAGTCTGGTATCGTAGATCCTGTAAAGGTTACACGTACAGCACTTCAGAACGCTGCATCTGTTGCATCTACACTTCTTACAACAGAGTCAGTTGTTGCTGATATCAAAGACCCTGCTGCTGACGCCGCTGCTGCAGCTGCTGCCGGTGCAGGCATGGGTGGTATGTACTAAAATTTTTAGCTTTTAGGTTTTAATTCACCGCTGATTATGTTAGAATAATCAGCGGTGCTTTTAATTTTAAGCCATAAAATTTAGAGGTGATTTATGAACAAAGTAGCTATACTTACAGATAGTAACAGTGGTATTACACAGGCAGAAGCTAAGGAGCTTGGTGTTTATGTTATTCCAATGCCATTTTATATTAATGAACAGTTGTATTATGAGGATATTGATTTAACACAGGAACAATTTTATGAGAAGCTGACACAGGGTGGAGAAATCACTACCTCAATGCCTATAACAGGTAATCTTATTGATACATGGGACAAGATTCTAGAAGACTATGATCAGGTTGTATATATTCCTATGTCTTCAGGCCTATCTTCATCTTGTGCTACTGCACAGATGCTTTCAGAGGATTATGATGGCAGAGTTGTAGTTGTTGACAATCAGCGTATTTCTGTTACTCAGAAGCTTTCTGCACTTGAGGCTAAGAAGCTTGCTGATATGGGCAAATCCGCTCAGGAGATTTGCGACGCTTTAATGGAAGTCAAATCGGAATCTACAATCTACATTACAGTAGATACTCTTGAATATCTTAAGAAGGGTGGTCGTCTTACTCCTGCAGTTGCAGCTATCGGTTCTTTACTTAAGATTAAGCCAGTGCTTTCTATTTACGGAGAAAAGCTTGATAAGTTTGCAATGGCCCGCACTATGAAGCAGGCAAAATCTATCATGATAGATGCTTTGAAGAAGGATATGCAAAATGTTCTTCACACAGATAATCTGGATGATGTGATTATCTCAATCGCACATACACAGAATCAGGAAGCAGCAGAAAAGTTCAGAGAAGAGCTTTTAGCTGAATTTCCTGGAAAAGATATCTGGATTGATCCGTTATCACTTTCAGTTTCATGTCATATTGGACCAGGCGCTTTAGCTTGTACAGTGACTAAGAAATTGATTGATATAAATTAAATATTGTTTTAGGAGGATTGTTATGGTTAAAGCAGTTGTAGGCGCCAATTGGGGCGATGAAGGCAAAGGTAAGATTACTGACATGATGGCAGCTGACGCAGACATCATTGTACGTTTTCAGGGTGGTGCTAACGCAGGACACACTATCGTTAATAATTACGGTAAGTTTGCACTTCACACATTACCTTCAGGAGTTTTTTATAATCATACAACAAGTATTATTGGAAACGGTGTTGCACTTAACATCCCTGTTCTCATTAAGGAAATCAAGTCTATAGAGGAGAAAGGGGTTCCAGCTCCACATATACTTGTGTCAGATAGAGCTCAGATTGTTATGCCATATCATATCCTTTTTGACCAGTATGAAGAAGAGAGATTAGGTAAGGCTTCATTCGGTTCAACAAAGAGCGGTATTGCACCATTTTATTCTGATAAGTACGCTAAAATCGGTTATCAGGTACAGGAGCTTTTTGATGAAGATTTACTTAAGGAAAAGGTAGTTCGTACATGTGAGCAGAAGAATGTTCTTTTAGAGCATCTTTATCACAAGCCACTTCTTACACCAGAGGAATTACTAAATACTCTTCATGAATACCGTGATATGATTGCTCCTTATGTATGTGATACATCAGCATACTTATGGAATGCAATTAAAGAGAACAAGACTATTCTTTTAGAGGGACAGCTTGGTACTCTTAAGGATCCTGATCATGGTATCTATCCTATGGTTACATCATCATCAACACTTGCTCCTTACGGTTGTATTGGTGCTGGTATTCCAGCCCAGGAGCTTAAGCAGGTTGTTACTGTATGTAAGGCATATTCATCTGCTGTTGGAGCTGGCGCATTTGTTTCAGAAATCTTTGGAGATGAGGCTGATGAACTTAGACGTCGCGGTGGTGACGGTGGTGAGTTTGGTGCTACAACAGGCCGCCCTCGTCGTATGGGATGGTTCGATTGCGTTGCTTCTAAGTACGGATGTAGAATGCAGGGTACAACAGATGTTGCATTTACAGTAGTTGATGTTCTTGGATACCTTGATGAAATTCCTGTATGTGTTGGCTATGAAATTGATGGAGAGGTTACTACAGATTTCCCTGTTACATCTAAGCTTGAAAAGGCTAAGCCAGTACTTAAGACACTTCCAGGTTGGAAGAGCGATATTAGAGGTATCAAGAAATACGAAGATTTACCAGAAAACTGTAGAAAGTACATTGAGTTTATTGAGAAGGAAATTGGATTCCCAATCACAATGGTTTCTAATGGTCCTGGAAGAGAAGATATTATTTATAGATAAACAGATTAAAGCCGTCATTTGACGGCTTTTTTGTTGCAATTTTTGCATATTCCATGAAAAAAATGTGAAAATGAAAATTCAGCATAGGAAAAAGGATATAATATTTATATGTATTACTAGAATTTATTTTATTTAAAGGAGGGTGTTATGTGGTCAATTGGTGAAATTAAAGCAAGAGGTAAGGAAGCATTTAAGGCAAATTATTGGAAATCTGTTATAGTTGCATTTATACTATCATTATTAACAGCAGGTTCCTCAGCTGCAACAAGAAATGAGACAGGTTCAGAGGATGTGAAAGAAAGCTTACTTGCAGCTGACCCTATGGTATTACAAATTATAGCAGGCGGATTATTTGCCATCATAATTGTATCTTTATTGCTTAGAATTTTTGTTTTTAATCCACTTCAGGTTGGAGGTTATCAATTTTTTAAAAAGAATGTGACAGAAGGGCATGCAACTCTTGGTACAATAGGTGAGGGCTTCAGTGGATATAGACATACTTTTATTACATTGTTACTTAGAGATATATTTTTAGGTTTATGGTGCTGCTTACTTATAATTCCAGGATTAATAAAGAGCTATTCATATAGAATGGTTCCATATATTATAAAAGATAATCCAGAGCTTTCTGCTACAGAGGTTATTACTAAATCTAGAAAGATGATGGATGGAAATAAGTGGCGTGCATTCTTACTTGATTTGTCATTTATCGGATGGCTGCTTCTTTCTTTAATCACACTTGGTATTGTGGGATTATTATGGACTAATCCTTATATGCAAAATACTAATGCCGCATTATATCAGGAATTATCTAAGAATAATTAGTGTTAAATATTATTGACATAATTAAAAAAGACCTTAGTCATAAATGATTGAGGTCTTTTTTATAATTAGAGTTATTAATTTAGAAATTAAATTGTTATATTTCTGATTAGGAAAGTAAGGCTGTATTTAAGGAGAGAGTGATGAAAGCTTTTATTTTAAAATATTACAAATTGTTAATTCTATTGATAGCTATTGGCTTGTTAGTTGCTTTTTTACTAATCACCTTTAACCACAAATCTCCAGCAAAGATGATTAAGGACTCTCAATCCAACCATGAATCTGCCAAAATTCTTGATGAAGCAAGTGAAATTGAGGATGAAGGGGAATATATAATCAAAATGGATAAAAACGAGGTATATAGCTTTCAGATGACAGACAATAAGGATATACTTCTTAATATTGAGAGGAAAGCTGATAAGTGGATTTATTCTGATGATACATCTATTGAACTGAATCAAGATAGAGTTGATAAAATATTAAATTACCTTACTGATGTAAGATTTTTGAATGTTATTGCTCTAGGGGATGATAAGGATAGTGACAGCTATGGATTGAGTAAGGATTCTCCTGTTTATGTAATAAAAGATGCTAACGATTATTCTACTTATATATCCCTTGGCTCCGTTGATGAAAAATCAGGGCAGGTATATTTTGCTTTAAATTATGATTTTTCCAATATATATGTTAATAGTGGAAAACTGGCTGGACTGCATTATTATTCTATTAACGATTTGGTTCAATAAATCAAATTTAGGTTAAAGAAAAATCTTAATTAAAGATATTATTTACTTTGTTTACAATAAAATCAAACTGTGCTATCATAGTTCAGGTATTAATTTTACTGTAACTCAGGTTTTGGACACTCCGACCTTTACCTTAGTTACGGCATATATGTTAATTAGGAGGTAGTAAAATGATTACAAAAGAGAAGAAACAGGCTATTATCAATGAGTACGCTAGAACAGCTGGTGACACAGGTTCTCCAGAGGTTCAGATTGCTGTTCTTTCAGCACGTATCGCTGAGCTTACAGAGCATCTTAAGGCTAACCCAGGTGATCATCATTCACGTCGTGGTATGATGAAGATGGTTGGTAAGAGAAGAAACCTTCTTGCATACCTTAAGAACACAGATATCGAGAGATATCGTTCAATCATTGAGCGTCTTGGCTTAAGAAAGTAATCTATAGGAGCGGAGTACTATTACTCCGCTCATTTTCTTATGAAATCGGTTTATAGCAAAATCCGAAGCCACTGAATTGGGAGCGATGATATGGAAGTTTGTTATCCGCGCTTCGTTTTCAGTAGTTTCGGGTTGATGCTTAAATAATATAATTGAAGGAGAAAACCATGAAGACTTTTACAATGGATTTAGCTGGTAGAACACTTCGTGTTGATATCGGCAGAGTTGCTGCACAGGCTAATGGCGCAGCATTTATTCAGTATGGTGAGACAACAGTATTATCTACTGCTACAGCATCTGATAAGCCTCGCGATGGTATCGATTTCTTCCCACTTTCAGTTGAGTTCGAAGAGAAGACATACGCTGTTGGTAAAATTCCAGGGGGCTTTAATAAGAGAGAGGGAAAGGCATCAGAGAATTCTATCCTTACAGCACGTGTTATAGATAGACCAATGAGACCTTTATTCCCAAAGGATTATCGTAACGATGTTACACTTAACAATATGGTTATGTCTGTAGATCCACAGTGCAGACCTGAGCTTGTTGCTATGCTTGGTGCTGCAATTTCTACATGTATTTCTGATATTCCTTTCGATGGCCCATGTGCTATGACACAGATGGGTATGATTGATGGCGAATTTATTGTTAACCCTTCACAGGAGCAGTGGGATAAGGGTGACCTTAAGCTTACAGTAGCTTCTACTAGAGAAAAGGTTATCATGATTGAAGCTGGTGCTAACATCATCCCTGAGGATAAGATGATTGAGGCTATTTACAAGTGCCACGATGTTAACCAGAAAGTTATCGCATTTATCGATGAGATGGTTAAGGAATGTGGTAAGCCAAAGCATGAATATACATCATGCGCTATTCCAGAGGAGCTCTTTGCTAAGATGAAAGAGATTGTTACTCCTGAGGAAATGGAAGGTGCTGTATTCACAGACGAGAAGCAGGTCCGCGAGGAGAATATCCGTAACATTACAGCTCGTCTTGAAGAGGCATTTGCAGATAACGAGGAATGGCTTGCAGTTTTAGGCGAAGCTATTTATCAGTATGAAAAGAAGACAGTACGTAAGATGATTCTTAAGGATCACAAGCGTCCAGATGGTCGTGAAATCACTCAGATTCGTCCACTTGCTGCTGAGGTTGATATTGTACCACGTGTACATGGTTCATCTATGTTCACTCGTGGTCAAACACAGATATGCGATGTTGTAACTCTTGCACCTTTATCAGAGGCTCAGAAGATTGATGGACTTGATCCATTTGTTACTGAGAAGAGATATATGCATCACTATAACTTCCCTGCATATTCTGTAGGTGAGACAAAGCCGTCACGAGGACCAGGACGTCGTGAAATCGGACACGGTGCACTTGCTGAGCGTGCACTTTTACCTGTACTTCCTAGTGCAGAGGAGTTCCCATACGCTATTCGTGCCGTATCTGAGACATTTGAGTCTAACGGTTCTACATCAATGGCTTCAACATGTGCATCATGTATGTCACTTATGGCTGCTGGTGTTCCAATTAAGGCTATGGTTGCCGGTATTTCTTGTGGCCTTGTTACAGGAGATACAGATGATGATTTCGTACTTCTTACAGATATCCAGGGTCTTGAAGATTTCTTCGGAGATATGGATTTCAAGGTTACAGGTACTAAAGAAGGTATCACAGCAATTCAGATGGATATTAAGATTCACGGTCTTACTCGTCCAATCGTTGAGGGCGCTATCGCAAGATGTCGTGAAGCTAGATTATTTATCATGGATAACTGCATGAGCAAGGCTATTGCTGAGCCACGTGCACAGGTTGGCAAATATGCACCTAAGATTATCCAGCTTTCAATTGATCCAGAGAAGATTGGTGATGTTGTTGGTCAGCGTGGTAAGACAATCAATGAAATCATTGCTAGGTGTGATGTTAAGATTGATATCACTGATGAGGGCAATGTTTCTATCTGCGGTACAGATGCTGCTAAGATGGATGAAGCTAAGCGTATGATTGAAATCATTGCAACTGACTTCGAACAGGGCCAGATTCTTACAGGTAAGGTTGTAAGCATTAAGGAATTCGGTGCATTTATCGAGTTTGCCCCTGGTAAAGAGGGAATGGTTCACATTTCAAAGATTGCTAAGGAAAGAATTGATAGAGTAGAAGATGTACTTACACTTGGCGATACTGTTAAGGTTGTATGCCTTGGCAAGGACAAGATGGGACGTATCAGTTTCTCTATCAAGGATGTACAGTAAAATTATTTGATTTATTTTGCGCCTGGCATTTTATGTCAGGCGCATTTTTTAAGGGAAAGCTATGTTACTTAACGTATCACATATATACAAATCATTTGGTGAAGAAAACATTATAAGGGATGCTACATTTACTGTAGATGAAGGCTCTAAGGTTGCTATAGTAGGCAATAACGGTACCGGCAAATCAACCTTATTAAAGGTAATCATTGGAGAGCTTACCCCTGATGAGGGTGAGGTAACTCTTAAAAAGGATGCTACCTTTGGATATTTAGCCCAGTATCAGGAGGACCATTATGGCACTAACATCTTGGATACCGTTTTAAATGCCAGGGAAGATTTGCTTTCTATGGAAAAAAGGCTTTCAGAAATGGAAGCAAAAATGAGCAATATCCCAACTGATGAAATGGCTGCATTTATGGATAATTATCACAAAATACAGCATCAGTTTGATTTGCAAGGGGGATATACCTTTCGTTCGGAAGCTATTGGTATTCTAAAGGGATTAGGCTTTGAGGGAGATGATTTAAATAAGAGTATGAATGAGCTTTCAGGTGGTCAAAAGACACGTGTAAGTCTTGGTAGATTACTTGCTTCATCACCTGATTTATTACTTCTTGATGAGCCTATTAACCACCTTGATTTAAATTCTATTGTTTGGCTTGAAGGTTATCTTGCTTCTTATAAAGGGTCAGTTGTTATTGTCGCACATGATAGATATTTCCTTGATAAGATTGTTGATCATGTGGTTGATTTATCCTACGGCAAAACTGCTGTATACACTGGAAACTATTCTTCTTATGCTGAGCAAAAGGCTTTGTTTCAGCTTACCTACGAAAGATCCTATGAAAAACAGCAAAAGGAAATCGAGCATCAAAAGGCAGTAATAGAAAAGCTGCAATCATTTAACAGGGAAAAATCCATAAAAAGAGCGGAAAGTAGAAAGAAGCTTCTTGAAAAAATGGATATAATGGATGCTCCCGATAGGGATTCAGATGGAATGCGCTTAACTCTTGAGATAGAAAAAGAAAGTGGTAAGGATGTTTTAGAATTTTCTCATGTAACTAAATCCTACGATGATAAAAATATCTTTACTGATTTATCATTTGAGGTTCATAAAGGGGATAGGATTGCAATCCTTGGAGATAATGGTACAGGTAAGACTACAATTCTTAAATGTATTAACGGCTTAACACCTTTTGAATCAGGAGAAATCAAATTTGGTGCAAATGTTACTGTTGGTTATTATGACCAGGAGCAGCAGGGGCTTACTGAATCTAATACCATATTTGATGAATTACATGATGCATATCCTTTCCTTACTGAAACAAAGGTAAGAAATACTCTGGCTGCATTTATGTTTACGGAAGATGATGTTTTTAAAAGAATCAGCGAATTATCAGGTGGCGAGCGTGGTCGTGTTTCCTTGGCTAAGCTTATGCTTTCAAAGTCTAATTTTCTGATTCTTGATGAGCCAACAAACCATCTTGATATGGATTCAAAGGAAAAGCTAGAGGATGCTTTAAATGAATATGATGGCACTCTTTTATATGTAAGTCACGATAGATATTTTGTTAATAGAACAGCTAATATTATCTTAGAGCTTTCAGATGGTGGACTCACAAAATATCTTGGTAATTATGATGACTACATTGCTAAAAAAGAGCAGTTATATGGCTCCTGCAATTCTAATTTAGATTCAGGTAGTGATTCAGAAGAATCTGCAGCAAAGCTAGACTACAAGGAACAAAAGAGAATTGAAGCTCAAAAGCGCAAGCTTCAAAACGAGATTAATAAAATTGAAGATGAAATCGAAAAGCTTGAATCTGAAAAAGCTAAGCTGGAAGAAGAGTTTGTGAAGCCTGAAAATATGACTAATTCTGCCAAGCTAAATGAGCTTTCTGCAAAGCAGGCTGATATTGATGGAAAGCTTGAAAATCTATATGAAAAATGGGAAGAGTTAAATATGAACTAGTCAGCCCTATTGTTAAAATCTTGACATAGTTTTATCTGAATTTTATAATTATATTACAGTGCAATGAGGAGGCGTTAGATTTGGATAAACAGATATCACAGGCGGTTATCAGAAGACTTCCTAGATATTATAGATATTTAGGTGAGCTTTTAGATGACGGTGTTGAAAGAATTTCATCTAATGATTTAAGCAAACGCATGCATGTGACTGCATCACAGATTAGACAGGATCTTAACAACTTTGGTGGATTTGGCCAGCAGGGTTATGGATATAATGTGGCATATTTACATGATGAGATAGGCAATATATTAGGTGTTAATGATACGCATAATGTTATAGTTATTGGAGCAGGTAATTTAGGCCAGGCTATAGCAGGATACGTTAAGTTTGAACGTGTAGGCTTTAAGATAATTGGTCTTTTTGACGTAAACCCTGAACTTAAGGGTAAGATGGTTAGGGACTTACCTGTACAGATGCTTGATGAATTACCTGAATTTGTTAAAAATAATAATGTAGAGATAGCAGCTCTTACACTTCCTAAGCAAAACGCTAAGAGCACAGCTTTAAAGCTTGTTTCTTTAGGTGTTCATGCTATCTGGAATTTTGCTCATGTTGATTTAGATGATATACCTGATGTAGTAATCGAAAACGTACATCTTTCTGATAGTTTAATGCAACTTTCTTACAATATTACACAGCATAAAAAGTAGGTGATTTTATGTCTGAAAAGGATTTTTCTAATGCTTTAGCTAATATAAAGATTCCAATTCTTATATTGGATCAAAAGTGGCATAGGCTTTTTGCTTTGGGCGGTAAGCCAGAGCCTGTAAAAGAGCTTGAATCTAAGGAAAACGACTTGATTAAGCATGAGGCAGAGCTTAAGCAGGAGCTTAAGGATTTAAAGAAGGTTAAGGAAAATCTTATGGCATCGGTGATGTCTAATATGGAAGGCACATCGGATTTGGTTTCCAAAAAGCTGGATGATGATAAAAGATTGCTTGAGGAATGCAAAGAACGTATTGCAAGTAACGAGGACGAGCTTCTAGATATACCTAATCAAATAGATGAAGTAAATCATGAGCTTATGCTTGCCACTATGGATTATTGCTATGATAAGCTTCGCACTAATTCCAATGAAGCTGAGGAAATAACCGAGTGGATAAAGGATATTAGGGTTAAGCTTAAGAAAAATGTTATAAGAAAGCATAATAGAGAGATTAATAATAAAGAAATATATTCCTATATGCATGATGTTTTCGGCATGGAGGTGCTTAATCTTTTTGATATGCAAAATGGTCAGTTTTATATTGGTAGCATTGATGATAAAGAGGCTCCAGCTAAGGAAAAGGCTGACGATAAGGATAAGGATTTGTCCAATGTGGAATTAGAAGACATAGATTTAGATGCTGTTGCAAAAGAAACAAAGGCTGACGAGGAAGCTTCTAAAGAAATTGTAGAAGAATCTGCGGAAGAATCAGCGTCAGAAGAATCCTAGAATCTCAAAATTCACGAAATTTTTAAAGACTAAACACTATTATGTTTAGTCTTTTTTATTTAGGTATGTTATCATATTATGGTAATATTGATGTATAGAAAGGAGTTTTTATGGAAGACGGGTCGAATCCCTATTTGTTAATTGTTTTTATTATTATTGCATTAATTGAATTTGCACTACTTATTATTTTTTACCGCAAATCCAAGCAGGAAAATGTAACAGAAGAAGATGTTATTTCACTGGTGAATGAAGGCCATGAGGATGGCAATATCCTAGCCTCTGAGGCTGCTATGATTCAAAATATCTTTGAGTTTTCTGATACGGATGCAAAAGATATTATGACTCATAGAAAGAGTATTGTTGCTATAAATGGTGATTGTACACTAAGAGAAGCTATTAGCTTTATTAATGAAAATAACATGAGTCGATATCCTGTATATATTGATGAGCTTGATAATATCATTGGTATATTGCACATTAAGGACATCTTAATGTACTACGATAAGGATATTGATAATTTAAAAGTGAAGGATTTAAAGGAACTTTTATCTGTGGCTGAATTTGTTCCAGAGACACATGGAATCAACACATTATTTGCCAAAATGCAATCTAAAAAAAGGCATATGGTAATTGTTGTTGATGAGTACGGCCAGGTATCAGGATTACTTTCTTTAGAGGACATCCTTGAAGAAATAGTTGGTAATATTGAGGATGAGCATGATGAAGAAGAGGCTTCTATAGAGGTAAAAACAGAAGATTCATACCTTATGGATGGCTCTACCACTTTAGAAGAAGTGGAAGAAATGCTTGGAACCAAGTTTTCTAATGATTATGAAACATTGAATGGCTATTTGGTTTCCTTGTATGGTAAGATTCCTGAGGATGGTAAATCCTTTACATTAGAGGATGAAAATTATGTTTTTTATATTAAAAACGTGACAGATAAGGTAATTGACGGAGTTTACGTTAGAAAGAAAAGGCACGTTGAATAAAAAACTGTTATTTGATATAATTTTTTAGATTCACAATAGAAAAGAGGTATTAATTTCATGTCAGGACATTCAAAATTTGCTAATATTAAGCACAAAAAGGAAAAGAATGATGCTGCAAAGGGTAAGATTTTTACAATAATTGGTCGTGAAATCGCTGTCGCAGTAAAAGAGGGCGGTCCAGACCCTAACAATAATTCTAAGCTTCGCGATGTAATCGCAAAGGCTAAGTCTAATAACGTGCCTAATGCTACAATCGAAAATGGTATTAAGAAGGCAGCTGGTAACATTGATGCTGTTAACTACGAGAACGTTACTTACGAAGGCTATGGCCCAAATGGTACAGCTATTATTGTAGATTGCCTTACAGACAACAGAAATCGTACAGCAGCTAATGTTAGAAATGCATTTACTAAGGGTGGCGGAAGCATTGGCACACCTGGTTGTGTATCATTTATGTTTGATAACAAGGGTCAGATTATCATTTCTAAAGAAGATTGCTCTATGGAAGCTGACGATTTAATGATGATAGCTCTTGATGCAGGAGCTGAGGATTTCTCAGAGGAAGAGGATTGCTTCGAAATTTATACAGCACCAGATGATTTTTCTGCTGTAAGAGAGGCTCTTGAGGCCGAGAACATTCCTATGGCTGATGCTGAGGTTACAATGATTCCTCAGACTTATGTTGAACTTACTGACGAGCAGGATCTTTACAAAATCAATAAGATTTTAGATCTACTTGATGAAGATGATGACGTGCAGAATGTTTATCATAACTGGAATGAATAAATAAAATAAGAGGGGTTGAGTACTGATGAATAAGATACTTTTTGCTGCAAGCGAATGTGTGCCATTTGTTAAAACTGGCGGATTGGCAGATGTTTGCGGAGCTTTACCAAAGGAGTTTTCCAAGGAATACTTCGATGTTAGAGTTGTTTTACCATACTATACATTTATACCTGAGAAATACAAAAAGGATTTTAAATTTTTAACTAGCTTCCAGATGAATATGGGCCCATTAGTTGGTACTAAATACGTGGGCGTTTTTGAGTACGAGCTTGATGGTGTTAAATTTTACTTTATAGATAATCACGATTATTTTGATTGCTTTTATCCATATTCAGAGGATAGATGGGATCTTGAAAAGTTCATCTTTTTCGATAAGGCTGTACTTTCAATGCTTCCACTCATTGGTTTTCAACCAAATCTTATTCACTGCCATGATTGGCAGACTGGTTTTATCCCAGTATACCTTAAGAATGATTTCCAGGGGGATCAGTTCTTCTGGGGAATGAAGTCGGTTATGACTATTCATAATCTTAAGTTCCAGGGTATGTGGGATACTAAGACAGTAGCTGGAATTTCAGGATTATCTATGAATCTTTTCACACCAGATAAGCTTGAATACAAAAAATGCGGTAATATGCTTAAGGGCGGACTTGTATACGCAGATTATATTACAACAGTTTCTTCTACATATTGCGAAGAGATTCAAATGCCATATTACGGCGAAGGCTTAGATGGTTTACTTCGTGCACGACACTATGATATGCAGGGCATTGTTAACGGCATAGATAACGATTTATACAATCCAGCTACAGATGAAAAAATCTATAAGAATTTTGATATCAAGACCTTTAGAAAAAATAAAAAAATTAACAAGACTAAAATTCAAGCTGATTTGGGCTTAGAGGTAGATTCTAAGAAATATATGATAGGTTTGATTTCACGTCTTACAGACCAAAAAGGCCTTGATTTGATTAACTACTGTATTGAAGGAATTGTTGACGATTTCACACAACTTGTAGTTATCGGTACTGGCGAATCTAAATATGAGAATATGTTTAGACATTACGCTTGGAAGTACCCTGAGAAGATTTCTGCAAATATTTGCTATGATGACAACCTTGCTCATAAGTTATATGCTGCTGCAGATGCATTTTTGATGCCATCCAGATTCGAGCCATGTGGCTTGACACAGCTGATATCATTTAGATATGGAACAGTTCCAATTGTAAGAGAAACAGGTGGGCTTTCTGATACAGTCGAAGCATATAATGAATATATGAAGACAGGAGATGGTTTCTCATTTGCTAATTATAATGGTGATGAGTTGCTTAATACTGTTAACTATAGTAAATATATTTATTTTGAGAAAAAAGCTCAGTGGAACAAGATGATTGAGCGCGGTATGAGCAAGAACTATTCATGGTCTGTTCAAAAAGAAAAATACGAAAATATTTATAACTATTTAATTGGTTGATAAATATATATTAGCAAAAGAGAATAGTTTAACTATTCTCTTTTGAATGTAGAGGTTATATTTTGGCACAAAAAGGGACGAATAATTCTAAAAGAAAATCAAATAGCAAAAAATCCCAAAACACAACAAGGAATACTACTAAAAGAAAAAATACTAGAGTTAAGGCTGAAGAATTAGAATTTGAGGATCCATTTTTTGAAGATTCTTCAAAGGAAATTATCCTTTGGGGTTCTTTAGTACTGTGTATTTTACTTTGCATAAGCAATTTTGGAATTGGCGGAATGGTTGGAAATGCAGTATCCAACTTTCTGTTTGGTGTTTTTGGTGTAATTCAATTTGTACTGCCATTCATGGTGGCATTTTCCGCATTTTTCATTATTTCTAACTATGGCAATAAGGTTGCAGTGGCTAAGGTTGTAGCAGGCACTATACTATTAATATTTATTAGCGTTTTTGTTGAGCTTATTTTTAATGGACAAAGTATTCTTAATCCTTTAGAAGCTTTTTACTTTGCTAAGGAGCATCATTATGGCGGCGGCTTAATTGGCGGCGCTATTGTGTTTGCTGTTTTTGATAGCTTTGGGCTTCTTGGGGCATATCTTATTGATATTATTATAATGATTGTATGTGTAATTATTATTTTAGAACGTTTCGCTTTTGATAAGGTTCAGCAATCTTCCAGATATCATGCAGATAGAGCAGCAGCTAAAAGAAGAGCCAGAAGAGAACGACAGCTATTAGAAAGAGAAGCTAATCAAACCAGATTCAATGATAATCGTCAGGCTATTATAAATAAAATAAATGATGATATTGCTTTAGAACAGCAACAGATGAATCAAACTGAAGGTAACAGAAGAGATAGAAAACATACAGGAATCACCAGCAACACAACTCTTATGCCTGATTATTCAGATATTACTGCAGGTGGAGATGTTAATGAAATCAAATTTAATCTTGCTGAAGGTGAGTCTGATGTTGAGGTTACAAAAACTAACCGTCATAAGCTAAAGGCATTTGATAGAAAATCAAGAAGTACACATTCCTTTAAGAATCTTGATTCAGATGTTGACAATAGCGAAAATATAGCAGCGGTGTCACAACAGGCTGTAGCTACTCCGAATATTGCAGAGCCTGAGCCTATAGTTTATCAGGCGCCTGTTATTAATACACCACCAGAGCCTCCTGTTCAGGAGCCGGTAAAAGAGCCTGTAGAAGAAACTGTAGTAAATGAAACCCCCGCAAGAAGGGCTAAGGCTTCGTCATCTACTAAAGAAGAAATTGAAAATTCATCAGAGTCACTTCGTGCTTCTATTGAGGCTGACAAAAAGAAAACTAATAAACCATATAAATATCCACCACTTACTCTGTTAAATGACGCTAAAAAGGGTAGCGGGGATTCTAAGGAATATCTCCAGGAAATGGCTGGCAAGCTTCAGCGTACTCTTGGTAACTTTGGCGTACAGGCTAATGTTACAGAGGTTACCCTTGGCCCATCGGTTACAAGATATGAGCTTGAAATTGCAGAAGGCACCAGGGTATCTAAGGTTGTTAATTTATCAGATGATATTAAGCTTAACATGGCAGTTACTGATGTTAGAATAGAAGCGCCAATTCCAGGTAAATCTGCAATTGGTATAGAAGTTCCTAACAAGGTAAAATCAATGGTTGGCTTTAAAGAGCTTGTTGCTTCAAAAGAATTTAAGAATGCTAAATCTAAAATATCCTTCTGTGTTGGTAAGGATATTTCAGGCTCAGTTATTGTTGGAAATATTGAAAAGATGCCGCACCTTCTTATTGCAGGTGCCACAGGTTCAGGTAAATCAGTTTGTATTAACACCATTATCATGAGTATTCTATATCATGCTAAGCCTGATGAGGTTAAAATGATAATGGTTGACCCTAAGATGGTTGAGCTTTCAGTATACAATGGTATTCCACACCTTCTTCTTCCAGTTATTACTGATGCCAAGAAGGCTGCCGGTGCGCTTCATTGGGCTGTAAAGGAAATGACAGATAGATATGAGCTTTTGGCTGCTGCAGGGGTACGTAATATCGAAGGATTTAATGAAAAGGTAGAAAGCGATGCCCTGCCTGATTCTATTCCTGAAGAAAAAAGGGTTAGAATGTCTCAACTTGTTATCATACTTGATGAGGTTGCGGATCTTATGATGGTTGCGGCTGCTGATGTAGAAGACTCAATTGTACGTCTTGCGCAGCTTGCCCGTGCTGCAGGTATTCATTTGATTATTGCAACACAAAAGCCTACTGTAAATGTAATTACAGGTCTTATTAAGGCTAATGTTCCTTCTCGTATAGCATTTTCTGTTTCATCAGGAAATGATTCGCGAGTTATCCTTGATATGAACGGTGCAGAGGATTTGCTTGGTAATGGTGATATGCTATATGCTCCACAAAATCTTTCTAAGCCTATTCGTGTTCAAGGTGCTTTTGTTAGTGATGAAGAGGTTAGTGCAGTTGTTGATTTCTTGAAAAATAACAACGATTCAGCAGAATATAATTCTGATATAGAAACTCAAATTCAAAACTCTGAGGCAGGCAGTGGTTCAGTGTCTATATCTGGGGAACCGGATAATTCCAGAGACCAACTATTTAACGAAGCCGGACGCCTTGTTATAGAAAACCAAAAGGGTTCCATTGGATATTTACAAAGGAACTTTAGGATTGGATTTAACAGAGCAGCTAGAATCATGGATCAGTTAGCAGAGGCTGGGGTAGTTGGCCCTGAAATGGGTACTAAGCCTAGAGAAATTCGCATGTCCATTTCAGAGTTTGAAGAACTAATAAATGCACAATAAAAGGGAGTCATGCAAATGAAGACAGACATTCAAATCGCACAGGAAGCAAAAATGGCTAATATCAAGGATGTAGCGGCATTACTTGATATTAAAGAGGATGATTTGGAGTTATACGGAAAGTATAAAGCTAAATTATCCGATGAATTGCTTGCAAAATTAGAGGGTAAAAAGGATGGTAAGCTTGTTCTTGTTACAGCAATCAATCCTACACCTGCTGGTGAGGGTAAAACTACTACATCTGTAGGACTTGGCCAGGCAATGGGTGTTCTTGGTAAAAAGGCTTGCCTTGCTTTAAGAGAACCATCTTTAGGACCTTGCTTCGGTATAAAGGGCGGAGCAGCAGGTGGTGGTTACGCACAGGTTGTTCCAATGGAGGATTTGAACCTTCACTTTACAGGTGATTTTCATGCTATTACATCTGCAAACAATCTTCTTGCAGCTATGCTTGACAATCATATTCAGCAGGGTAATTTACTTGGTATCGACCCTAGACAAATCGTTTGGAAGAGATGCCTTGATATGAATGATAGAGTCCTTAGAAATATCGTAGTTGGTCTTGGCGCAAAGGCTGATGGTATGGTTAGAGAGGATCATTTCGTCATTACAGTTGCCTCTGAGATAATGGCGATTTTATGTCTTGCCAATGATATGCATGACTTAAAGGATAGATTAAGCAAGATTATTGTTGCTTATACTTTTGAAGGAAAGCCTGTTACTGCTGGTGATTTACAGGCTACAGGTGCTATGGCAGCACTTCTTAAGGATGCACTTAAGCCTAACCTTATTCAGACATTAGAGCATACACCAGCTATTGTACATGGTGGACCATTTGCAAATATTGCCCATGGCTGTAACTCAGTTCGTGCAACAAAGGCATCTATGAAGCTTGCTGATATTACAATTACTGAGGCTGGCTTTGGAGCTGACCTTGGTGCTGAGAAATTCTTTGATATTAAATGTAGAATGGCAGGACTTAAGCCGGATGCAGTAGTTTTAGTAGCTACAATCAGAGCGCTTAAGTATAATGGTGGCGTACCTAAGACTGACCTTACTGAAGAAAACCTAGATGCATTAAAGAAGGGAATTGTTAACCTTGAAAAGCATATAGAAAACCTTCAGAAATATAATGTACCTGTAGTTGTTACACTTAATTCATTTATTACAGATACTGATGCAGAAACAAACTTTGTTAAGGAATTTTGTGAGTCTAGAGGTTGTGAATTTGCTCTTTCTGAAGTTTGGGAAAAGGGCGGCCAAGGCGGCGTAGAGCTTGCTAAGAAGGTCCTTAATGTGCTTGAAAACAAAGAGAGCAACTTCAAGCCATTATATGAAGATGACCTTTCATTAAAGGATAAGATTTCTAAGGTGGCAACAGAGATTTATGGAGCTAAGGACGTATCTTATTCACCAGCGGCTGAAAGAGAATTAAAGCGTATTACAGATCTTGGCATGGGCAACTTCCCTGTATGTATGGCAAAGACTCAGTATTCTTTGTCTGACGATGCAACTAAGCTTGGAAGACCTGAGGGATTTACATTAAATGTTAGAGAAGTATATGCTTCCGCAGGAGCAGGCTTTGTTGTTGCTGTAACAGGTAGTATAATGACTATGCCAGGCTTACCAAAGCAGCCTGCTGCAAATAATATAGATGTAACTGATGATGGAGTTATTACAGGATTATTCTAAAATATGAATTGTAAAAAATGTGGAGCTGAAATTGAAAATGGATTAATGTACTGCCCAAAATGTGGGGAGTCTGTTCAGCTTGTGCCTGATTACAATGTTTTAGAAGAAGAACTTTTATCAAAGGTTGTAGAAGATAAAAACAAAAATAAAGATGACAAATTTGCTACTGGAGTATATAAGCCTATTGAAAAGGTTGAAATTAATACTTCGGTAGAGGCGCCTAAAACCAGTTCGACAGAATATGAGCCTAAGGTATTCACTAAAAAGATTCGTACGCTACTATTTATTGCTATAATCATTGTTGCAATCATAGGAGCATTAATGATTATTCCTTATGTGAGTAATCACTCCTACGACAATATTATGAATATGGCTGTGGATGCGGAAAATAACGCTCAGTATGCTAAGGCATTGGGTTATTATGAAGAAGCCTATGCCATAGATGACAGTTCATACGAAGTTATTTATGGATTGGGAAGAATGTATTACAGGGTAAAGGATTACGAGAAGGCTGTCTCATTTTTGGAGCAAGCCCTTATAATTGACCCGGAAAATAAAAAAATATATACCTATCTTCTTAATTCACTTAGCGCCTTAGATGATACTGCTAGAATTTATGAACTGGCACAGGGTGCTACAAATGATGAAATTAAAGAGCTTATTAGTGCATATATTATGATGCCACCATCATTTAGTTATGAGGCTGGCACATACGATAAGGATTTCTTATTACAGCTTTCTACCAATGGTGATTACCAAATCTTTTATACATTAAACGGTAAGAATCCAACTACATCAGGTAAGCTTTATTCTAAGCCTATACAGATAACAGAAGGAACCACTGTAGTTAAAGCTGTTGCACAAAATGAAGCGGGAGAATATTCGGATGTTGCTATAGCAGAGTATACAGTTGCTTATAAAAAGCTTGCACTTCCGGTTGTTACACCAACAGATGGTGTATACAATGAAAAGGTTATGATTTCTATAGATGTACCAGAAGGCTGTAAGGCATTTTACACC
The DNA here is from genome assembly GCA_015057315.1 of Pseudobutyrivibrio ruminis. Lineage (GTDB taxonomy): Bacteria > Bacillota > Clostridia > Lachnospirales > Lachnospiraceae > Pseudobutyrivibrio > Pseudobutyrivibrio ruminis_D. The sequence continues at coordinate 36,050 of SVER01000010.1, read as the reverse complement.
TGGGATGGTACAAGCCCTACAAAAAACGGAATACAATATATTGATCCATTCCCAATTTTGGAGGGTACAAGCGTATTATCTGTAGTTATTGTTGATGAGGATGGTAATGTTAGTCCTACATATCATGGCAACTATATTTACCAACCATAGATTTAACAAATATTTCACATTTAATACTCTATTTAAACATAATTAATTAGTAGAATAACATCATCTCGATAAGAGATACATTTTTCATAACATTATTCTCCCTTTAAAAGACACGTCACCGCAGGCGTGTCTTTTTTTGTATTTATAGCGGTTGTTTAAATTGTATAAATGGGCTAAAATAGATTACATGAATGTAAGAATTCTATGTGTTGGCAAAATTAAAGAAAAGTTTTATAGGGATGCGATTTTAGAGTATTCAAAAAGGCTATCTAAATATTGTTCTCTCGAGATAGTTGAAGTAAACGATGAAAAAACTTCCGAAAATTCAACTGAAAATGAGATTAATATTATTAAGGATAAAGAGGGAGAAAGAATCTTAAAGCATATCAAGGACAGAGATTATGCTATTGCTTTAGCAATTCAAGGAAAGCAGCAGGATTCAGTTGCTTTTTCTAAATATATAGAGAATCTTGGGATTACAGGTAACAGCTCCATTTGCTTTATTATTGGAGGCTCCTTAGGGTTATCAGATGCTGTTATGAAGCGCTGTAATGATTCTGTTTCTTTTTCCAAAATGACTTTCCCACATCAGCTTATGAGGGTAATTCTATTAGAGCAGATATATAGAGCTATGCGAATTATGAATAATGAGCCATATCACAAATAGTTTTAAAAGGGGTGTATATCAAATGAGAATGTATGATTTAATCGAAAAAAAGAAAATGGGGGAGGCTCTAACAACAGAGGAAATCTACCATATCGTAAATGGCTACACAAATGATGAGATTCCTGATTATCAGATGTCTGCACTTTTGATGGCCATATACTTTAAGGGAATGGATGTTAGAGAACGTTATGATTTAACAATGGCAATGAGAGATTCGGGGGATATCCTTGATCTTTCATCAATAGATGGTGTTAAGATTGATAAGCATTCAACAGGCGGTGTAGGAGACAAGGTTACACTTGTACTTGGCCCTATCATTGCTTCAATCGGTGTTCCAGTTGCCAAGATGTCTGGTAGAGGACTTGGACACACAGGTGGAACTATTGATAAGCTTGAGGCTTTCCCAGGATTTAATGGTGCTCTTTCAGAGGAGCAGTTTATTAGTCAGGTTAATAAAATTAAAATTGCAGTTACTGGTCAGTCTAAGAATCTTGCACCAGCTGACAAGAAGCTATACGCTTTGCGTGATGTTACAGCTACAGTTGATGAGATTTCTCTTATTACTGGTTCAATCATGTCAAAGAAGCTTGCTGCAGGTACAGATGCCATCGTTCTTGATGTTACAGTTGGTGACGGTGCTTTCATGAAGACTAAAGAATCAGCATTAGAGCTTGCTAAATCAATGGTAGATATTGGAAAGCGTGCTAATAAGAAGATTGCCGCTGTTCTTACTAATATGGATGAGCCACTTGGTTTTGCAGTTGGTAACAACCTAGAGGTTATAGAAGCTATCAATGCTTTAAAGGGCAACGGTCCTGAGGATTTGATGGAAGTTGTTTATGAGCTTGGTTCCCAGATGATAGTTTTCTCTGAAATTGAAACAGACAAGAAAAAAGCAAGAGCTCTTATGGAAGAAGCTGTTGCAAATGGCAAAGCTTTTGAAAAGTTCTTGGAATTTATTGAAATGCAAGGTGGCGATGCATCTTATGCCAGAGATATAAACAAATTTGCACCTGCAAAATATGTTATACCTGTTGAAGCTGAATGTGATGGATATGTTCATGCACTTAAGGCTGAGACATTTGGTCTTGCATCAATGTCACTTGGCGGTGGCCGTGAGACCTTTGAGGATGTTATTGATATGTCTGTTGGTATTATCCTTAATAAAAAGGTTGGAGACCAGGTTAAGAAGGGCGAAGCAATCGCTTACGTACATGCAAATGATGAAGCCAAGGCTAAGCATGCTATCGAAATGATTAAGAGTGCTACTGAGGTTTCTAGCGAAAAATGCGACCACATGAAGTTAATTATTGACATTGTAGAATAAAATGAGTGATTTTTCTTTAAATATTAATATTCCTGCAGAGCATACAGGCAATATATTTGGACAGTTTGATAAAAACATAAAGGCTATCGAAAAGGGGATGAATATATCGTTTATTCCTAGAGAGGATTCCATCAAGGTGGTGGGAGACAAGGAACATGTTAAACATGGAATAAGTGTTGTTGATGAGTTATTATCCCTGTCGAAAAAAGGCAATATTATTACTACACAGGATGTTAATTATATTATGTCTATAGAACAAGAAAAGATTGAAAACCATGATGTATCAGAGGCTAGGGGCGAGATAATCTGCCATACAACTACAGGTAAGCCTGTAGCCCCAAAAACACTTGGACAAAAGAAATATGTAGATGCAATTACTGATAACATGATTGTATTTGGTGTTGGACCAGCCGGAACAGGTAAGACTTATCTTGCCATGGCTAAGGCAATAACTGCATTTAAGAACGAAGAGGTATCAAGAATCATTCTTACACGTCCTGCCATAGAAGCAGGAGAAAAGCTTGGTTTTTTACCAGGAGATTTGCAGAGCAAAGTAGATCCATATCTTAGACCATTATATGATGCTTTGTATCAGATTATGGGAGCAGAAGCTTTCCAACGGAACATGGAAAAGGGTCTTATAGAAGTGGCGCCTCTTGCATATATGAGAGGTCGTACTTTAGATAATGCATTTATCATATTAGATGAGGCTCAAAATACTACTCCGGCTCAGATGAAAATGTTCCTTACTAGAATTGGTTTTGGTTCTAAGGCTGTTATTACAGGTGATAAAACGCAAAAGGATTTACCATCTGGAGTTAAATCAGGCCTTGATGATGCAATGAGTGTACTTAAGAATATTGATGATATTAAAATCTGCAATCTAGATTCTAAGGATGTAGTAAGACATCCTTTGGTTCAGAAGATTGTTAATGCCTACGAGATTCATGACAAAAAACTTGAAAGCAAAAAAAGGACAAAATAATGAGACATACAGATAGATTTTCGTCAATGAGAGTTTTTTATACTATATTAATTTGCCTTATATTCATTGTCTCAAATACTTTATTATGTTCATTTGCTTCTGTATTGATTGACAAGTACATTTGTTTAATAGCAATTAATATATGCTTTTTCTGCTTATTCATGTTGCTTATTATACGCAGAAGGCTTGAAAATAAGCTGCCTGAATATAATTATATATCATATAGCAAAATAGCCATTGTAACTGTAATTAATTGGGCAATAACTATTATATGCAGCGCATTTGCACCGGATTTTTTTGCACCTATGATTGTATTACCGATTATTGCAAGTTCAGTATTTGATGATAGTATAGCTAATGCTTTTAGCCTCTATCTAGTGATTATTACTTCGGTTTGCTTTGATTATAATGTATACATGGTAATATGCTACATAACCATGATTCTATTCGGGAATATGCTTACAGGTTTCTTGAAAAAGAGTGAGAATATCCAAAAGCTATATTCAATGCTATTGCTACTGGCAATAACCACTTTGATATCAATTATTTTTTATTATTTTAATTACTTAGAATTAAAGTTTTCAGTTTTAATATATGGCTTAATGAGTGGCATCATTGCTTGTCTTATAACAGTAGCGTTACTTCCGCTTCTTGGTCTCATGGTTACAAAGGAGCAGAATATTGTATATGAAGCTTATTTGGATCCGGATTTTTCATTATGTAATGAAATCCGTAAGTTTTCCTTCATAGAATATCAGCATGCAAAAAGAATTTCTGAATTATCAAAAAAGTGTGCTAAAGCAATTAATGCTAATGAAGGTCTGGCTGCTTGTGGTGCATTTTATTATCGTTTAGGAAAGATTGAAGGAGAACCAATCATTGATAATGCTATTCGCATTGCTAACAATTATTGTTTTCCTAATGATGTAATTCAGATTTTGTCTGAGTATGGCGGTATAGTTTCCCTTCCTAGTACAAAGGAATCTGCTATTGTTCACATGGTTGATTCTGTTGTTACAAAGGTGGAGCTTTTTGATTCGGATTCTATGAGCAGTTCATGGAACCAGAATATGGTTATATATCAGACAATTAACGAATTATCACAAAAAGGCTTTTATGATAATTCAGGTTTAACCATGAATCAGTTTTTGGTTATAAGAGAAATATTAGCAAATGAGGACATTTTAGCATGACGATTTATTTTGAAACTGAATGCGAAACAGATTTTGATTTCGACTATGAGAAAATCGCAAAGGATGTAATAAATACAGCCATAGATCACATGGGATTTCCATTTGAAGCTGAGGTTAGCGTTACTATTACAGATGACGAAGGCATCCAAACAATTAATAAAGAATTTAGACAAATTGATTCACCTACAGATGTTCTTTCATTCCCAATGATTGAATATAAAAGCGCTGGAGATTTTTCTGAAATTGAAGAAAATGATGATTTATTTAATCCAGAATCAGGAGAAGTCATTCTCGGAGATATAGTTCTTAATGTTCAAAGAATTTATAAACAGGCTGAAGAATATGGACATTCTATTCTTAGGGAATATGCTTTTCTTATAGCCCATAGTATGTTACATTTATTTGGGTTTGATCATATGACAGAGGCAGAAGCTTCAGTTATGGAACAAAAACAACGAGAAATATTAAATATTCTTGGTATTTCTCGAGATTAACGAAAAGGAGATATTAATCTATGAAAAAACAATTAGTATCCGCAATGCTTGTACTTTCAATGGCAGCTTCTATTGTAGGTTGTGGCAAAAAGGACGCAGAAGATGTGGCAGAAATTAGTACAATTAAGCCTGAGGAGGAAGTGGAAGCAGTTGATGAATCTGTTGCTTTTTGGGATCAGACTTCTGAGGATGGCAGGGTGCGTAGTTACCTTACAGGAGATTGGGTAGATGCAAAATATGGCAGACAACGCCCTGTTGCAGTTATGATTGAAAATACAAAGGCTGCTCTACCTCAATATGGTATTGGAAATGCAGGTGTAATATATGAGTGTGTTGTTGAAGGTGGCATTACACGTATGATGGCTATTTTTGATGATTACTCTGGACTTGACCAGATTGGTAACATCAGAAGCTCTCGACCATATTATGTATATTTTGCCAGCGAATATGATGCAATCTATATGCATGCAGGTGGAAACCCAGCAGCTTTCGAGCTTATTGATGATAAAAATCTTGTAGATAATCTTAATGCCTTAACACTTGAAGGTAAGAAGGGATCTAGTGCTTCTTATCGTACAGGTAAAACAGAGCATACCCTTTATACAAATTCAGAGGGTATTGATATTGGTATTAAGAAGCTTGGATATGATATGACACTTCCAGCTAATTATGAACCACACTTTAAGTTTGCTGCAGATGGCAACACTCTTGAGTCTAGTAAGGATTGTGAGGCTATTCAGCTTTATTACTACACCAACAAGCCATATTGGATTTACAATGAAGATGACGGTTTATATTACAGATATGAGTTTAATCAAAAGCAGGTAGATGCGCTCTCAGGACAGCAGCTTACTGCAAAGAATATTATTATCGAAAATGTAGACTGGTGGACATATGAAGGCTCTCAGTACTTAGGCTATGTTCTTTCATACAACACTGGAACAGGTAAGTATATTTCAAATGGTAAGATGATTGATATTGTTTGGTCTAAGGATGGGGATTCTGATATTACTCATTATTATGACTTAAATTCTGGTGAGGAAATTCAGCTTAATGTAGGAACAACCTGGATTCAGGCTTGCCAGAAGGAATACACAGACGAAACAGTTTACTACGAGAATAAATCAGAATTTAGTAAGGCAAAATAGTTAGTTTATGACGAAAAGAACAAAAGGTAGCGATGCCAGCTTCCTAATGCAGGGAAGTATTCTTGCAATTGCTTCAATTGTTAGCCGTATAGTGGGACTCATTTACAGAATCCCACTACAGGCTACTATTGGAGATACAGGAAACGATTATTATGGTACCGCGTACGAGATTTACAATATAATATTACTTATATCTTCATATAGCATTCCTCTTGCAGTATCAAAACTGGTATCTGCAAGAATGGCGAAGGGGCACGTCAAGGACGCAAACAAAGTATTGCACGGCGCCCTTCTTTTTGCGTTTATCAGTGGAAGTCTTGCTTCGATCATTGTTTTCTTTGGAGCAGAGTTTTTTACAGGATCCCTGCTTAAAACACCGCTTTCTGCCATTGCACTTAAGGTTCTTGCACCAACACTTTTAGTAGTGGCTATTCTTGGTGTATTTAGAGGATTCTTCCAGGGCCTTGGAACTATGATTCCTAGTGCTATTTCTCAAATTGGAGAGCAGATTGTTAATGCTATTGTCTCTGTAGTCGCTGCAAATATACTATTTAGCTACGGTAAAAGAGTAGGTGGAGTTTTAGGAGATGTTAAGGGATATTCTGCTGCCTTTGGTGCTGCAGGTGGTACTCTTGGAACATCAACTGGTGCAGGCTTTGCATTAATATTTATTCTTTTTATTTTTTTCGCTTTTAAAAAGCCTTTTGCGAGAATGCAAAAAAAGGATATTCATAAGCATTTAGAATCCTACGGAGATGTTCTTCCAATACTTGTTATGACAATTATACCAGTACTTCTTAGTACTACTGTTTACAATATTAGTTCTATTATTGACCAGGGTATTTTCAAAAATCTTGCTTTGCTCCAAGGCTATGAAGCATCTGTTACATCAAAGGCCTGGGGAGTATTTACAGGAAAGTACAAGGTACTTATAAATGTACCTCTTTCTATAGCATCAGCTATGGCTGCATCTACGGTACCAAGCCTTACTGCTGCATTTAATTCTAATGATACTAAGCTTGTTAAAAAGCAGATTAACATGGCAAACAGATTTGTTATGATTATCGCTTTCCCATGTACTGTTGGAATAATGGTGCTTGCATCACCAATATTGCAACTCCTTTTTAATGATGCTGAAAAATCTTCAGCAATGATGCTTATAATTGGTGGATGCTCTGTAGTATTTTATTCATTATCCACCCTTTCAAATGGTATTTTACAGGGAATTGATAAGATGACAATTCCTGTTAAGAATGCATTAATAGCACTTGTTGCACATGTTGTGCTTTTATTTATTCTTATGGAAGCATTTCATTTGCATATTTATGCTGTAATTATTGCAAATGCATTTTATGCTCTAATGATGTGTATTCTTAATCAATCTGCTGTACTTAAGTTTTCAGGGGCACATATTGATATTAGAAGAGTAGTGTTAGCGCCGCTTGAAGCATCTGCTATTATGGGTGTTGTTGCTTATCTTATTTATCACGTGTTCGATGGAATTTTTGTGATGATTACATCAGCTAGAGTTGCTAATTTCTTCGCATGTTTAATAGCTATTTTGGTGGCTATTATAGTTTACTTCGTTTCACTGCTTTTATTTAAGGGTGTGGATGAAGAGACATTGCTAAAATTCCCAGGAGGAAGAAAGCTTTGTGATATAGCATATAGCTTACATTTACTGAGGTAGTTCTATGAATACAGATGAAAAGATTTATGATGTTTGTATAGTTGGAGCTGGTTTTTCTGGACTTGTTCTTGCAATAAAGCTTGCAAGAGCAGGTCTTTTGGTATGTTTAACAGACTTAAATAGAATTGTTGGCAGAAAAATTCTTTCAACTGGTAATGGACGCTGTAACTTTACAAACAGCAGAATGGGAAAAGATTATTATTATAGCAATTCAGATTTATCATTTATAGGTGATAATCATCAGGAATTAAGAGAGTTTATTAAAGAACTTGGTGTTTTTGATAAGGATATGGATGGATACTTTTATCCATATACTAATCAGGCCAAGACTATCAGAGAAGCTTTAGAAAATGAAATAGAAGCATTAGATATTGATGTTTTTTTAGATAACAGAGTTACTGATATTTCTTTAGATAACGTATATACGATAACAACCAACAGGCTCAAGCTTACTTCTAAAAAGGTATGTATTGCATGCGGTGGATTATCTGCTGCAACACTTGGTTCATCTAAGCTTGGCTATAAAATGGCTAATAAATTTGGCATGAAAACTACAAAGCTTGCACCTGCACTTGTGGGAATTACTTCAAATGATATTTGTCTTAAAGAGCTTGCTGGTGTTAGAGCTACTGGCATAGTACACTATAAGGATTACTCCTGTGAGGGCGAAATCCAGTTTAATAAAGATGGAGTTTCAGGCTATCCTGTAATGTGTATTAGTCGCTTCATAGGATTTGATGAGCTTGATAAAAAACTATCGGATATGCGGATTGATTTTATTCCATACCTGGATAAAGAAAATCTTACTAATGAGCTTATGGATAGATTTAAAAGAAATCCAGACAAAACGATAAACAATTCCCTGGTTGGTTTATGTAACGAGAAAGCTATAGAGCAGGTAGTTAGTCTATCTAGAATATATAGTGATACTTTGGTATCAAAGCTTGATGAGAAGGATATAGAAAACCTAGTATATAATTTTAAATCCTTTGTTATCTCTATTAAAGGGACAAAGGGATTTGATAGCTCCCAGGTTACAGCAGGCGGTGTAGATTTATCAGATATAAATACAAATACCATGGAATCCCAAAAATCTGCTGGATTATATTTTATTGGTGAGGTTTTGGATGTTGATGGTATTTGCGGTGGCTATAATCTTACCTGGGCCTATACTTCTGCAACATTAGCAGCAAATGATTTAATTAAGGTGATTAAATGTTAAAAGTAGATCAGATTAAACTTAGTGTAAATGATAGTGAAGCAAAGCTTAAAGGTGTGCTTTCCCGTAAGCTTAAGGTTAATGAAAATGCTATTAAAGATTTTTCTATTCTAAAAAAATCTATTGATGCTAGAAAAAAGCCTGATGTTTACTATGTATTTTCAGTGATAGTCAGCTTATCAAAGGATGATGAAAAAAGAATCCTGGCAAAATGTAAGAAAGATAATAATATAAATCCTTATAAACCTATGGTATATACCATACCAAAGCTTAATAAAGAATCTGATTCTCCTATTGTTATTGGAGCAGGGCCAGCAGGGTTATTTGCGGCCTATATATTAGCTCTTAATAACATGCATCCTCTAATTCTTGAAAGAGGTAAGATGGTAGAAGAAAGAACAAACGATATTCTTAAATTCTGGGAGACAGGAGTTCTTGATACTTCATCAAATGTTCAGTTTGGTGAAGGGGGAGCAGGTACTTTTTCAGATGGTAAGCTTAATACACTTGTTAATGATAAGCTTGGCAGAAATAAATTTGTATTAGAAACCTTTGTTAAGTTTGGTGCGCCTTCTAACATCCTGTACGATTACAAACCTCATATAGGTACAGATATTTTAAAGACTGTAATTGCTAATATGCGTAAGGAAATAATATCACTGGGCGGTGAGTTTAAGTTTAATACTACAGTTAGTGATTTTATTTTAGAAAATAACAAAATTATAGGTGTTAAGGCAAATGGAAAATCATACTTCAGTGATACAGTGATTTTAGCTATTGGTCATAGTGCCCGTGACACATTTAAAAAATTACATGATTTAAATGTGTACATGGAAGCTAAGGACTTTGCTGTAGGCTTTAGAATCGAGCATCCACAAGAAATGATATCATATACCATGTATTCTGATGCTTTTTCAAAGCTTGAGCCTGCGCCATACAAGCTTGCTACAAATCTTAACAATGGCAGAGGTGTATATTCATTTTGTATGTGTCCTGGAGGCTTTGTTGTTAATTCTTCCTCTGAAGAAAACAGGCTTGTTGTTAATGGCATGAGCTACTCAAAGCGAGACAGCAAAAACGCCAACAGTGCTATTGTTGTTTCTGTTGGAGCAAATGAATTTGATAAATCAAATCCACTTTCAGGAATAGCTTTCCAAAGAGCAATTGAAGAAGCTGCCTTTAAAGCTGGCAATGGATGCATTCCTCAGCAGCTATATGGTGATTTTAAGGCCAAAAGATTAAGCAAGTCTTATGGGGATTTTTCATCAGAAACAAAGGGTAAAACAAGCTTTGGAATGCTTTCTGATATATTTTCTCAAGATATTTATCAGTCTTTTATTGACGGAATGGGTATCTTTGGGTCTAAAATAAAAGGGTTCGATAGAGAGGATGCAATACTTAGTGGTGTAGAAAGTAGAACATCTTCTCCTGTTAGAATTAATAGAAATGAATATTTTCAAGCAAATATAGCAGGTCTTTACCCATGTGGTGAGGGGGCTGGCTATGCAGGTGGAATAACATCTGCAGCAATGGATGGTATTAAGGTTGCTGAAGCAGTTATTTCCAACTTAAATTTATAGAATAGGTGGTATAAACGTGGCAGAATACACTCCAATGATGCAGGAGTATCTTAAGACAAAATCAGAATATGAGGATTGCATTTTATTTTATCGTCTAGGGGATTTCTATGAAATGTTCTTTGAGGATGCCAAGACAGCATCTAAAGAGCTTGAGCTTACCCTTACAGGAAAATCATGTGGCGCTGAGGAAAGGGCACCTATGTGTGGCATTCCATTTCATGCGGCAGACACTTACATAAACAGACTTGTTGCAAGGGGCTACAAGGTGGCTATCTGCGAACAGGTTGAAGATCCAAAGGAAGCCAAAGGCCTAGTTAAGCGAGAGGTTATCAGGGTAGTAACACCTGGTACCAATATTGACCAGCTTGCTCTTGAAGAGGGAAGCAACAATTACATCATGTCTTTGGTATACAACAAGGGTATTTTTGGAATTGCATCCTGTGATGTATCTACAGCCGATTTCTTCCTTACAGAAGTAGACAGCGTTAGAAAGCTTACAGACGAGCTTTTTAGATTTAATCCAGCAGAGATTATTTATCACAAATCTCTTTATGAATCAGGAATAGATATTACAGATATAGCAGAAAAGCTAGAAAGCTCTTTATCGCAGCTAGATGAATCATATTTTGATGATACCCTTAGCACTAGAGAGCTATTAAATCATTTTAAGGCTCACTCATTAGAGGGGCTTGGGTTAATTGATTTTCCTGTAGGTAAAAATGCGGCAGGCTCCCTAATGCTTTATCTTAAAGAGACTCAGAAGTCAGAGCTTACACATCTTACACATATTACGCCTTATACAGATGGCAAGTTTATGCTTATAGATAGCTCCACAAGAAGAAATCTTGAGCTGACAGAAACTATGCGTGATAAGCAAAAGCGTGGTTCACTTCTTTGGGTTTTAGATAAAACAAAGACTGCCATGGGTGCAAGACAGCTAAAAAGTTTTATTGAGCAGCCTTTGATATCTGTAGATGAGATTATCAGAAGACAGGATGCCATTGAGGAAATCAATAATTCCTTAATAGACAGAGAGGAGCTTAGGGAATATCTTTCATCGGTTTATGATTTAGAGCGTCTTATTACAAAGATTACCTATCAGTCCGCTAATCCTAGGGATTTAATTGCTTTTAAACAATCGATTGGAATGCTTTCTCCAATAAAGGCGCTGTTAGATGGGTTCCATTCTCATTTGCTTAATGATTTAAATGCGAATATAGATAATTTAAAGGATTTATATGGTCTTATTGATGCAGCTATTGCTGAGGAACCTCCGATTTCAGCTCGCGATGGTGATATCATAAAGACTGGCTATAATGAAGAGGTAGATAGACTACGCGCTGCCAAAATAGATGGTAAAAAATGGCTTGCTGATTTAGAGGCTAAGGAGCGAGATAAAACAGGTATCAAAAATCTTAAAATTAAATTTAATAAGGTTTTTGGATTTTACCTTGAGGTGACTAATTCCTACAAGGATTTAGTACCTGATTATTATGTTAGAAAACAGACTTTAGCAAATGCTGAAAGATACTATACTCCTGAATTAAAGGAATTAGAGGATAGTATTTTAGGCGCCGAGGACAGACTTAATACTATAGAATATGAATTTTTCAAATCTGTGAGAGATACAATCGCAGGGGAAGTAGATAGAATACAAATTAGCGCTAAAGCTATTGCTGTATTAGATGCAATCATTTCTTTAGCTGTTGTTTCAGAGAAGAATCATTATGTAAAGCCTGTTATCAATAACAGAGGTGTAATTGATATAAAAGAAGGCAGACACCCTGTTGTAGAGCAGATGATAAATGCAGACCAGTTTATTGCAAATGATTGTTATCTTGATTTAGATACAAACACTATTGCAATTATTACAGGACCAAACATGGCCGGAAAATCAACCTATATGAGACAGGTTGCACTTATTGTGCTCATGGCGCAGATTGGAAGCTTTGTTCCAGCAAGTGAAGCAACAATAGGTGTTGTAGATAGAATATTTACCCGTGTAGGAGCTTCAGATGATTTGTCTACAGGTCAATCTACATTTATGGTGGAGATGAACGAGGTGGCAAATATTCTTCATAATGCCACTAGCAAATCTTTACTAATTTTAGATGAAATTGGTCGTGGTACATCCACATACGATGGTCTTTCTATCGCCTGGGCTGTAGTTGAACATATTGCATACAATATCGGTGCCAAAACACTATTTGCTACACATTACCACGAGCTTACTGAGCTTGAAGGACAATTAAAAGGAGTTCATAATTACTGCATAGCCGTTCAGGAATTAGGAGAGGATATTATTTTCCTTCGCAAGATTATTCCTGGTGGGGCAGATCAAAGTTACGGTATACAGGTTGCCAGACTGGCAGGGCTACCTGAGGAGGTGCTATCTAGAGCCCGCACAATTGTTAATTCACTTAATGAAAATGACATTGCTGCGGTATCAGATAAAATAGCTTTACAAGAAAAGATGGAGGAAAAATTACAAACCTTAGAAGGAATTACTATTTCCGAAGAGGACGCATCAATTATTTCTGAAATCAAGAATTTAGATGTAACTAAAATCACTCCATTAGAGGCTATGAACATATTGTATGAGTTGCATAATAGGGTTAATGAATAATGGGAAAAATTAATTTACTAAGCCAGGAAACAATTGACAAAATTGCGGCAGGAGAAGTGGTAGAGCGTCCTGCTTCTGTTGCAAAGGAGCTTATCGAAAACAGTATCGATGCTGGAGCTACAGCCATCTCTGTAGAGATAAAGGGCGGTGGAATAGAATACCTTAGAATCACTGACAATGGTTCTGGAATTGAAAAGGATCAAATTCAGATTGCCTTTTTAAGACATTCTACCAGCAAAATTGCAGATGCATCAGATTTGGCCTCTGTTCGTTCTCTAGGGTTTAGAGGAGAGGCTCTTTCTAGTATTTCTGCTGTTTCTAAGGTGGAGCTTATTACAAAAACTAAGGACTCACTACTTGGAGCAAGTTATATCATAGAAGGTGCCAAGGAGATTTCACTAACTGATATAGGTGCTCCAAATGGAACAACATTTATTGTAAGGCAGCTATTTTTCAATACTCCTGCCAGAAAGAAATTCCTTAAATCAGAAAGCACAGAGGGAAGCTATGTTTTCGATGTAGTAGAGCATTTAGCTCTTTCTCATCCAGAGATTTCCTTTAAGTTTCTTTTAAATGGCAAAGAAAAATTAATGACATCAGGAAATGGCAGTTTGTCTGATACTATCTACCAGATTTATGGAAGGCAGATTGCATCTAATGTGTTAGATATTGATTATGAAGATGATAAGGTAAGGCTTTCAGGATTCATTGGTCAATCGGTAATTGCCAGAGGAAACAGAGCCTTTGAACATTTCTTTGTAAACAATAGATATATCAAAAGCAACAATCTATCTAAGGCCTGCGAGGAAGGCTATTATGGATTTTTAATGGGCCATCAGTATCCGTTTTTTGTTATAAATATTGATTTTGATGCTGATGTTGTAGATGTAAATGTGCATCCTACAAAGCAGGAGGTTAGATTTGAGGATGAGGCATACATTTTAGAATTACTGACTAAAACCATTAATAATCGACTTAGAAAAAGAGAGGATGTTCTTGAAGCTCATATTGACGAGCCAAAGCCTGTTACACATTCAGTTCCACTTCAGGTTATGCCTGAAGCAACCAGTCAGCAACCTTCTTTTGATACTGACTACACCCCTTCAATAGCTTCTGCTGAAAAGCAGACAGTGGCTATAGAACAGGAAGTAAAGCCTATTAAAATGCCTGAGCCTTTTGAAAGAGATAGATTAGAAAAGATAAAGGCTCAAGTAACAGCTCAAATCAGAAATGACACACCTTATGAAAAAAAGTTTACAGAGAATAATAAAGGTGGGGAAAAATACGAACAAATCAGCTTCCTGAAAAAAGAGGCTGTTAAGGAACACAAGATTATCGGTCAGGTTTTTGATACATATTGGATTATTGAATATGATAAAAATATGTATATTATAGACCAGCATGCAGCTCATGAAAAAGTGTTGTTTGAAAAGACCATGGCTCGCCTCAAAAACAACGAGATGACTTCTCAGATGATTAGTCCACCGGTAATTGTTTCTCTTGCACCACAGGATGTGCTTTTGTACGAAAACTATCATGAGGCTTTTGAAAAAATCGGTTTTCAAATATCATCCTTTGGAGGCAATGAAATTGCCATAAATGGTGTACCAGGCAATATGCTTAATCTTGACCCTAAAATGCTGTTTATGGAAATTTTGGCAGATTGCGGTAATTACAAATCATCAGATTCCTTTGATATGATTGTGGAACGAGTTGCATCTATGTCATGTAAGGCGGCTGTAAAGGGAAATAATCGCTTATCAATACCAGAGATTAAAACACTTGTAGATGATTTGTTAAAGCTTGAGAACCCATATCATTGCCCACATGGAAGACCAACTATGATATCATTTTCCGAGTATGAGCTGGCAAAGAAATTTAAAAGGATTGTCTAAATGAAAAATCTAGTTATATTAACAGGTCCTACAGCTGTAGGTAAAACATCGCTTTCAATTAATCTCGCCAAGTCTATAAATGGCGAGATTATTTCTGCTGATTCCATGCAGGTATATAAGGGTATGGATATAGGTACTGCAAAGGTTACTCCTGATGAAATGGATGGAATTAAGCATTATTTGATTGATGTTATTGAACCTACCGAGGATTTTCATGTTGTTAAGTTTAAAGAGATGGTTGAAAGTGCCATAAATGAAATATACGCAAAAGGCAAAATACCAATCATTTGCGGTGGTACTGGTTTTTATATTCAGGCTATTTTATATGATATTAATTTTACAGAAAATGAAATAGATAAAGACTACAGAAAATCCTTAGAAGATTATGCAGTCAAATATGGAAACGAAGCTTTGCATGCCAAGCTAAAAGAAATCGATCCTGTTTCAGCTGGGAATATTCCTGCTGCCAATGTAAAGCGTGTAATCAGGGCTATTGAGTACTACAATCAAACAGGTGAACAATTTTCTGTTCATAATGCCACTCAAAAAGAAAAAAATAGTCCCTATAATTTTGCATATTTTGTACTGAATGATGATAGAAATCTGTTGTATAATCGCATAGATGCAAGAGTTGACAAGATGATTGAAGATGGTCTTGTTGATGAAGTAAAAACTCTTGTAAAGGCAGGGGTTAAAAAGGGCATGACAGCCATGGATGGCATTGGCTATAAGGAGCTTTTGGATTATTTAGAAGGAGATGGCACTCTTTGCGATGCTATAGAGCTTATCAAGAAGAAATCCAGAAACTATGCCAAAAGACAGCTCACCTGGTTTAGAAGAGAAAAGGAAGTTATTTGGTTGGATAAAACAGTATATACCTCTAATGATAAGTTGTTAGATGTTATTTTATCTAATCTAAGAGAGAAAGGAATTATAGAAAGTGTTTGAGATTTATAAGGAATTTGGAATTTCTAAGGAAGTTTATGATTATGGCAATAAAATCATTAAGGACCTTGAGTCTAGATTTAAAGAAATAGATGATGTGGCTGAGTTTAATCAGCTTAAGGTACTTAAGGCTATGCAGGAGCACAAGGTTGCTGCAGAATGCTTTAATACATCTACCGGCTATGGCTATGATGATGTAGGAAGAGATACCCTTGAAAAGGTATATGCATCAGTTTTTAAGACTGAGGATGCGTTAGTTAGACCTCAGATTACATGTGGTACACATGCACTTGCCCTTGCATTGATGAGTAATCTTCGTCCTGGGGATGAGCTTTTATCTCCTGTAGGAAAGCCTTATGACACCTTGGAAGAGGTTATCGGAATCAGACCTTCTAACGGTTCTTTGGCAGAATATGGCATTACATACGCTCAGGTGGATTTACTTGAAAATGGAGATTTTGATTATGATGGAATAAAAGCTGCCATCAATGAAAAAACAAAGCTTGTAACTATCCAGCGTTCAAAGGGTTATGCTAACAGACCTACACTTTCAGTAGAAAAAATAGGCGAGCTTATTTCGTTTATTAAGAATATTAAGCCTGATGTTGTCTGCATGGTAGACAATTGCTACGGTGAATTCGTTGAAAAAATAGAGCCAACAGAAGTTGGGGCTGATATGTGCGTTGGTTCACTTATAAAGAATCCAGGTGGCGGACTTGCTCCAATAGGAGGCTATATTGTAGGTACTAAGGAATGTGTTGAAAATGCAGCACACCGACTTACATCACCAGGTCTTGGAAAGGAAGTAGGAGCTTCCCTTGGCATTATGCAATCCTTCTACCAGGGATTTTTCCTTGCGCCAACTGTTGTTGCAGGGGCTTTAAAGGGAGCTATTTTTGCAGCTAATGTTTATGAGAAGCTAGGATATCTTTGCATACCTAATTCTACAGAAGAAAGATACGATATTATTCAGGCAGTATCATTTAACAAGCCAGAGGGATTAATAGCCTTTTGTGAAGGTATTCAGGCAGCAGCACCAGTTGATTCTTACGTAACTCCAGAGCCATGGGATATGCCGGGCTATGACAGTAAGGTTATTATGGCGGCAGGTGCTTTTGTACAGGGGTCATCTATTGAATTATCAGCCGATGGTCCACTACGTGCGCCATATACAGCCTTCTTCCAGGGCGGCCTTACATGGAATCACGCAAAGCTGGGTATACTAAAATCATTACAAAAACTAGTAGATGCTTGCCTTGTGAACATATCTCAACTGTGTTAAAATTTGATTGTCTGTGAGCAAAAATACTTACGACTAGTTTATTATTTATGGAGGGACGTCATGGCCAATTCATTTGGTATTGATATAGGAACACAGAACCTTAAGGTTTTCAGTGGTTCTAACAATCAGATTACAAATATTAAAAATACAATCGCTATCGTTAACAAGAATCAGATGTATTCTTATGGTGACAGCGCTTATTCTATGTATGAGAAAGCTCCTGAAACAATCAATGTTTCATTCCCAATTGTTTCAGGCGTTATTGCAGATTTTGATAATATGCAGACTCTTTTGTTCCAGGTTTTAGAGAATGACCTTAAGGGTAAAATTAAGGGCAGTGATATTGTTGTTGCTGTTCCAACAGATATTACAGAGGTAGAAAAGAAAGCTTTCGCTGATTTATTTAGTAAGTCAAAGAATAAGCCTCATTCTATTCGTGTTTGTGAGAAACCTATTGCTTCTGCTATAGGATTGGGATTAGATGTATCAGAACCTACAGGTGTTATGGTTGTAGATTTAGGTGCTGATACTACAGAAATATCTGTTATTTCACTAGGCGGTCTTGTACTTTCTGAGCTTTTACCATTTGGTGGTAATCAGATTGATGAATCTATCGTTACATATCTCAAGCGTAACTTTAATCTTGTTATAGGACAGAAAACCGCTAAGCAGCTTAAGGAAGAGATCGGTTGTGCTTTAGAGGGCAGAGGCGAGAAGCTTACAGTCGTTGGAAGAGATGTGGTTAGTGGTCTTCCTATTGAGATGGAAATCGAAAGCGACACTATTTACAATGCAATCAAAACAGATTTAGAGAACTTCTGTACAAATGTTAAGCTTATACTTGAAAAGGTTCCACCAGAACTTGCTAAGGATATTGTACATTCTGGTATATATCTTACAGGTGGTACATCTCAGCTTTATCAATTAACAGATTTGTTTGCTGAGGTTACTAATATCAAGGTTAACGCCTTTGAAGAACCACAGGAATCTTGTGTAAGAGGTCTTGGAGCTGTACTTTCAGATCCTAAATACAAGGTTTATGGTTATAGTATGAAGAATAGAATTTTTAAATAATAAAGAGGATATATGAGACAAAGAAAAGCGAGTGGTGGTATTCCAAGTAAATACTTACTCATGATTTTATCTATTGTTTGCATAATGCTGTTATTCTTTAGTTATTCAACAGGCTTTACAGGTGGTCCACTTGAGACCCTTGCCAACCATGTTTTCATTCCTATGCAAAAGGGAATTGATTATATAGGAAGCAGTATAGCCATTTCTTCTGCAGATACTAAAACAAAAGAAGAGCTTGTTGAAGAAAACGAAGAATTAAGAGCACAGGTTGATGATTTGAATTCTACTATCAGCAGCATGGAGCTTAAGATAAAAGAATTAAATGAGCTTCAGGAGCTGTACAAGCTAGATCAGACCTACTACGATTATGAGACAACTGGTGCAAGAATTATAGGTAGAGGAACATCTAATTGGTTCAATACCTTTACCATTGATAAGGGTTCTAAGGACGGAATTCAAAAAAACATGAATGTTATTGCTGATGGAGGTCTTGTTGGTATAGTTTCATCAGTTGGTGATTCTTATGCTGTTGTTAGAGCGATTATAGATGATACATCAAATGTTAGTGCTACTATTTCATCTACAGAGGACAATTGTATAGTTTCGGGCTCATTAGAGAAGATGACTGATGAGAATCTTATTCTATTATCAAATCTGGATGATGAAGATGATAAGGTAGCTATTGGAGATGTGATTGTTACATCTAATATTTCTGACAAGTATTTGCCAGGTTTAATGATTGGTTATGTTTCAAGTGTTTCTTTAGATGAGAACGAGCTTACCAAATCAGGAACTGTTACACCAGTAGTAGATTTCAAGCATCTTTCAGATGTACTTGTTATTTTACAACAGAAGGAGTCATATAAGGATGAGTGATATTAAGCAATACATCAGAAGAATATTGATTATTGCCCTTGTTATATATGTTTCTTTTCAGTTGCAGGTTAGTATATTTGGGCAAATCCCTTTAGGTGGGGTTACTCCTAATGTTCTTATAGCTGTTGTATCTACCTATGGCTTCATGAAGGGTAGAAGATATGGCATTGTCACAGGATTTTTTGCTGGATTACTGCTAGATATTTTTTCTGGCGGAATTTTTGGAATGTACGCCCTTATATATATGTATATAGGTTTCTTAAATGGCTTATTTAGAAAACAGCTTTTTGGGGACGATCTTAGACTGCCAATGATTCTTATTGGCGCAAGCGATTTTATATATGGCTTAGCTACATTTTTATTTTTATTTGCTATCAGATCTCAGTATGATTTTTACTTTTACTTAATGAATATCATTTTACCTGAGGTTGTTTATACAATACTTGTATCCATTTTTGTTTATTACATAATTCTTCATATAAACAATTGGGTAGAGAAATTAGAAAAGAAAGGTTCTGATAGAATTGGAAATTATTAAGGACTTTTTATCAAATTTATTATCGTCGCGAATTCGTGTGGTTTCAGTAGCAATGATTGCATTTGCTACTGTTCTTATATCACGTCTTTTTTATTTACAGATTATCAATGGTAGTGAATACCAGGATAACTATAATCTCAAACTTGAAAAAACAGAAACTATTCCAGCTACAAGAGGTAACATTTACGATAGAAACGGTAATTTACTTGCTTATAACGAACTTGTTTATGCTGTTACCATTCAGGATAATGGTACATATAGCTCTAAAGCAGAGCGTAGCAAATCCTTAAACACAGAAATTGGCCGTATCGTAAAAAAACTGGAACAGAACGGAGATAAAATCGATAACAATTTCGGAATCTTTATAGATTCCTCTGGTCAATATCAATTTTTAAGTTCAGGAAATTCCTTACAGCGTTTTAGAGCTGATGTGTTCGGCAGAAACAGTATCGATGATTTGGAATACAATGAAAAATTAGGATTTGATGAAGCTACTGCTACAGCAGATCAAATAATAGATTATCTTCAGGGTGAAAAGGTATATAACATCTCTAAGGATTATTCTAAAAAGCTTAGATATGAGATTATGGTTGTCAGATATAATATGGGACAAAACTCATATCAAAAATATATTTCAACTGTAATTGCATCAGATGTTTCAGATGAATCTGTTGCATTTATTAAAGAGAATATAAATGAGCTTACAGGTGTAGATGTTGAGCAAAAATCTCTTCGTCGTTATGTTGATAGTGAATATTTCGCACATATTATCGGTTATACTGGTCAGATTTCTACATCTGAATACAATGAGTTATCTAAAACTGACGAGAATGTTGAAACCACTGATGTAGTTGGTAAATCCGGAATAGAAAAATATATGAATGATTACCTGGCTGGTAATAAGGGTTACGAAACTATTTATGTAGATAGTGTAGGTAACACTATTGCAGAGGGTGAGTACAAGGCTTCCGAATCAGGAAATGATGTGTATCTTTCTATAGATATGGATTTGCAAAAGGCAGCCTATATATTACTGGAGCAGGAAATTGCAGGAATATTATATTCAAAAATAGAGAATATTAAAGAATCAAATATTAATTCATCATCAGATGTTGTTGTTCCAATCTATGATGTTTATTATTCCCTTATAAAAAACGGGTTAATAGATATTAATGCTTTTTATGATACCAACGCATCTGAGACTGAAAAAACTGTTCTTAGAGCATATCAAGCCAAAGAAAAAGAAGTTTTGTCTACCCTAAAGGCGCAGCTTAAAGCAAATAACGAGGTGGTTTATAAAGACCTTCCAAATGAATATCAGGCATATTCTACATATATTGTTACTAAGCTAAAAAGCCTTGGAATCTTTGATTCTTCTGCTATTGATACCTCATCAGATGTACAAAACAGCTGGACTTCAGAGGAGATGGCAGTAAATAAATATTTAATCTATGCAATTGAGCAAAATTGGATTGATATTACAAAATATGAATCTGAGGCTAAATATGCTGATACTGAAGAGCTGTATAACGATTTAGTTGATTATGTTATAGATTATTTGTCTACAGATAGTAATTTTGAAAGACTTGTTTACAAATATTTATTATTAGATGATGGAATTACTGGTAGTCAGCTTTGCATGATTTTATATGACCAGGGGGTGCTTTCTAAAGATGATGAAGATTACATGGCTCTTTCATCAGGACAGATAACAGCCTTTGATTTCATGAAAAAGAAGATTAAATCCCTTGAAATCACACCAGGTCAAATAGCCTTGGATCCATGCTCTGGTTCAACAGTAATGCTTGATACCAAAACAGGAGAAATCCTTGCAATGGTTACTTATCCAGGCTACGATAATAATAAGCTTGCTAATTCAGTAGATTCTGATTACTATGCTTATCTTACAAACAATGCTGCTAATCCTTTGTATAACTATGCTACACAGCAGAGAACAGCCCCTGGTTCTACATTTAAGATTGTCAGCTCTACAGCTGGTCTTGCAGAGGGCGTTATAGACACAACCTCTGAGATTACTGACTTAGGTCAGTTTACAAAGGTTTCCAACAATCCTAAATGTTGGATTTATCCAAGCAATCACGGCAGTATTAATGTATCTGAGGCTATCAGGGATTCTTGTAACTACTTCTTCTACGAAGTTGGTTGGAGACTTGCTGGTGGTGATGGTGCCTATGATGATGTTACCGGTATTAAAAAGATTACAGAATATGCATCTTTGTTTGGATTGGATGAAACTACAGGTGTTGAAATAGAAGAAAATTCACCACATATTGCTACAGAATACCCTGTCATGGCGGCTATCGGTCAGTCAGATAACAACTTTACTACTGTAGGTCTTGCAAGATATGCAACAGCTATAGCAAGTAAAGGAACAGTATATAATCTAACACTTCTTGATAGTGTTAAAGATTCAGAGGGTAATATAATAAAAGATTACAAGCCATCGGTACGCAACCAGGTGGATGTATTAAATGGTGCCCAGTGGGATGCTGTTCATTATGGTATGAGAATGGTATGTGAATCATTATCTTCTTTTGATGGCTTTTCTGTAGAAGTTGCAGGTAAAACCGGTACTGCTCAGCAGGTGTCAAATAGACCTAACCACGCTTTGTTTATTGGATTTGCACCATATAATAATCCTGAGGTTTCTATTGCAACACGTATTGCCTATGGTTATACATCTCACAATGCTGCAGAAGTATCAAAGGATATTTTGGCATATTACTTTGGAGTTACAGAAACCGAAGATATATTAAATGGTGAAGCAAATGTTGTTTCAAATTCTGAAAATGAATTTACGGATTAAAATAATTGGAGTTTTATTATGAGTAAAGATGCTGTTGTTTTAAAAAGTAACAAATACGGATTAACTTTACAACTTGATGGAACAATTCCCTTTGAGGAGCTTGTTAGAAAAGTCTGCGAAAAATTTGCTTCTTCTGCTGATTTCTTCGGAGAAACATCAATGATTCTTGAAACCATAGGAAGAGAGCTTTCGGCAGAAGAGGGACTTGTTTTAATTGAAGCTATAGAGCTTAATTCAAAGATTAAGGTTATTCTTCTTAATGAAAATAATGAGTTAAAAGACACAAGGATGCTTGGTCAAATAGATAGGTTTTATAAGGATGATATTTTTGAAAACGCCAAAATAATCAGAGGCAGCGTTAGCAAAAATGATGTTATAGAATCTGACTCAAGTCTAGTTATCCTGGGCGATGTAAAATCAAAAGCTACTGTTAAGGCCAAAGGCAATATAATTGTTTTTGGTGCCTTAGAGGGCACGGCTCATGCCGGATATCCTGACAATTCAGGATGTTATATAGTAGCTGGTGAACTTAATCCTAAATTTATTCAGATTGGTACAGTTACAGGAGAAATTAAGGTCCAAGAAAAATGGTCTCTTAGAGTTCGCCGTAAAGATAGCGAGCCAATGGGAATCACTGTATGGAATAAGGAATTGCTTGCAGAACCATTATCTAGCGGGCTTCTAAAAAGGATAAAATAATGTTTCATAATTATAAATTTAAGAACTTAGATATAAGATTAATAATTGCAGTTATTGCCCTTACAATAATAGGTATTTTTGTAATCGGTAGTGCTAATGAAGCCAATCAGCAAAAACAGATTCTAGGAATGATTCTTGGAATTTTAGTTATGACTGGTATGGCTTTGATAGATTATGACTTTTTATTGCATTTCCATTGGTTTTTCTACGCAATTGTAATAGGACTTTTGCTATCGGTTCTATTATTTGGCGAAAAAACTGGTGGTGCAACCAGATGGATTGATGTTGGTATTAGATTTCAGCCATCAGAATTGGCTAAAATTCTGCTTATCCTGTTTTTTGCATGGTTTTTAATGATGTACGAAGAGGATATTAATAAACCTAAAATATTGGCGTTTATTATAGGATTATCAGCATTTCCATTATTTTTAATAGAAAAAGAACCAGATTTATCCACTACAATTGTCACAATGATGATAATTTGTGTTATGATATTTGTAACAGGAGTTAGTTATAAATTAGTTGGTGCAGTTTTAGGTGTATCTATTCCATCTATAATTATTCTGCTTATTCTTATTAGCAGAGAAGGACAGACTATACTTGATGAATATCAGGGCTTGCGTATTTTGGCATGGCTTAACCCTGAAAAGTACCCATCATCTTCATATCAGCAACAGAATTCTATAATGGCCATAGGTTCTGGTCAATTACTAGGAAAAGGTCTTGGTAATGAAGCATTTGATTCTGTTAAAAACGGAAATTACATCTCTGAACCTCACACTGATTTTATCTTTGCTGTTGCGGGAGAAGAGTTAGGTTTTATAGGTACAGTAGTAATTATTGCACTTATTTTCTTTATTACACTGGAAATTTTGCTTATTGCAAAGCGTGCAAAGGACATTTCTGGTAAACTAATTTGTGTAGGAATGGCTACATTAATAGGCTTCCAAAGTTTTGTTAATATTTGTGTTGTTACAGGGCTTATGCCAAATACAGGATTGCCACTTCCATTTGTAAGTTATGGCTTAACATCACTTGTTACTGTATATTTTGGTATTGGAATAGTTTTAAATGTTGGTCTTCAATCAAAAAATAATAACGGGAGGCTTTTTTAAATGAATATTGGATTAGTTGCACATGACTCAAAGAAGAAGCTTATGCAGAATTTCTGTATAGCTTACAGAGGTATCCTTAGTAAAAATGAGATTTTTGCCACTGGAACCACAGGACGTTTAGTTGAAGAGGTTACTAATCTTAGCGTACATAAATATTTGGCTGGTCACCTTGGTGGAACTCAGCAGTTAGGTGCTCAGATTGAACAAAATGAGATTGATCTTGTAATCTTTTTACGTGATCCTCTCACTGTAAAATCTCATGAGCCTGATGTAAATAACATTGTTAGAATCTGTGATGCTAATAATATTCCGCTTGCAACCAACCTTGCAACAGCTGAATTACTTATTAAATCACTTGATAGAGGAGATCTTGAGTGGCGTGAAATGTATAAATAAGGTTACCTCTTTGCTTCTTGCTTTAGTTTTATGTTTTTCATTTGTAGGTTGTAAATCTAAGACTGAATCTATTGCAACATATAAAATGTATGATTCATCTTCAGTGTATGGTATTACACATAATGGTTCATCCTCAAATGTAGAAATGTTTGCTAAAGACTTGTGTGTAGTAGGAACAGATGATTTAGGTACATCAGCTGTAAATTCCCAGGTAGCTGGTGCTGCTGGTGCCTTTAATCTTACTGATAAATCAGTTGTATATGCTCAAAGTATACATGAAAAAATGTATCCTGCATCCACTACCAAGATAATGACAGCCTATATAGCATGTCTATATGGTGATTTGGATGAATTCTATACGGTTAGTGCCAATGCGGTTAAGCAGGATAGCGATTCTTCAATAATTAATCTTAAAGAAGGGGATGTTATTTCCTTAAGAGATTTATTATATGGCCTTATGCTTCGTTCTGGAAATGATGCAGCTATTGCCATAGCAGAGGGCATGTATGGTGATGTTGAGAAATTTGTTGCTAAGATGAACGAAACAGCCAAATCATTAGGGGCTACAAATACAAACTTTGTTACACCTAACGGGCTCCATGATGAGAATCATTATACTACTGTATATGATATGTATCTCATTTTAAATGCAGCAATGCAGAATGAGGCTTTCTATACTATCTTTTCTGCAAGTAAATATACAGCTTCTTACACTAGTGGGGGCTCTAATAAAACTGCAGAATGGAGTACTACCAATCAATATACAACAGGTAAGATTACTACGCCTAGCGGCTTTACAGTTATAGGTGGAAAGACTGGTACAACAGGTGCTGCGGGATATTGCCTGGTACTTCTTTCAGAAAATGAAGAGCATGATAAAATAATATCTATTGTTTTTAATGCTGATTGTCGTTCTAACCTATATCTACTAATGAACGAAATATTGAGCAATTATTGTTTATAATTAACTATTTAGGTTTCTATAGTGATATGCTATGATAATTATAATAAATAATTTAAGGGAGGTATTTGGACATGGTGGAAATTATTTCAGGCGAAAAAGGCAAAGGCAAAACAAAGTATTTACTTGACAAAGTTAATAACGACATCAAAAATGTAGACGGTTCTGTTGTTTATATTGACAAGAACACCAGACACATGTATGAGCTGGATTCCAAGATTCGTTTGATTAACATGGGGGATTATCCAATCGAGTCTTCTGGCGAGTTCTTAGGGTTTCTAAGTGGTGTTTTATCACAAAATTCTGATATTCAAGAAGTGTTCCTTGATAGCTTTTTAACGGTTTCGAACATAAAAGATAACGACAGCTTGTCCGTTGCCTTAGATAAGCTTGATGAAATTTGCAGCATGTTTAGTGTTAAATTCGTATTATCTGTTAGTAAGAATGAGCACGATTTACCAGAAAATGCGAAAGATAAGATTATCGTATCTTTATAATAAATAAAACTTAGGGCACGATAACGTGCCCTTAAATTATGTATATGAGAAATAAAAAGAATGACAAAGTAATTAAATATCCTAAGCAATATCATTTTTCTATAGGTTTTATTGTAATTGGCGTTATGTTTATATATATGCTGTATCACCTGTTTACTTATGTAACAGCAAATAATATTACAGTATACGAGGTTTCTCAAGGTTCCATTTCAAACAATTTAGAATACAACGCCTTAGCAATTAGAAAAGAACAGGTTATTACAGCAGAAAATAGTGGAGATGTTCTTTATCTTGCCGAAAATTTTGGTAAAGTTGGAGCTAAGACTCAAGTTTATGCCCTTGATACTACTGGAGAAATTTTATCATCTATAGAATCCAGCTCTGCTAAATCAGATGTAAAGCTGGATGATGAGGCTTACGCAAAGCTTCAATCAATTGTATCTACATATATGATTGATTATAATCCTATAGAATACAACAAAACATACTCTTTCAAAAATGAATTGCAATCGCAGGTTGAGCAGCTTTATACCTTGTCTGCCATGAGTTCAATGGAAGATTCTGTTGCTAATGCAATTTCATCAGGGTCTTTTAACATATACAATAGTCCTGTTCCAGGGCTTGTAGTGTATTCTATAGATGGATTGGAGGATATAACTGTTGATTCATTTGTTTCTGACAGTTTTGATATATCTAACTATTCTTCAGTAAATCTAAAGGCGCAGGAATCTGTTGTTGCAGGTCAACCTGTTTATAAGGTTATTACATCTGATCGCTGGAATCTTATTTTGGATGTTGATAAGAAATTATACGATTCCCTCCAGGGTGAAAGCTACTTAAAAATCAAGTTTTTGGAGGATGATGTAGAAACCTGGACTAATCTGGATTTTACAGAGAAAGCAGGTAAATACTATTTAATTCTATCTTTAGATGATTCAATGGATAGATATGCAGATTCAAGATTTGTTCATGTAAAAATAGTTAATAATAATATATCTGGTCTTAAGATTCCAAATTCATCTATAATTGAAAAGGAATTTTACACTATTCCAAAAGATTATATGGTTCAGGGAAACAATGATGATTCTGCAGGATTTTTATTAAAATCTGACGCAGGAAATGTAGTAGTTAATCCTACTGTATACTACGAAACCGAGGATTTTTATTATGTAGATAATGAATTTTTAACAAGAGGAGATCGACTTGTTAAACCTAATTCAAACGAGGAATATGTAGTTGGTGCAGATATAGATAAATTAAAAGGTGTCTTTAATGTAAATAAAGGATATGCTGTATTTAAACAAATAGAGATACTCTATCAAAATAATGATTATTCTATTATTAAAACAGGAACAAGTTATGGTATTTCAATGTATGATCATATAGTATTGCAGGGGAATGAAGTAGAAGAAAATACAATTATTAACTAAAGGAGTTTGTTATGCGACAGGAAGAATTAAAAAATAATCTTGAAGATGTTGAAAGAAGAGTGGCAGAGGCTTGTAAAAGAGCAGGTCGCGATAGAAGTGAGGTTACTCTTATTGCAGTTAGTAAGACAATGCCTGTAGAAGATTTACAGGTTATATATGATGCAGGAATCAGGGAATTTGGTGAGAACAAGGTACAAGAGCTTACTGGTAAAATTCCAGAAATGCCTACTGACATTAACTGGCATCTTATCGGACATCTACAGCGTAACAAAGTTAAATATATTGTAGATAAAGTTAAATTAATCCATTCCGTAGATAGCTATAGATTGGCTGAAGAGATTAATATCCAAGCAAAGAAGCATGGAGTAATTGTTCCAATTCTTATTGAAGTTAATGTAGCTAACGAAGCATCAAAATTTGGTGTTAAATACGAAGAGGCAAAACAATTATGTGAAGAAATATCCCATCTTGATGCTGTTCACATTGAAGGTCTTATGACAATAGCACCAAATGTTGTGGTTCCGGAAGAAAATAGAGCAAATTTTCACAAAATAAAGGATTTATCTGTTGACATAGCAAATGAAAACATTGATAATGTAGATATGAGAGTTATATCTATGGGAATGACTAATGATTTTGAAGTTGCCATAGAAGAAGGCGCAACCCATGTTAGAGTTGGTACAGCCATTTTTGGGGCAAGAAACTATAGTATATAGTGAAGGAGTAATGCTATGTTTGAAAGAATGTTAGACGCTATGCATCTAAGCGATGACTATGACGATTATGATGACGATGAATTATATGAAGAGGAAGACAAATCTTTCTTTAACAAGTTTTCTAAAAATGAAGAAGATAGGCGTCCTGCTTTAAACAAGCCAGCTGAGAAAGAGCCTAGAGCTGTTAGACCAGCACCTAAGATTACACCAATGAGAAATAAATCGAAAGGAACTGTTATGGAAGTTTGTGTTATTAAGCCATCTTCATTTGAGGATGCAAGAGAGATTTCCGAAACATTATTAGCAGAAAGAACTGTTTTGCTTAATATGAAAGGCTTAGATTTAGGAGTAGCTCAGCGTATCATAGATTTTACTTGTGGTACATGCTATGCAATAGATGGAAATCTTCAGCGCATCGAGGATTATATCTTTATTATAACACCTGCAGGAGTTGAGTTATCTGGTGATTTGGCAGGAATCGTAGATGCCTTTGACTTCACAGGAATTCAAACAGGCTTTTAAGTGAATTGTTTTGCACCAGACATTAGTCTGGTGCTTTTTGTTTATATGGGAGATAATGCATGAAAGACTTGAATATTAATTACGAAGGTAAGCCTTGCTACAAGATTTGTTTCAGACCTGATTTTAATGATTTGCTTAGTGTATTTAATACTGAAGTGAATCGTAAATACGATAATATTTGTATTGTTTCTGATTCTAATGTTGCAAAGCTTTATTTAGCTGAAGTTACATCTATCTTTGAAAAAACAGGAAGTAAGGTTTCTTCTTTTTGTTTTGAAGCTGGTGAAGCATCTAAGAATCTTGACACTGTTAATCAGCTTTATGAGCATTTAATTCTTGAACGCTACACTAGAAACTCACTGCTTGTTGCACTAGGTGGCGGCGTTGTTGGAGATCTTACAGGCTTTGCTGCAGCTACATTTCTTCGGGGCATTGATTTTATCCAAATACCAACCACACTATTATCCCAGGTAGATAGCTCTGTAGGTGGTAAAACAGGGGTGGATTTTAAAGGCTACAAGAATATGGTTGGCGCTTTTTATATGCCACGTCTCGTATATATGAATCTAGGCACATTAAATAGCCTTGATAACTACAATTTTGCTTGTGGCATGGGTGAGGTAATTAAAAGCGCTCTTATTGCCGATGACAAGTTCTATCAGTGGATTAAGGACAATAAGGATGCTGTTAACGGCAAGGATTATGATGCACTTGCACACACAGTCAGTGAATGCTGCAAAATAAAAGGTCATGTGGTAGAAATCGACCCTAAGGAAAAGGGTATTCGCGCTTATCTTAATTTCGGGCATACACTAGGTCATGCCATTGAAAAGCTTAGTGATTTTAAACTTGGCCACGGTCAATGTGTATCTCTTGGTATGGTATGCGCACTGCATTTATCTAATAAACTTGGTTTTATAAATGAGTCAGAAATTTTAGATGTAATTAATGTATTAAAAGAGTATAATTTACCTGTTTCTGTTAGCGGATTAAAGAATACAGATATTTTATCTGCTTCAAAATCAGATAAAAAGATGACAGATTCGAAAATAAAGTTTATTATATTAAAAAATATAGGCGAGGCAGATTCATATCTGGAATTTTCTGATGAGGATTTGTTATTTGCCATTGATAAGGTGTTGGAATAATGTTTTACAAGAAAAAAGGAATTACATCATTTATTTTTGCATTAGCATTCGTTTTAGTTTTAATTTTATTTGATCAGTTTACAAAGGATTTAGCAGTTTCATTTTTAATGAATAAAGATGACTTTATACTGATTCCAGGAGTTTTGCAATTTCACTATTTAGAAAATACTGGGGCTGCTTTTTCATTGTTAGAGGGACAGCAGGTACTATTTGCAATTATAACTCCAATTCTTCTTTTATTTATCATTTATTTGTTATTTAGAATGCCACGTGTGAAGAAATACACTGCACTTAACTATGTATTATTATTTTTAATAGCTGGTGCCATCGGCAATTATATCGATAGGATTATCAATCATTACGTAGTCGATTTTATTTATTTTTCACTTATTGATTTTCCTGTGTTTAATGTTGCTGATTGCTATGTTACTGTAAGTGTAATTATTTTATTCTTCCTTGTTTTATTTTATTATAAGGATGAAGATTTCGAAGAAATAAAGCAAAATCTAAGGATTAAGAGATAATGGATGAATTTAATCTTTCAATTGAAGATGCTGCTGATTCAGGTATTCGTATCGATAAATATTTAGCGTCATCATTACCGGAAAAATCTAGAAGCTACTATCAAAAAGCAATTGATAGTGGCTTTGTTTTAGTTAATGGAAAACAGATTAAATCAAAATATCAAACAAAGCTTGGTGATGAAATTGTTGTAAGCATCGAGCCTGTAAAAGAAATCGATATTGAACCTGAAGATATTCCTATTGATATTCTTTATGAAGATGAAGATGTAATTGTGGTTAATAAACCAAAGGGGATGGTTGTACATCCTGCACCAGGACATTATTCAGGTACTCTTGTAAATGCACTAATGTATCACTGTAAAGACTCTCTTTCAGGCATTAATGGTGAAATACGCCCCGGTATCGTCCATCGAATTGATATGAATACCACAGGCTCCCTTCTTGTCTGTAAAAACGACAAGGCCCACAATGATATTGCAGCTCAGATAAAGGTTCATTCTGTTAATCGTATATATAAAGGAATTGTTGTGGGTAACTTCAAGGTTGAAGAAGGCACTATAAACGCTCCTATTGGCCGAAATCCAAAGGATAGAAAGAAGATGGCTGTAGTAAATGATGGAAGAGAGGCAATCACTCATTTTACCGTTTTAGAGCAATTTAAAGGGTATTCTTATGTACAGTTTAAACTTGAAACTGGTAGAACCCATCAAATTCGTGTTCACATGGCTCATATTGGACATCCCCTTTTAGGAGATGATGTTTATGGTAAGCCTGTAAAGGGGCTAGAAGGTCAAACTCTTCATGCTCAAACTTTAGGCTTTATTCAGCCAACTACAGGTTTGTATGTGGAGGTTAATGCTCCTTTACCTGAATATTTTGAAAATCTGCTTGCAAAATATGAAAAAATGAAATAAAAACTTGCTGGCAATTAGATTTTTATCTATGCCAACAAGTTTTTTATTTGTTAAATTTTTCTAGAATAGATTGCATCATTCATTTTAGCCAACTGATTGTATCTATACCAAATTCATCATTCTTTTCTTTACTAGCTTTCACATCTTTAATTGTGATATAGCTATCAACTACATTATGCTTATAAAGTGCTTTAGCAACCCTATCACCTATAAAATAACTTAATGGCCAGTTGTCATCATCCTCTTCAAATTTTGGAATAACAAGTACAATTTCCTTTTCCCCATTTTCTTGAGCTGTTTTTATCTGCTTAATTAGATCATCCATAACTTTTTCGCATTTATCAACTGGAATATTAGAGTAGTTATAGCGTTGATAAAGATTACCTGGATTATTGAATAAACATAGAATTGTTCCTACTAAAATCAATGGTAATTTTGTTTTCTTATTATCAGCTTTGATTAATTCATTTAAACAAGCAATCATTCCCATAAATAAATAGAAGAAAGTACACATTGATACTTCACTTCTTAATACATAAGTAGGATCTGAAGCAGAACTTAATAATATTTCATATACTAAAGTAAATGTTATGTAAAGAATAAATCTTATTGATGTAGCATTTAATTTCTTATTTTTAAGCTTATACCAAGAGCTGAAAACAACTATGTCTAAAATAGTAACAAAAACATTTTTAGCAATTAGGCTTAATAACCCCATCATTAAAGACAGTGGTACAGTTAATAGGATATTTTTATGAATACTGCAAGCTCTGCCTCCAGTAGTTTCAATTACATTAACACCAAACCAACAAATTATAAGAATTAGCTCTAGCCAGTTTTCGCCGCAGTATGATATGAGATTAAATGTCTTATTTTTAATTTTATTTATAAGAGTTAATAGTAAATTTGCCCCTATATATGTAGCTAAAATAACAGATGAGAATAGATTAGAATTAATAGCAAAATAAAATCCTATAAAGACTATAAGCTTATGAAATAAATTACTATTTTTGAACCATTCCTTAACTCCACCATAAGACATAAAATGCATTACAAGGATGGCATTAAGAATAGCTGATAAAGTATAGAAATAAAAGCTTGTCAGATTAATAGAACCTAGCATGTAAAAATTATTGCTTCCCATAATAATATGAGAAATAAAATGAAGCAATATAAATAAAAATCCGTAGGCAATACTTCTGTTTAAAGTGGCAAAATTGCGTTTATAGAATAAAACAACAAATTGGACAAAATATATTGTGAGCAATATGCTTGCAAACAGGCCATGGGCAATAGATAAAGATCTAAAATAATTATTTGTTATTGGATAGAAAACATAAGCTCCAAAATAAGATATTAATGGCATTACAACTTCAGGAAAAACTCTTGTTGGATTCCAGTCGTGTAAAATTGGGATAGGTTTACGTAAAGAATAAATATATAACCAATCATCTGCATCATAAACAGTTAAAGGATTAATAAAATTAAAAAAGAACAGTAAACCAAGGAAAATAAAAAGTGTAAACAAGCAAATTTTCCAATATTTTTTCAGCATAATTATTAAATTATCTCCTTCAAGTCTCTATTATAAATAATTAATGATCGCTTCGTTTAAAATCTACTGCATTACGGGCCTGAAGCTTGTGCTCGTCTTCAATGGCAGCATAGTAGTCGATAGTAGTATTAATATTTTCGTGGCCTAGTACATCTGCTACCAGGCGGATATCGCCAGTTTCGCGATAAAGGGCAGTACCATAGGTACTTCTAAGCTTATGAGGCGTGATTTTCTTGTTTGGAACTACCATTTTAGCGTATTTTTTCACTAAATTCTCAATTGCATCTACGCTAATTCGTTTACCCTGTAAAGAATAGAAGAGAGCAGTTTCATGGCCTTCAACAGGGATAATATATTCCCTTTCACCGTTAATATAGTCTTTTAGAACTTCTGCAACATCATCATTGAAGTAAATAATATCCTGTCCGCCACCCTTTCGAACGATTGTTAAAGAATTAACATGAAAATCAACGTCAGTTAAATCCAGACCATTGCATTCGCTGACACGAATCCCTGTATTAAGCATTAATGTAAGGATTGCCAGGTCGCGGCCACGTGTTTTTTGATTGTATTTGCGTTGGCGTTCAGATGTATAGGCGCTTCCTGAATCAATTGCATTTAAAATGGCCTGAACCTCATAATTGTTCATACGTACGATGTTTTTGTCCTTTTTAAGCTTAGGTAAATCTACAAGCTGCATTGGATCTTTAGTAATATATTCGCGAACAGTTAAGTATTTGTACATGCTTCTAAGTGGCGACAGTTTACGGGCAATGGCTCGTTTATTGTTTTCATGTTGCTCACCAACGGTGTTAAGCTCAAGATATCTTTTATATTTTTCAATATCATCAGCAGTAACTTTATTAAGAAGCCCGTAATCAATTTTTTTGACATCGTCGACCTGTAATTCCACATCTTGACCTGCTAAAAATCGAAAGAAGGTAAGCAGGTCATAACAGTATGCAATTAAAGTGCTGGTCTGAGTTGTTTGTTCCTTAGAATAAATATAATCAAGAGCTGGCTTAGGAAGTAGAGCTTGAAGCTCACGTAATTTTACTTTTTGATTTTTTGATTTATCTTTATAGAAATCTGAATCTTTTCCCATAAATAAACCTCCCTTAAATGGCTTTACAATAATAGGATACCACACTTCCAGAGGTAAATGCAAAAAATCCTATATACCATGATTTTACAAAGGTTACTGCAAAAAATGTGGTAGCCTTTTTTAGTTGACAGGAACGGAAAAATAGTATCTAAGAGCCTTATTTTTCAATATTTAAGCATGCCAAAAAGGCCTTTAACACAAGCTTTCCAGAACTTAATGCTAAATGCCTGGGTAGAATCCATATATTGCATTAAGTTCTGCAAACCGATAATTGTGTTATACTTTACTCGAATTAATTTTTATTAATATTCAGGTTTACGCAACAACCAAGGCTTTAAAACAACGTCATCACGCTCAATTTTGACAGCATTTAAAGCCTTCAAAAATTCATCACCTAGAAGAAGCTTAGCTAATTCGTATGGGGATACATTATTTAAGCTTTCACGGGGATAATTGTTGATGTGGTTCATCAAAAGATGAATGTCAGATTGGGAAAGGTCATTAAAGCTTTTCCCTTTCGACAGAACCTGTCTAATAAACTCATGATTTCTTTCGAGCATCCCTTTTTGCCATGAGCAATAAGGATCGCAGTAAAACAACTTCGTTTTGATTTCTCCATTTCTATCGCATTCAATAGCATACGGATTACCAAATTCTGTTCCACGGTCAGCTAAAATGACCTGAAAGAGCTTTTGAAACAGCTCAATTCCAAGCTTATCGCATATGTCATTTATAGCTTCAATTACGGCCATTTGATTGTGTTCTTTCAGAAGACATATAATCATAAATCCTGATTTGCGATGTAGCATTGTCATGAAGCTGTAGCCGCCTATGACTCCTATCACAGTATCTAATTCCCAAATGTTTAAATCAGGTTTATCCTCAATGAATTTTTGAAAATCATTGTAGGTTCTCTTGAATACAAAGTCCTGGAAGCTCTTTGGTCGATTTCCGTGGCTATAACGAGGCTTAAATCGGACTTTTCTTGGCATATCTATGTTTCTAGCGGTAAGATAGCAGCGGTCTACGTATTCATAGAGTGTACTAGCTGAACAAGGGATTTCATCCTTATGATTTGCATAAATAGTCCTTATAGATTGGCCTTTTAGAAGAAGAGGAGATACTAAGTTATCAAGTTGTTCCATTTCTTCTGCAGAAAGTGTTATTCCGCCTCTAGACTCTTTAAGCTTATCTTCATATACAATCTGAGCTCGTCTGGCTTGATACTTGTATTTAGCAGAAAATCCGCTTATACGGCAAGGATTTTCACTGCAGCCATTGCATACATATGGAGATTTTAGTAGCTTAGGGCAAATGTATGGCTTATATTCAGGGCATTTATCGCTGTTACAGTAGTCATCGCAACCGCTACAAGACATATGTCTGCATTTACCACTTTGGCATAGATTTATGACTGTACATGCACCGGCACCAAACTGAAACTCGCATTTCTCTTTAGTGGCAGTATGACAAACATATCGGTTTCTTTGTACTTCACGAACGATAGAAGAGTCAGGCCTGCCAAGCTTTTGGGCAATCTTGTGGATTTTTTCTCCCTTATTTAGTAGATCTTCAATTATAGAACGTTCTTCAAATGTAAGATGTTTATTATTCATGTGATTACCTCCAAATTCTATAGGTAATCGATTTGCAGAACAGTATTAGTATAATTCTAATGAACAAATATTGAAAATATGGTAATTAAAGCTTTCTTTAGGCTGTTAAATCAACTAAAATAAAGACATTAATAAATCGCAATTTGTAGGGCAGATACAACGAATGGGAGGATACTATGGATGCTAGAGAGTACTTGGAAATATTGCATGTTGCGGAAAGGCTAAAAGATACGCCAAGGCACTGTACAACAACAAAACGTAGGACAGAAAGTGTGGCTGAACATAGCTGGCGAATTTCGCTTATGGCCTTTTTATTAAGACATGAATTCAAAGATT
>SVER01000009.1 GCA_015057315.1 Pseudobutyrivibrio ruminis | reverse complement strand
CAGAGAGCTCTTACAGTAGCTATCAAGCGTGCTCGTCACGTTGCACTTATGCCATACGTACAGGATTAATTCTTGAAGTAATAAGACACTATTTGGATTCATTTCCGAATAGTGTCTTTTTTATTTGTCAGTTAAAGATTCTAACCGTATGGAATTCCATACGATTAGAAATGAATCACGTCGATTAGTGTTGATTACTTTAAATGCTTTAAATGACTTTAAATGATGTAGCAGTCGTTATATATGGACATATACATCCTTCAGAATAGTAAGCATGGAAATCTATATTATCTAGGAGGACGAAATGACTATATTAGTAGATTATGAAAATGTAACAAATCATAATGGACTCAAAGGGTTAGAGTATGTGAATGATAAGGACACATTGATAATATTTTATTCTGCCGCGTGTAAGAGTATTAGAAAGGGTGACGTAACCTTAATTGAGCAAAGTGGCTGCAAATGGAGGACATATAAATTACAAGCTCCTGGAAAAAATGCATTAGATTTTTACATATCTGTTCAAGCAGGGATTTTAGCAGAACAAGGAGAAAGACATATTGCCATTATTAGTAACGACAAAGGCTTTAAGGCAGTTGTGGATTTTGTAAACATAAAATATAAGTCAGATGGCATGATTATTGTTAAAGCACCAACAATTGAAGCTGCTATTTCAGTTATGAATGACCCAGATGATAGTGAGCGGAAAGCAACTGTAGATTCAAAAATGGCATTATTAAACATAGAAGAAGAGTTTGCAAAATATCAGGAAAAAGAGAGACTCTGCAAAAAAATAAAGTATGTTTTTAATGATACAGATTATGAAAATCTTGTAGATGAAATTATATCGTTTGTATCTATACATGATAAAGTTCAGAAGAAGAAAATGTATTCAGATTCTATGCATGTATTTGGAAGAGATAGTGGAAGAGAAATTTATAATATTATCAAAGAAGTGGTATAAAAAGTAGTTAAATAGGATAGAGCAAATTAGCATTATATGTTCTTATACCACAGATTCAATGAAGGTATTAAGTTTTTTTCATATAATATCATTGAAGACTATTAACAGAATGATAATGGAAGAATAGTCACCTGAATTGCAGAAAGTAGCATTAGAGCAGATAAAGCTATTAAAAAAATAGATTGTAAGTAACCTAATATCAAGTTATAATAAAAGTAGGAATTCCCTACTTTTTAAAGGAGGTGTTAATATGGCAAGCACATTATTTGTAAATGATGCAAAGGTAATGTCGAAAGGACAGGTCACTATACCTAAGAATGTAAGAGCAGCCTTGGGCATTGAGACTGGAGATAGGGTGACATTTATAGTTGAAGGAAATGAAGTTAAAGTTGTTAATTCGGCCGTTTATGCATTAAAAAGGTTCCAAGAGCAAATGAAGGGTGAAGCTTCAAAGGCGGGATTATTATCTGAGGACGATGTTGCAAATTGGATTACTGCATCACGAAGGGAGGAAAATGCTGAGTGAAAGTGATGATCGATACAAACATTTTCATTTCAGCAGCGTTATTTCCTAATGGGAAAGTAGCTCAGGCATTGAGAAAGGCACTAACTTATCCATATCAACCTATAACTTGTGACTATGTTGTTGATGAACTTCATAGAAAGTTTCAAGAAAAATTTCCAGATAGATTAGTGGAACTAGAGGCGTTTTTGTATGTTGCTTTACAGTCGATAAAAGGAGAAATCTTTTCAGAGTAATCGAATGCTGTCTCATTAATGGTTTTGCATAACTTTCGCATATAATATAAAATCATCTGTGAGTTGATTTGTCCAAATCTCACTTTTTTTACACATTTGGACAAAATACTATTGAATGAATGTACAATATATAAATAGGCAAAACACTTGAAATATAAAATTATAATGCTAATATTAAACAAGAACGGACTCGACCCACTGTGAACAACGGAGGGCCCAGAGTCCTTTTCTTTTATAAAATGGATGAATAACACTATGAAAAAGAAACTATCTATACTTATACTAGCTTGTCTTACATTCCAAGCCTGCGGTATAAAAGAATCAGCACTTGAAGAAAGACAGATCCAGCAGGAGGAGGATGTTCCAAAGGCTCAGTTGGAGGAAGCTGTAGTTGAAGACAGCGGTGCCTACGATTTCACCTTGTGTTTTGCTGGTGATATCAATTTTGATGAAAACTGGGTTACGACACAGTACCTTAATACCTGCGAAAACGGAATAAAAGATTGTATCTCGCCAGAGTTGATAAATACCATGCAGCAGGCGGATATAATGTGGATAAATAACGAGTTCACCTACAGTGACCGTGGACAACCGTTGCCAGGAAAGGCCTATACATTCAGGGCAAATCCAGATAGGGTGGAGAATTTGAAACTGCTTGGAGTAGATATAGTTGGTCTTGCCAATAATCATGTATATGATTACGGAAAAGAAGCTTTGCTTGATACTATGGATACCCTTGATAAGGCAAAAATACCTTATGTAGGCGCAGGTCATAACTTAAATGAAGCCAGTGAACCTGTTTATATGGAAATTCAGGGCAAGACTATAGCTTTTGTAGCAGCCTCAAGGGCTGAGAAAAATAAGATGACACCACAGGCAACTGATACAGAGCCAGGCATACTTAGGTGCTATGACACCACTCTTTTTGATGAAGAGATAAAAGAAGCAGATGCAAATGCT
Source organism: Pseudobutyrivibrio ruminis (assembly GCA_015057315.1). Lineage (GTDB taxonomy): Bacteria > Bacillota > Clostridia > Lachnospirales > Lachnospiraceae > Pseudobutyrivibrio > Pseudobutyrivibrio ruminis_D. Next base: position 96,038 of record SVER01000009.1, on the reverse strand, counting down.
GATATTGTGGTGGCATTGCCTCATTGGGGCACAGAATATTCCACAGAGTTAGAAACTGTTCAACCTCAAACGGCCCATGAATACATAGATGCAGGTGCAGATGCAATAATCGGCGCGCATACCCATTGCCTTCAAGGATTTGAATATTATAAGGATGTACCTATTGTCTATAGTCTTGGAAACTATTGGTTCAACGAAAAGACGCTAGATTCAATGCTTGTAACCCTGCATTGCTATGGGGATGGTAATGAAGATAACATAGATGTGATAATTACACCTGCATTGCAAACGAATTGCAGGACAGTATATGTTGACGATAAAGAAAAGCAGCGGGCGTTGTATGACAGGCTAGAAAATATATCTGTTAATGTGGAAATCGATGATAATGGGATTTTAAGAAATAAATAAGGCTATTTTGGCAGAGAATAAACAGGATACTTTATCATTTATAAAAAAGTGTTAAATCTGGCATATTAGTTGTAATCATAAAGTAGTAATATAAAAGAAAAGCAAAAGGAGATTGGCAAAATGGCAAAGGTATTATTATTAAATGGCAGTCCACACACTCATGGATGCACTGCTACAGCTCTAGATGAGATGGTTAGTGTTTTTGAAAAAGAGGGGATAGAGACAGAGATTATCCAGGTTGGAAATAAGGATATTAGGGGCTGCATAGCATGTGGCACTTGTGAGAGCAAGGGAAAGTGCGTGTTTGATGATTTGGTAAATGAGGTGGCTCCTAAGTTTGAGGAGGCGGATGGATTAGTTGTGGGAAGCCCTGTATACTATGGTTCTCCTAATGGAAATCTGCTTTCATTCTTAGATAGATTGTTCTACAGCACTTCATTTAGCAAGCACATGAAGGTGGGTGCAGCAGTGGTTAGCTGCCGTAGAGGTGGCAATACAGCCAGCTTTGATGTGCTTAATAAGTATTTTACAATCAGCAGTATGCCTGTAGCTTCCAGCACCTATTGGAATCAGGTTCATGGCTTTTCAGCAGAAGATGTGAAAAAGGATTTGGAAGGCTTGCAGACCATGAGAAATCTGGCTAGAAATATGTCCTTTATGATTAAGGCATTTGCTGCAGCAAAGGAAACTATCGGTTATCCTGAACTAGAAAGAGGCGCATTCACAAGCTTCCCTGATGGAAAATAGATGCTAGAAAAGTGAGGAAATAACTGTGACAGAATTACAAACAGGAAGACCAGCGGACACAAAAGAACGTTTAGGTAGAGAAATCAGAGTATACGATTATTTAGATAACCTAGGTATAGAATACAAGCGAGTGGATCACGAAGCAGCAAATACAATGGAGGCATGCGCCGAAGTTGATAAGGTTCTTGGCACATTGATGTGTAAGAATTTATTCCTTTGCAATAGACAAAAGACTAACTTCTACCTGCTACTTATGCCAGGGGATAAAAAGTTTAAAACAAAGGAGCTTTCAAAGCAGATTAATTCAGCCAGACTATCATTTGCTGAGCCAGAGGACATGTTGAAATATCTCGATATCGAACCAGGTTCAGTGAGTGTAATGGGTCTCATGAATGATAAGGATCACAAGGTTCAGCTTCTGATAGATGAGGATGTTAAAAACAGCCAGTTTATAGGCTGTCATCCTTGCGTAAACACATCTAGCCTAAGGATAACAACAAAGGATATCTTCGATGTATTTCTTCCTGCAGTAGGTTATGAACCAAGGATAGTTACACTTTTAGGCGAGGATTAATAGGCCAATGAAATATAGAAATATTGTAGAAGCTAAATTCATATCCAGGCCAAATCGCTTCATCGCCCAGGTGGAGCTTGATGGAGAGCAACTAACTGTACATGTTAAAAACACAGGAAGATGCAGGGAGTTACTTTTGCCAGGATGCACTGTATATCTTGAAAAGGCGAGCAATCCAGACCGTAAGACACCTTATGACTTAATAGCAGTAGAAACGCCAATTGGAATAATTAATATAGATTCCCAGGCACCTAATTCGGTGGTTAAGGAGTGGCTTGAAAAGCAGGATTACGATTACATCTGTCCTGAATATAAATACGGGGATTCCAGGATTGATTTCTATATGAAAAAGGGTGATGAAGAGTATCTGTTAGAAGTAAAGGGCTGCACCCTTATAAAAGATGGTATAGGATATTTTCCAGATGCCCCAACCGAACGTGGAGTAAAGCACCTTAGGGAGCTGGCAAAGGCCACAACACTTGGGTATAAAGCTATGATAGGCTTCGTTATTCAAGTTGATGGTGTTACAGAGGTTCGCCCTAATATCGACACTCATCCTGAATTTGGAATCGCCCTTAAGGAAGCAAAAGATGCAGGTGTAGAGGTTCTATTCTTGCAGTGTCATGTTGAAAAGGATTCGCTAGAAATTATAAATTGAGTGCATGTTATATCGAATGTGGTAAAATATGAACTAGATAACAAAAGAAAGAAGGGGATAATAATGCAGTTTGAAACATTACAAAAAGACATGGTCGCAGCAATGAAGGCCAGAGATAAGGCAAGAAAGGATGCAATATCTTCTCTTGTATCAGATGTAAAGAAGGCAGCAATCGATGCGGGAACCAGAGATAATATTGCAGATGAATTAGTAGATCAGGTAATCCTAAAGTCCCTTAAGACAGCTAAGGAGCAGCTAGATACATGCCCAGCTGAAAGAACTGACCTTAAGGAGGAGTACCAGTTCAGATATGATGTTATTAAGGAATATGCACCAGCAATGATGTCTGATGATGAAATCAGAGCATTCCTTAACGAGAATTTTGCTGAAGTAATTGCAACAAAGAACAAGGGCGCTATCATGAAGGAAGTTATGCCAGCACTTAAGGGCAAGGCTGATGGTAAAGCAATCAACATGATTGTTGCAGAGCTCTGCAAATAAAATTGGATAATATCACAATTATGAAAGACTCTAAGTATTTCACTTAGAGTTTTTTATTTAAAAGTATAGGAGACAGATAGATGATTGAAAATGAAAAGCTTGAGTGGGAAGAGGTTTCCTGCGAACATATAGTTAATGATGAATGGATAGATTTTAGAAAAAGTAGATACAGATTTCCAGATGGAAGGGAATTTGAGCCATATTATAGCTATAGTCGTAGGGACTATGTTGTGATTGTTGCCACTGATGAGGCTGGTAATTACATCTGCGTAAGGCAGTATCGCCATGGCATCAAAAGGGTTACAACAGAGTTTTGCGCCGGCGGAATAGAGAGATGTGATGGTAAGGAATATGGCAGCCGTCTAGATAAAGATAGCGCAGAGGATGCCCTTGAAGCAGCAAAGCGTGAGCTGATGGAAGAAACAGGCTATGAAAGTGATGATTGGAAATTCCTACTATCAGTTCCTTCAAATGCCACAATGGCTGATAACTACGCCAACATATTTGTAGCTAAGAGTTGTAGAAAAGTAAGTGGTCAAAGCCTAGATGAGACAGAGTTTTTGAATGTGCATTTGCATACCAGAAAAGAAATTGATGAAATGATAGCATCTGGCGAATTTCCACAGGCATCTCATATTTTGGCTTTGCTTCTTGCAGATAAGAATGATAGATAGGATATAAAAAAATGCCAACTAAGTGGCATTTTTTTTAATTATATCTTCAAACCTGTTATTATCAACGGGTTTAGAGAAATAATAACCCTGAACAACATCGCAACCTAATTGTTTTAGTATATTGTACTGTTCTTCGTGCTCTACGCCTTCCGCGATAACCATTACATTTAAGTACTTTGCAATATCTATGATAAACTCAACAAGACGAAGTGCTTTTTCATCCTTGTGTATGTTTCTAACGAATTCCATGTCTAGCTTAAGCACATCAAACTGTAATTCAGTTAACATGTTCAAAGACGAATATCCAGTGCCAAAATCGTCCATTTCAATGTAAAAACCCTCTTTTCTAAGAGTATCTACGACATTTAAGACATCTGTTTTATCATTGGTGTATGCAGATTCGGTAACTTCCAGGTAAAAATCTTTAATATCGATACCAGCCTCTTTTACGATGGAAAGCAGGTCGTGGCAAAGGTTTTCATCTAACATATCAATTCTTGATACATTAACAGACACAGGAAGACTGCAATTATAAGTCTTTTTCCATTTGGCAACTTGATTTGCGGCCTCAACCCAGACATAATGGTCAAGCTTTGTAATCATACCATTCTTTTCAAATAGAGGTATGAACTTGCCAGGGTTAATCATACCAAATTCCGGATGCTCCCATCTGATAAGAGCCTCAGCACTGCATAGATGAGGGGCAGTGGATTGAACGGAAAATTTAGGCTGATAGTATACCTTAAACTGTCTCTGCTCTATGGCTTTGTCCAAATCGCAAATCAACTTCTCTTCAAAGTTTTCTTTTTCACGGATAGATTCATCATAGTAGGCAATCTGCGTGCTATATAAATCATTGATGCTGTTACATGCAAGTAAGGCGTAATCCATCTTTTTGCTGAACTCATAGGAATTTGATTCATCAGACCTGAAAACGCCAATTTTAATACGATAAGTAGAATCTTCAGCAAAATCGTAAAGAGCGGTATTAATTTTTTCCAGCAGACCATCAGCATGATTACCGCTTTTTATATACACATAGAATAAATTATTTAAATATCTACATGCTACACCAGCATTTTTATCCACGTAATCTTTAATGGCATTTCCAATTAAAACTAAGATTTTATCGGCATAAGCTCTGCCGTGCACAGCATTAACAACATAGAAACGATTAAAGCTAATGGCGATTAAATCCTTAGGACAATGAGGATAATACTTATCATAAAAGGAGGCATATTCGCAGAAATATTCAATGTTATACAGCTTAGTCAAATCATCAAACTGAGTAGCCTTAATGATATCTGAGCCTTCGAATAGCTGGATGACTCTTGATATTCTAGCAAGAATAACTGCCGGATTTTCAAAAGGCTTAGGGATAAAATCAGCCATACCCATATTAAGAATTTCTACCTCGGCATCCTTTTCAGAAGTGAGACAAATAATAGGAATATTCTTATATTCAGAGCATTGACTGATAACGTTGAAGAATTCGTATCCGTCCATAACAGGCATGATTAAATCAAGAAGAATCAGAGATATTAGCCCGTTTTCTTGCTTAAGAATATCCAGTGCTTCTTTTCCATTTGATGCAGTAAAAACCTCATATTCATCCTTGAGGATTTTTGAAAGCATCATTACATTGATTTCTTCGTCGTCTACAATAAGGATTCTACGTTTCATTTTCAAACGTTTTCCAATAAAATCGTTCATGCTACCCCCCGTTTTGAGTAAAAAGAATAAGACTATTATTTATTATAACAACAAAGTAAAATAAATGGATAAAATTCAAAGAATGTTCATTAACTACTTGATGTAAAAACCACAAATAAGACGTAATTTTACTTTATTATTAGGATAAATTCAGTTAGACTATATGAAAAGTAAATCGGCATTAAATTTAAGGAGTAGAAATGACATATTTAACCTGTTTTTTCCTGGATAACGAAAAAGATATCATTGTAAATCTTTATAAAGATTTGGATAGAATCTACTACATATTAACCACCCCTAATCATAGCACTGGCAATCTGATTCGCAATCTTGCCAAGACCTGCAATCTGCCACTGTCAAAGGCTGAGGATGGAATGCTTGTTATCAAGGGTGAGATTCCATGCTTCATAGATGGAAATAATCAGGAAAGCTATATCTTTAGTTTGGCTGATACAGAAATTGCAAGCATATATCCTGACGGCAGAGTAGATGTAAAGGCAACCATTCCTGCCATTGCAAAGACGCTGATGAGCCAGACAAAGGATTTTAAGCTGCAGGCGGACAAGACAATATTCAAGACATTTATCCGAAAGGATTTTAAGTTTAGGGCAGATTTGCACACACACATGAATGGTAATCTGACAGGAGATATTTTGATTGCACTAGGCATAGCACATCAGATTAGATATCCCTTATATTATGTGAAGAAGCTTGAGCTGGAGCTTACAGATAAACAGTGGGAACTTGTAAATGCCCAGCGAGAGAAGGTAGCCAGACAGTTTGTATCATCAGATTTAAAGGGCAAATATCTGGATAGAAGAATCAATGATAATACATTTATTAATTTTGCTGATTTGATTCTTAACAATCTGGATAATGCAGAGATGAACATAGTCAAAATCAGAAATTCCCTGGCTGTAATCAAGGATGGGCAGGCTGTTTTCACTAATCTTGAAAAGGTTTATCTGTACAGATACGTGTTCTGCAAGGGCAAGGAGAGCGAGGAGAAGATAGATTTATCAAAGGTGGATTCTATACCGGATGAGGATGTGCGCCTTACACTTCGCCAAATGCTTAGAGATAAGGAAAATCCTGCTTATTCTAATAACACTATTTTCCAGGATAAGCTCCTATGGATTGCTAGAAGCTACAAAAAGCAGGGAGTTTACTATGCAGAGATAAGCGACACCACCCTTGTAAAGAAATACGAATCCATAGAAATGCTAAGACAGGTCCATGAGGTAATGCCTCATATCTATAACGAAACAGGGGTAATGATAAGATTTTTGGCGGCTATGCGTCGAATCCCTCTTACAATCGTAAAGGATGCGGTGACCCCAGCTAATTATCTGGAGCAGAACTTAGAGGTGCTTAAGGCCACAGCCTTAGACCCTTATGTAGCCGGCTGTGATTTTGTAGGTGAGGAGATAAACGATATTATCACACTAAAGCCAGCATTTAAAGAGATAGTAAAGATAGCCAAGGCAGACCCTAGCTTTGTAATAAGAGTACATGCCGGGGAAAACGATAGCCAAAAGGATAATATTGCCCATTCCATCGCTTGTGTAAAGGAATCGTTAGATCCAGGTCAACCTATGCCTAAGATGCGATTAGGCCACGGCTTGTATACATATAGCCCAACATCCAAAAAGGGCAAAGAAGCCCTTAAGGAGCTTAAGGATTGCAATGTTGTGCTGGAATTTCAGATTACAAGTAATGTACGCCTTAATAACCTAAATACCTTGGAGAATCATCCTTTAAAGCAGTATCTTAAGCAGGGAATTAGATGTGTACAGGGAACAGATGGGGCTGCATTATACGGAACAAATTCTATAGATGAGCAGCTATCCCTAGCTAAGATGCTAGGCCTTACAGATGATGAGCTAAAGCTAATGCGAGAGGCTGAAAAAAATATCATAGGGGAAAGTCAGGTGGCATATTCTACCAAGAAGGCTGCATTTGCCAAGCTTCTTGGGGATAGGGATATGGAAGAGGTTCTGCTTGAAAAGATGCAGGCTGTAAAAATATCAAAAACCATAGGCAGCGCCAAGACCAAGCTAAATGCCAACACAGAATTAAAGGAACAAATAGAGGAAATAACCTGGGATAGATTGCCTGTAGTGCTGCTTGGCGGTAGCTTTAACACAGAAAGCAGAACAACCAAAATCAGCGCAAATGCAAAGGAGCAGCTGGATAACCTAATGGATTATCTTAGCCCTGATGAAGTGTGCTTTGTAGTTGGACACAAGCTTTCTGGTTATGAAAGATACCTGATTGACAATAATACCAAGGGCTTTAGAATCTATTCCTTCGTGCCGGCATTAATCACTAAAAAAGAAGCCGAAAAGCTTAAGGATGCAGGTGTGAAGGTGAGAGTGTCAATCGAAACAGAGGGAATGGCAATATACAAGAGCATTAACTACGAGATATTTGAACGCAGACCATCAATGGTGGTAGCTTTTGACGGAAACAGTGCAGCAGCCAACCTGATTCAGGAGGCGAAAAACGGTAAAGGCCGCTCAAATATTTTTGTGTGGACACATTCTAAAAACCTAATGCAAAAGGCAAAATCACTCCATGGTTATGTTAAATCCTTTGATGGAGAAACGCCGTTAATAGGCTTGATTGATTCCTTAAAGCTTTTCAAAGAGGAATAGGATGTTAATTGAATATTCCTAATTGCTTCATTAATTCTTCAAAATGATATGTTAGACTAGCCATACACACAAAAGAGGTGGAATATGGATTTTAATTTTGAAGATGAAAGCAAACCTTATTCATCTGATGATGCTTATGAAGACCTGGAAAAGATTAGGGAGATTCTTCACGAAGCCCAGAGGAATATTAATAAAGACAAACTTAAATCGACACCTATTGATTTAAGTATACAAATTAATATCGATGAAGAGTAAAAGGCTGAGAAATCAGCCTTTTATTTATGGATTTCTATTGTGCAAAATTGAAATTTTAGATATATTTAAAACATAATATTTATTAGGAAATCAGTTTGAAAGCTTAGGAGAATATGGATGGGAAAAACTCTTTATTTAGAATGTAATTCAGGAATTAGCGGCGACATGACTGTGGGAGCGCTGATAGATTTGGGGGCCGATACAAAGGTGCTTGATGCAGTGCTAGACACAGTTGAGGCTGAGGGTTTTAAGATAAAATATAGCAGAGTGAAGCGCTCAGGGTTAGATTGCCAGGATTTTGATGTAATCCTGGATGAAGAGCATGATGGACACGACCACGATATGGAATATCTGTATGGTCACACACATAGCCACAATGGGGAACATGGCCATAATCATGATCATCATCACGACCATCACCATAATCACGAAAATCAAGAAAGCCAGCATCATGAAGAACATCATCACCATCATGTTCACAGGGGGATGAAAGAAATCACCGAAATCATTGATAATGCTAAGATGACTGATAATGCAAGAAAGATAGCCAAGCGTATCTTTGAAATTCTTGCAGAAGCTGAATCAAAAGCTCATGGCCTGCCAGTAGAGGAGGTTCATTTCCACGAGGTGGGAGCGGTAGATTCTATTGTGGATGTAATATCAATCGCTGTTTGTATAGATAATCTGGGGGTAGATAAGGTAATCGTGCCAAAGCTATACGAGGGTCACGGCACAGTCAGATGTCAGCATGGTATTCTACCAGTACCAGTTCCAGCTGTAACAAACATAGTGGCCGACCACAAAATCAGTCTTGAGATAATAGATGTAAAGGGTGAGCTTGTAACCCCAACAGGTGCAGCAGCCGTAGCAGCACTTAGAACAGATGATAAGCTTCCTAAGGAGTTTAAAATCGAAAAAGTAGGTATGGGAAGTGGCAAGAGGGATTATGGCCTGTCAGGTTTTGTGAGAGCTATGATTATTTCTTAAGGAAAGGCTTGAATGTCTTGTTTTTTCGGGCTTTAAATAATATATTATACATAGGAGAATGATATAAAAATGGGGAGGTTAATTGAGTTGCCAGAGAAAAATATAGACCACACTAATGTTGATACAGTAGATTATTCTGAAACAGCCATTTTGCAAATGCTAAAAGAACTTCCAGATGCCTGCTGTATTTTTAAAGTTATAACAGATCCATTTGGAACAGTTAGGGATATGCAGTTTTTGTTTGTAAATGAAAAATATGCATCCTTGGTTAGTAAATCCACAGCGGAATTAAATGGGGCAACATATTATTCTACAGTTTCAAATAGGGATGAGGATTGGATTAGACTTAGCTACCAGGCGGCCATTATGCGTCAGTCTGTAATTAACAGGACATTTAATACTCAGTTCAACAAATGGTTTGAGTTCTGGGCAGTGCCTGTATATAAAAAGGGCTATTGCGCTTTTATCATACATGATGTTACAGCAGAAAAGAGAAAAGAAGAGACAAGAGAGATAATTAGCAATTCAAATAACGTAATTATCGAATGTGCCAAGCTTTTGTCATCTAATGATTTCAAAAAAGGGGTAAAAGCAGCGCTTAAGATCTTAGGAACTGTCTTAAAGGCTGATAGAGTATACATACTTGAGGCCAAAAGAGGTGAGCCTGGGGAAATGTATGAATGGATGGATAGACAAAGCGGCAGGGGCTTGCCATCTAAGAAAGCATTTGACCAATTCGACATTTTTACAATGTGGAATAAGCAGTTAGAGGGTAACAATATCGTCATCATAGAAGATGCTTCAATCATCAAGGATTTAAATAAGGCAATATATGACGAGATTTTATCTGGTAACATATCTCGTTACGCAATAGCTACATTGAATGATAAAAAAGACATTATAGGTTATCTAATAGTTGATAACTATACACCTAATTTAGATATTAACCTAAGAGAGGTAATGGAATCCGTTGCTATTTTTATTTCTGAAGAGCTTAGAAATAATAATATGGCAAAAGAAATGATGTACATGAGTACTCATGATGTGCTCACGGATTTGGGCAACAGACAGGCATTTTCATCGACTCTTAAAATGCTAGATGGCATGAAATTACCTGTAGGAATCTGCTTTGTTGATATCAATGGCTTGAAAGAGGTTAATGATACAAAAGGACATGATGCGGGAGATAATCTCATCAAAGATGTTGCAAATGCTATAGGTTCAGTATTCAAGAAAAAATACTGTTACAGGATAGGCGGGGACGAATTTATAGCTATTGTTCCTCAGATTGAGCAAGAGCATTTTGAGGCATTATCTGAAAAGCTTAGGAAAAAAGGCAAAAAGATTCCAATGGCAATAGGTGCAATATGGCAGTATAATTCCGAGAATATAGAGGAACTTGTTAATTCTGCCGACCAGCTAATGTATAATGACAAAGCACAGTATTATCAGAATAGTAAGGATCGCAGACACTAGGGAAAGTTATGGCAAAACAGAAAAAACAGATAGAATATAGATACTATGAGATACCAGATGGTCATTATGTTATGGCGCTGCTCGGGGAATCATGGGTTAGAAGCTATGGCGCAGATCAGGAGAATCTTCTTCATTTTCATAACTATATGGAGATTGGCTACTGCTACTGGGGTAATGGCCAGCTCACTATTGAGGAGGCCAACGTGCCATATAAGGGTGGGCTGATTACCATAATTCCAGAGAATATTCCCCATGAGACCAAGAGCTACAATCAGGGTATTTGCAAGTGGGAATACCTGTACATAGATATTGACAGCTTCATCAGGAATGAAATGCAGTTTAAGCGAATGTTGCCTGAGGAAGTGATAAAGAGACTTAACAATCATGGATATGTTATCCAGTGGAATCAAAATAAGGTGATGACTTCTATTATTCGCAACATTATTGAGGAATACAGGGAGACAAAGCCTTATTACAAGGAGGCTGTTAAAGGCTACCTTAGGGCTTTTGTGGTAGAGCTTCTAAGGATTAATGAGGATATGAGCTCTTCGCTTACCCTAGAGGAAAAGAGATTAAACAGCTATATCGAAAGAAGTGTTAACTATATATCAGAGCATTTTGCTGAAGACATAAAAATGTCTGATGTGGCCTATGAATGTGGTCTTTCTGAAAGTCATTTTAGGCGCATATTCGAAGAGAGCATGAATATGAAGCCGCTAGATTATTTGAACATGGTTCGAATTGATAAGGCCTGTGAAATTATACAAAATAAAGACTACGCCATGGAAGAGGTAGGCTTTAGAGTTGGTTATCAGACACCATCAACCTTTAACCGTAACTTTAAAAAGCTGACGGGAAAGACTCCTTATCAGTGGAAGAAAGAAGAAAATACCTTAGGAATATCAAAAAAGAATTATCAAATCAGTGCTAAGAAAGGATGGTAATTTGCAGCTGCAAATCACCATCCTTTCTTCAAATTTTAAACAAAATATCTACATATTTTCGTAAAAAACAATTATTTAACAATCCCAAATAGTCGAATTTGCACATTTAAAGCGCAAATATATAGACCTAACTGTTGCGCAAAACTAGTATTATGACCATATGAGGGGCGGATATAATAATAATTATTGTGCATGTTGCACAATATGTGTCCGCAAATTTTTACAAATAAGGAGAATGGAGAATGAAGAGAAAGTTACTTTCACTCATGCTTGTAGGCACAATGGCTGCATCAATGGTAGCTTGCGGAAGCAGTGCTGACACAGCAACAACAGACAACGCATCACAAGATGCAACAACAGATTCAGCTGCTACAGAAGCAGTTCAATCAGATGATGAGAACACATTAACAGTTTACGCTTGGGACGAGAACTTCAATATCCCAGCTCTTAAGGCAGCTGAAAAGGATTATCAGGAAGTTAATCCAGATTTCAAGCTTGAAGTTATCACACAGTCACAGTCTTCAGATGTTGAGCAGGCAGTAACACTTGCAGCAGAAGCTGGTGACTATAGCACATTACCTGATATCGTACTTTTCCAGGATCACTATTTCCAGCAGTACGTTACAAACTACCCAGAGGCATGGCAGTCAGCTGACGGAGCAGATTGCAATTGGGATGGACTTGGCGCTGAAAAGCTTTCATACTCTACAGTTGATGGAACACATTACGGTTTCCCTGTAGATGCAGGTACAGCAATTTTCGCTTACAGAACAGACCTTCTTGAGCAGGCTGGTTACACAATCGATGATGTAACAGGTATTACTTGGGATGAGTTCGACAAGATTGGTAAGGATGTATACGCTGCAACAGGAAAGTATCTCCTTTGCATGGACGGTGATGGAAACGACTTATTCTATATGATGCTTCAGGAAGAAGGCGTTTCACAGTTCAAGGATGGCGAGCCATACTTCACAGAGAACGAAACACTTGTTAAGGTATTCAACACACTTGTAACACTTGCTCAGGACAATGTTCTTTACCTTGCTAACGATTGGTCTGATTACACAGATCAGGCAATCCAGGGCGATATGGTAGCTGGTGTATTCAATGGTAACTGGATTATCCCAACAATGAAGCAGGTTACAGATAACTCAGGTAAGTGGGAAATCGTTCCAGCTCCAACACTTACAGGTAAGCCAGGATACGCTTCAAATGGTGGTTCTTCACTTTACATCACAGCTAACTGCAAGAAGACAGACCTTGCTAAGGACTTCTTAGCTTACACATTTGGTGGACGTTCAGCAGAAGACGGACAGTCAATCACATATGATGAGGCACTTCTTAACGGTGGTGTTATCGGAACATGTGCAGCAGCTGCAGAGTCAGACGTATATCAGCAGGGTGTTGATTTCTTCAACGGCCAGCCAATCTACGCTGACATCGTAGAGTACACACAGAACGTTGCAACAGTAGAGCAGTCAGATTATCACTATCAGGCAAGAACAGCTCTTGCAACAGCTCTTATCAATGTACTTCAGAATGGTTATGAGCCAGATGCAGCTTTAGAGGAAGCTGAGACAAATCTTAGATTTGAAATGGGACTTTAATCCGAAAGTATAATGTATATTCATGGGAAGTGGCTAGCCCACTTCCCATTTTTAAAAGAAAGGGTAGACATCGTGGAGAAGAATAAAAAGGGAATGACACTTGCAAAAAAGCAATTGGCGGCTGGCTGGTTGTTCCTTACACCAGCAACAATTTTAATTTTCATAATGAGCTTTTATCCAATCATACAGGCTTTTATCACATCATTTAAAACAGGAAAGGGCATCAACATTAAGTTTGCTGACCCACTAACATACAATTACTCTCGAATGCTACAGGATGTAATTTTCAAAACATCAATGAAGAATACATTCCTTTATTTAATAGTAGAGGTTCCTATCATGTTAATCTTCGCTATCTTATTAGCGCAGCTTCTTAACAATAAGGACCTTAAGTTCAAGGGATTGTTCAGAACATGTATATTCTTACCATGTGCAACATCTCTTGTATCATATTCATTAATTTTCAAGTCAATGTTTGCAACACAGGGCCTTATCAATTCAATCTTACTTAAGCTAGGCATAATCAGTGAAAACATTAACTTCCTCGGCACAGCATCAACAGCTAGAGCAATCATCATCATCGCTCTTATCTGGAGATGGACAGGCTACAACATGGTGTTCTACTTAGCTGGTCTTCAGAATATTGAGTATTCAGTATATGAGGCAGCCAAGATTGACGGTGCAAACGGATGGAAGACCTTCTGGTACATTACAGTGCCACTTCTTAAGCCAACAATCGTAATGACAGCAATCATGTCAATCAACGGTACATTACAGCTCTTTGATGAGTCAGTAAACTTAACAAGTGGTGGTCCTGCAAACCAGACAATCACAATGTCACACTACATTTACAACCAGGCATTTGGACAGGGTGTTGGTAACTTTGGTTACACATCAGCAATGTCATTTATTGTATTTATCATGGTTGCAATCCTGGCATTTATCAATTTGAAAGTAGGTGATACACGTGACTAAGAAGAAAAATAGATCAATGATTCAGCGCAGACTGATTCCTACATACATATTTTTGATTATCTGCTCATTCATATCAGTATTTCCACTATATTGGATGATTGCAGCAGCAACAAACTCGTCACTTAACGTGGCAAGAGGTTCAATAGCATTTGGCAATCAGTTGATGGTAAACTTTGCGAACCTGAAAAATGCAGTACAGGGCACACTTTGGAGCAGTATGGGAAATTCATTCCTTTACTCAATTGTGCAGACAGTAGTTACACTTTTTGTATGTTCAATAGCAGGCTATGGATTTGAGCTTTATCACGACAAGGGCAAGGACAAATTATTTGGAATCCTTCTTCTTGCAATGATGGTACCAGCAGTAGCAACAATGGTTCCTTTGTACGGACTTGTTTCTAAGGCAAAGCTTCTTAATACAGTATGGGCTTTCATCCTTCCTGGTATTTCAACACCATTTATGATTATGATGTTCAGACAGAATTCCCGTAATTTCCCACCTGACATCATGGAAGCTGCAAGAATAGACGGTCTTTCAGAATGGAAAATCTTCTTCAAGATGTATGTACCTGTTCAAAAATCAATCTATGCAGCAGCTGCAGTTATTACATTTATGAACGCTTGGAATGCATACATGTGGCCAAAGGTAGTAATGAGTGACAACCGTGCTCAGACAATGCCAATGTTCATTGCAAATATTTCAAGTGGTTACACAGTAGATTACGGAATGACAATGCTAGGCGTATTATTCTGCTCACTTCCTACAATGATAGTATTCTTCGTACTTCAGAAGCAGTTTGCAGAAGGAATTACAGGATCGGTAAAATAACATGAAAAAATTCGATTATGAAATCGTAAAGGACCCAAGGGTATTTGAACAAAACAGGTTAAAGGCTCATTCTGACCATGAGTATTACGACAGTGAAGCTTATGCGTATGGGGAAAAATCTAACTTCAAGTATTCATTAAATGGCACCTGGAAGTTTGAATTTGCAAAAAATTATGAGGTTTGCGATAAGGACTTTTATAGAGAGGACAGAGATTGCAAAAGCTTTGATGATATAAAGGTTCCTGCCCATATCCAGCTGGAAGGCTACGATAAGATAATGTATGTGAATACCCAGTATCCTTGGGATGGACATGAGGCGCTAGAGCCAGGTGAGATTCCTACCAAGGAGAATCCTGTTGGAAATTATGTGAAGTATTTCACAGTCCCTTCTTTTATGAAGGAGGGACCTGTGTACATCTCATTCCAGGGTGTGGAAAGCGGCTTCGCAATTTGGCTCAACGGTGAATATGTTGGCTACAGCGAGGATTCTTTTACACCTAGCGAGTTTGACCTTACCCCATTTATAAAGGAAGGTGAGAACAAGCTGGCAGTGCAGGTGTTTAAATGGACATCAGGCAGCTGGTGTGAAGACCAGGATTTCTTTAGATTTTCGGGAATCTTCAGAGAGGTTTATTTATACACGGTTCCTAAGACTCATATTAGAGATTTGCGAATACAGACACTTCTTGATGATGATTACAAGGATGCAACCCTTGTTATCGATATGGATGTGGTTGGAAGTGGCCTGGTTCAAATGACACTTTCAGATGACGATACAGATATACTTAATAAGCTTGCTGTAGAAGAGGGCATGAATCACATGGAAGTACATGTGAGGGAGCCAAAGCTGTGGAGTGCAGAAAAGCCTTATCTATTCGATTTGCAGTTAAATGTTTTTGGTGAAACAGGAAGACTTGCAGAGGTTATCAAAGAAAAGGTAGGCTTTAGACGTTTCGAGATGAAGGATGGCATGATGCACATTAACGGAAAGCGCATTGTGTTTAAGGGTGTTAACCGCCATGAATTTTCTTCATCAACAGGTCGAGTTCTTTCAGAGGAGGATATCCTAAAGGATATTATCACAATCAAAAAGAACAACATCAACGCAATCCGAACCAGTCATTATCCAAACCAGACATACTTCTACAGATTGTGCGACATTTTTGGATTATATGTAATCGATGAGACTAACTTGGAGACCCACGGTACTTGGCAGACTCCAATTCAGATTATGAAAGTTAAGGATGATAGCTATGCGGTGCCAGGTGATAGGCCAGAGTTTGCAGATAATGTAGTGGATAGAGCACATAGCATGTTTGAGCGTGATAAGAACCATCCATGTATACTTATCTGGTCCTTAGGAAATGAAAGCTACGGCGGAAGCAACCTAAGGCGCATGCAGGATAAATTCCATGAGTGGGATAGCACAAGGCTTGTGCATTATGAGGGAGTATTTAACGATAGACGTGTGGACCTTTCCGATATGGAATCCACAATGTACGCACCAGTGAAGGCTATTAAGGAATGGCTAAAGGACCATAAGGATAAGCCTTACATTAACTGCGAATACATGCATGCCATGGGAAACAGCTGTGGTGCAATGAGCAAATACACAGAGCTGGCTTATGAAGAGCCATTGTTCCAGGGTGGATTTATCTGGGATTATATAGACCAGGCTATCACCATCAAGGATAACAGAGGAGTAGAGTTTGAAGGCTACGGCGGTGATTTCGACGATAGGCCAAATGATGGTAGCTTTTCTGGTGATGGTATTTGTTATAGCAAGGATAGAGAGCCTAGTCCTAAGATGCAGGAGGTAAAATACGATTACCAAAACATCAAAATCACTTTTGAGGGCGGCAAAGCTATTATTGAAAACAGAAATCTGTTTACAAATACAAATGAATACACAGCGCTACTTACAGTGGAGCGGCTTGGAGATTTAATAGCGGAGGAAGAGCTTACTATCGATTGTCCACCACTTACTACTACAGAGTATGCCCTAGAGCTGGATTTACCAAAGGATGATGAGTATATTGTTACACTTTCATTCTTGTTAAAAGAGGACAATCTTTGGGCAAGAGCAGGCCATGAGGTGGCATTTGGACAGACTACAGTAGGCCGATTTATCTTTGAGCGAGGATCAGCGCAGAAGCTTACTGTAACCCAAGGCTTCCATAACCTTGGTGTAAAGGGGGATGATTTTGAAGTCCTATTTGTAGGCGTGAAGGGCTTAAGTTCTTACAAATACCATGGTAAGGAGCTTCTTAAGCGCTTTGTAATGCCAAACTTCTGGCGTCCAATGACAGAAAACGATTTGGCTAATCAACTGCCATTTAGAGCTGGTCAGTGGAAACTTGCAAGCAAGTATTTAGCTACAAATCGCATGGATGATGGCATTAACGAAATTCCTTTTGTTGAGGCATCAGAAGACAGTGTAAAGGTGGTATACACATATCATCTTGCCACAAAGCCAGCTGGCAAGTGTCAGGTTACATATATAGTCCATGCCGATGGATTAGTAGATTGTTCATTGAAGCTTCCTGCTTCGGCTGAAATCGGAGAATTACCTGAGCTTTCAATGGCGCTAACACTTGATAGCAGCTTAGAAAACCTTGAATGGTACGGAAGGGGACCAGAGGAAACCTACAACGATAAATGCCATGCAAAGCTTGGTATATTTAGAAATAAAGTGGCAGACAATATGGCAAAATACCTGGTTCCTCAGGAATGTGGAAACCATGAAGAGGTACGCTACGCAAAGCTTACAGATGAAAGAGGCAATGGAGTATTGTTCTTAACAGAGTGTAACGGATTCTCGGCACTTCCTTACACAGTCCATGAAATAGACGAGGCAATGCATCCTACGGAGTTGCCACCAGTACATTTCACACATGTGAGAATAGGCAAGCAGATGGGTGTTGCAGGAGACGATACATGGGGCTCTAAGACCCACCCAGAATTCATGCTAGATAATAGCAAGGATATGGAGATTTCCTTTAGTTTTAGGGGTATTTAAGGCATTATTTATATGTTATAATGAATGTCGGCTGCAGGTTGTGGCCGACATTTTTTAGATACAATGTTAATTACTAGAAGGAAAGTTGAGGGTTGATTATGTTTGAAACAAATGACACATTCGTAGAAGAGGCAGTAAAGGTAATTGAAACAGCTCAGGATAAAACAAAAAAGACCGGTGCTGCTGTAGTAACATTTTTATTATTAGTAGCTACTGTTACTTATTCGAGAGGGATTTTGACAATTATAATGGCGATTTTGCTCATTATTATGGCTATACTTACGATAATCTTATATTCGAACAAAAACATTGAATATGAATATGACTACACAAATGGTAGCCTTGAAATCGCAAAGATTATTAACAATGAAAAGAGAAAAAAGGTTGTTAATATTGAATCAAACGAAGTAAAGATGGTTGCAGCAGTTGGCACAAATGAATCACTTAAATACGACCATGTTCAGCTTAAGACTTATGACTGCAGCGCCCATGATTCAGAGCAAAAAGATTACATCTTAGTAGCTCACAGCGAGGCAAAAGGCAACGATTTCAAAGTAATATTCACACCTTCCGACAAATTGCTCAACGCAATGGCAAAATACAACAAACACGACATATACCTCTAAAGCCTTCCCAAAGGCTTCTCCCTCTGGGAGAAGCTGTCAGCGCAGCTGACTGATGAGGGTATACGTATGAGGTGTCTAAAAGGAGAATTAAATGAACGCACAAGAATTAAAAACTATATTCGAAGAAAAATTCGGCCCTTCAGGTGATATCCGCACATACTTCGCTCCAGGCCGCGTTAACCTTATCGGCGAGCACACCGACTACAACGGTGGCCACGTATTCCCATGTGCCCTTACAATCGGCACATACGCCGTAGCAAGAAAGCGTGAGGACAGAGTTATCAAACTCTACTCAGCTAATATCGAAAACGTAGGAGTAATCGAAAGCTCACTTGATGACCTTACAAACAAGGACGAATATCATTGGGCAAACTATCCTCTTGGTGTAGTTTGGGCACTTATTGAGAAAGGCTCGGAAATTAAATCAGGATTTGAAATGGTAGTTTGGGGTAATATTCCCAACGGTTCAGGCCTTTCATCATCAGCTTCTCTTGAGGTGCTTACAGGCACTATGCTTAACGATATGTTTGGTCTTAACAAGACAATGATTGATTTAGCTCTTATCGGACAGTACTCAGAAAACAATTTCAATGGATGTAACTGTGGTATAATGGACCAATTTGCGGTAGCAATGGGACAAAAAGACCACGCCATTTTCCTTGACTGTGCAGATTTATCCTATAAATATGCCAGCGTAAAGCTTGAAGGAGCTAAGATTGTTATCACAAATTCTAAGGTAAAGCACTCACTTGTAGACAGTGCATATAATGACAGAAGAAACGAGAGCGCACAGGCACTGGCAGATCTTCAGACAGTATGTGGTATCAAGGAGCTTGGTGAGCTTACAGACGAGGAATTCGAAAAATACGGCTCAGCTATAAAGGATGAGGTTAACTACCGCAGAGCAAAGCACGCCGTAGCTGAGAACCAGCGTACAATCAAGGCTGTAGAAGCCCTTAATGCTAACGATATCGAAACATTTGGAAAGCTCATGAACGCTAGCCACATTTCACTTCGTGACGATTACGAAGTATCATGTGAAGAGGTAGATTTCCTTGTAGAAACAGAGTGGTCAGTTCCAGGAGTAATCGGCGCCCGCATCACAGGCGGCGGCTTCGGAGGTTGTACAGTAGCAATCGTAAAGGATGAGGCTGTTGAGAACTTCAAAGAAACAGTAGGCAAAGCCTACAAAGAAAAATACGATCTAGACGCTGAATTCTACGTAGTAGACATCGGCGACGGCGCTAAAAGAATTGCATAAACCAAAGGCTTCTCCCTTTTTAGGGAGAAGCTGTCAGCGCAGCTGACTGATGAGGGTCCTCAACCTAAGAGCCACCATTATTTGGTGGCTCTTATATAATTGTAAAGCATAAGCGAGAGCTTTACAGTGATTGCATCTGAGAATTTTCTTACATCATAGCCAGTCAAATCGGCAAATTTATCCAGGCGGTAGATAAGAGTATTGCGGTGAATAAACATCTTGCGGCTAGTTTCGGCCAAAGATAAGTCATTATCGAAAAATGCCTCTAAAAGGTTCAAAGTTTCCGCGTCAAGACTAGATAAAAGGTCACTATTAATATGGTTGTTTAAATATGTTTCAACTTCATCGGCGGGAATGTTGTAAAGCAAACGGCCAAGTCCAAGAGTACTGTATGAGTATATGTGGTCTGAGCTCTTAAAAATATTGCCGATGTGCATAGCCAGCACAATATCCTTGTAGGAAGTAGGAAGCTCGGTGAATTTATTTATAGGTAAATCATAGGAAACCTTAAAAGACATGAAGGCTTCGGATTCAAGCATATCCAAAAATTCCATACAGTATTGATTAATCTCTTCGGAATTAGGAGTCTTTTCAAAGTGTACAATCAATGCAATGTGCTTAGAATCAATCTGAACCAAGGCATCCTGAGAATCTGGAAGAAGGCTCTTTAACAGTGATACAGCTTCCTTAGTGTAGTCAGTCTGGCTTTCTAAGTAAAACACCATGCGAACAGCGTTTTCGTCTATGTGGAAGCGGTGTATGTAGGCAGCAGCATCAGAATAAGATAGCTCTCTAGTTAAAAATGAGCGGTAGAAAGCACTCTTTGAATCTAGCACATTAAAGCGTACCACCATCTCCTTAAGCTTGTTAACGGTCTCTTCATCAGATAAATCGGAATCAGAAATAGAAAAATTGATTCCAGTAGCTTTATTTAACTGTTCTAGTAATTTGTTCTTTTTATCTTCAATATTCATAAAACCTACCTCGCAAAGATAGCCATATTATAGCATAAAAAAACTGGATGCGAAGTGCATCCAGTTTAATTTACAAAGATAAATATTAGTTAGCAATTGTAAGCTCTGTATCCTTGTCGAAGAAGTGAGCCTTCTCCATATCAAGAGCAAACTTAACTGTATCGCCACCTCTAGCTGTTGTACGTGGGTCAACTCTTGCTGTAACCTGAGTTCCAGCATAATCGAAGTATAAGTAAACTTCTGCACCAAGAAGCTCATATACAGAAATCTTAGCTTCGATAACTGAAGCAGACTGTGTATCAACGAAGATCTGTGAATCATGAATATCCTCTGGACGGATACCAAGGATAACAGACTTGTTAGCATAACCAGCATCTGCAAGAGCCTTTGTCTTTGCTGGTGGAATCTGAAGGCTAGCACCGTTAACCTGGATAGCTGAGCAATCAGCGTTAAGTGTTCCCTCAAGGAAGTTCATCTGAGGTGATCCGATGAATCCAGCAACGAAGAGGTTGCATGGCTTCTGGTAAAGGTTAGCTGGTGTATCGATCTGCTGAACAACACCGTCCTTCATAACTACGATTCTTGTACCAAGTGTCATAGCCTCTGTCTGATCATGTGTAACGTAGATCATTGTAGCGCCAAGTGAATCATGAAGCTTAGAAATCTCAGTTCTCATCTGAACACGAAGCTTAGCATCAAGGTTTGAAAGAGGCTCATCCATAAGGAATACCTTAGGGTTACGAACGATTGCACGACCCATAGCAACACGCTGTCTCTGACCACCTGAAAGAGCCTTTGGCTTTCTGTCAAGAAGCTTCTCAAGGTCAAGGATTCTAGCTGCCTCACGTACCTTCTTATCGATTTCATCCTTTGGTACCTTACGTAACTTAAGACCAAATGCCATGTTATCGTAAACTGTCATATGTGGGTAAAGAGCGTAGTTCTGGAATACCATTGCGATATCTCTGTCCTTTGGCTCTACATCGTTCATAAGCTTTCCATCGATGAGAAGCTCACCTGAAGAAATTTCCTCAAGACCAGCGATCATACGAAGTGTTGTAGACTTACCACAACCAGAAGGTCCTACGAAGATGATGAATTCCTGATCCTTAATGTCAAGATTGAAATCCTTAACAGCGTGGAAGCCATTAGGATATTTTTTGTTAATGTTTTTTAATTGAATGTCTGCCATTGTAAAAATCCTCTCTTGTTTTTTATTTATTGGGAATCTCCCTTTAACTATCTACGATTATAAAAAATGAATAAATTGTGAACAATGTTAGAATAACCAAAAAATACAAAATCCTTTCGTTATTTTGACAACCCTATGTTAAACATGCACAAAAAGAACTTGTGAAAATTGAGCACATATACCTACTTAAAGATAAAATGTATATATATGAGTAGATTGTGTGATATAATACAACCCAAAGAATGATTTTTAGAATTGACTAAAATGGTCGAAAAGGGAATTATTGGGAGAATTGAATTTATGGAAGCTTTAAAATATAGAAATCGTCTAAATCGATATCTAAGATTTCCTTTATACATGCTTATTATCTTTTTAATAGGATGTATTGTGGTAAGCTTTGTAGACACGAAGGTAGCCAGTATTATGACTTCTTTCGTCTTTTTGTATGGAATAATTTGTTACATATATTACAGAGCTAATCTTAAATCTTTCAAAAACACTATAATTGAATACGCTGTGCATTATGGCACCGTGCAAAAGGAGCTTATCAAGAATTTCAGGCTGCCTTATGTGCTTCTTGATGCCTCTGGCAGGATTATCTGGATGAATAATGAGTTCAGTGAGCTTGTAGACAAAAGCAAGACTTATAACAAATCTATCACCAGCATCTTTTCCGAAATCACTCGTGAGGGCATAGACCATGCTAAGGATGATAACTTCGATATGCATATCGAATATAATGATAGAAAGTACTTAGCCTGTTTGCAGCGCCTTGATATGACAGAGCCACTTTCCGGTGGGATGCCTATGAATATAGAAGGCAATGCCGATGGTCTTGTGGCAGTTATACTATTTGATGAGACAGACATCCAGGCTACTAAGGCCAAGGTTAACGACCAGTCAATGGTTATGGCACTTCTTTATGTAGATAATTACGACGAAGTATTTGAACAGGTTGAAAATGCCAAGCGCTCAATGCTTTTGGCACTGCTTGATAGAAAGATTAACAAGTACTTTGGCGAGGGAAATGCCATTGTAAGACGTCTTGAGAAGGATAAATATCTAATCTTCTTCCAGAAAAAGTATCTTAAGCAGTTTGAAGAAGATAAGTTTTCTATTGTTGAGGACATTACCACTATTAAGATGGGTAATGATAAGGAAATAACAATCAGTATTGGAATCGGTCTTGGTAGTGATAACTACACACAAAAGGCTCAGTACGCACATGTGGCTATTGACCTTGCCCTAGCCCGTGGCGGATGTCAGGTAGTAGTGAAGAATGGCCAGAACGTATCCTACTATGGAACACATGGTAAGGAAGTGGAGCGTACCACCCGTGTTAAGGCTCGTGTTAAGGCTCAGGCTCTTCGTGAGCTGATGGAGACACGTGAGCGAATCATCGTAATGGGTCACAACCTATCTGATGCAGATTGCTTAGGTGCATCTGTTGGTGTGTACTGCGCTGGCCGTGAGATTGGCAAGCCTGTTAACATCGTAATCGACACCATTACAAGCTCTATGAGGCCGGTAGTTGAGTCATTCACAGAAAAGGGCGAGTATCCTGATGATATGTTTATCACCAGCGAGCAGGCTTTAAATCTGTGCAATGATAACACTCTTATCATGGTAGTTGACACCAACAGACCAAGCTATGTAGAGTGTCCAAATCTTCTATATAAGAACAAGAACATCGTTGTAATTGACCACCACAGACAGGTAGAAGAGGTTATTGAGAATCCAATCCTTTCTTATATAGAGCCTTACGCTTCATCTGCCAGCGAGATGATTGCAGAGGTTTTACAGTATTTTGCAGACAAAATCAACATCAACCCTACAGAGGCTGATTGTATTTACGCTGGTATTCTTATCGATACCAACAACTTTATGACTAAGACAGGTGTCCGTACATTTGAGGCCGCTGCATTCTTGCGTAGAAACGGTGCAGAGGTTACCAGAGTTCGTAAGATGCTTCGTGAGAATATGGAAACATACAAGGCACGTGCGGAAATCGTTAGAAATGCTCAGGTTTACAGAGAGTCATTCGCTATTGCAGAATGTGAGCCGGATGGCAACCTGGAAAGTCCTACAGTTGTAGGCGCGCAGGCAGCTAATGAGCTTCTTAACATAGTAGGTATCAAGGCTTCCTTTGTACTTACCAAATTTATGGACAAGATATTTATTAGCTCACGTTCAATCGATGAGATAGATGTTCAGAGCATCATGGCTCGCCTTGGTGGCGGTGGACATGTTAATATCGCCGGTGCCCAAATTCAAAATAGGACAATAGAAGAGGTTCGCGAGGACCTTGAAGCTACAATAGATAAAATGCTAGAAGAAGGAGAAATCAAACTATGAAAGTAATATTACTTGCAGATGTTAAATCACTTGGTAAGAAGGGTGAGGTAGTAGAAGTAAGCGAAGGCTACGCTAGAAATATGTTATTTAAGAAAAAGCTTGGTGTTGAGGCTACAAACGCAGCTCTTAACGACCTTAAGCTTCAGAATAAGCATGATGAAAAGGTTGCACAGGAGAATTACGAGGCAGCACTTGCATTTGAAAAGGAAATTGCTGAGTGGAAGGTTGAGACCAAAATCAAAACAGGAGAAGGTGGACGTACCTTCGGTTCAGTATCAACTAAGGAAATCGCCGAAGCAGCTAAGAAGCAGTACGGCAAGGAAATCGATAAAAAGAAAATCGTCCTTGATGACCCAATCAGAGCCCTTGGCACATACGAGGTAAAGGTAAAGCTTCATCCTAAGGTAACTGCAACACTTCGCGTGCATGTGTCAGAACAATAATAATTTAGGGGAATAATTAATGGAAGACGTAATCAAAAGACAAATGCCCAATTCCTTAGAGGCTGAGCAGTCTGTTATTGGTTCCATGATAGTAGATAGGGATGTTATTGTAGAATGTTCCGAAATCCTTACTAAGGATGATTTCTATCATCAGCAGTACGGAATGCTCTTTGAGGCAATCGTTGAGCTGTATAATGCAGGCGAGCCTGTTGATGAGGTAACACTGCAGAACAAACTGAAGGAGAAGGGAGTGCCACCTGAATTTGCTTCACTGGAATTTATCCAGGAGCTGGTTTTAGGTGTTCCTACAACAGTTAATGCAAAAAGCTATGCCAATATCGTAAAGGATAAGGCAGTACTTCGAAATATCATTAAAGTAAATCAGAATATCGAGAACATGTGCTTTGAAGGTTCAGAAGAGGTTGATACCATCCTTAATCAGACTGAGCATGACATATTCGCCCTGGTTCAGAATCGTGGAAACACAGATTATGTGCCAATCAAGCAGGTAGTTATGAATGCTATTGCAAAGATTGAGCAGGCGTCAAAGCAGCGAGGCGTGGTAACAGGTATTCCAACTGGCTTTATTGATTTGGATAGACAGACTGCAGGCTTGCAGCCATCAGACCTTATTCTGATTGCGGCCCGTCCATCAATGGGTAAAACAGCCTTCGTTCTTAACTTAGCACAGCACATCACTATCCATGAGCATTTGTGTGCAGCTATATTCTCGCTGGAAATGTCAAAGGAGCAGCTGGTTAACCGTCTATTCGCTTTGGAATCAAGGGTAGATGCGCAGAAGCTTCGTACCGGTAATCTGCAGGAAGCAGATTGGGAAAACCTTATCGAGGGAGCCGGCAAAATTGGTAATTCAAAGCTTATCATCGATGATACACCAGGTATTTCAATTGGTGAGCTTCGCAGTAAATGTAGAAAATTCAAGATGGAATTCGGTCTTTCCATTATCATCATCGACTACCTGCAGTTGATGTCAGGTAATGGTAAATCAGAGAGTAGACAGCAGGAAATCTCAGAGATTTCCCGTTCTCTTAAGGGACTTGCCAGAGAGCTGAACGTTCCAGTTATTGCACTGTCACAGCTTTCCCGTGCCGTTGAGCAGCGTCCAGACCATCGCCCAATGATGTCCGATCTTCGTGAATCCGGTGCCATCGAGCAGGATGCGGACGTGGTTATGTTCATCTATCGTGACGATTACTATAATCACGACACCGAGCTTAAGGGCGTATCTGAAATCATCGTAGCTAAGCAACGTAACGGTCCTATCGGAACTATCGAGCTTACCTGGTTACCAGAATACACAAGATTTGCAAATAGAGACCATAGCGGTCAGTCAAATCATGAATAAGGCTTCTCTTCGGAGAAGCTTTTTTTATGCGCAAAAAAAAGAAGTGCTGCAATGCAACACTTCTTAACCGGTTTTCTTGATTAAGTTATTACTTAATGATTAGCCCTGAGCGATAGCTCCTGTTGGGCAAACACCTGCGCAAGTACCACAATCAACACATGCACCTGCATCGATGTTGAACTGTGAATCTCCCTGAGAGATAGCGCCTACTGGGCACTCAGGCTCGCATGTACCACATGATACACATGAATCAGAAATTACGTATGCCATAATAAAATTCCTCCTTAAAAACTAATTAATAAAAATTATCAATTACAAGTTGATGAGATTATAATACATCTAAATTGTGTCTAAAGCAAGGACAAATTTTGTATTTTTTAAAAACCATGCAAAATCAAGGTTTACAGCAGTTCACAAAGACTAACTTCTGTTGATTTAGGCTAACACAGGTTTAAATTGTGTACACAAATTAGTCGCTAACAAACTTGTTATTTTTGAAAATTTTTATTAAGAGTATAAACAATATCTAAATTCAATTGCGAAAAACCAAAAACCATGTTATTATCAATTGAAATCAAATAAGAAAGGAAGTATTTGAAATGGCAAGAGTATCAAAGGCAACTATGATTGGTGAGCTCCTTCAGATTGATGCTGATGTAGCTCCTATTTTACTTAATATCGGCATGCACTGTCTCGGATGTCCATCATCTCAGATGGAAACTATCGAGGAGGCAGCTATGGTACACGGTATCGATGCTGATGATCTTGTAGAAGAGATTAATACATTCTTAGATTCAAGAGCATAATATGTAAATAAAAAGAACCAGAAATCTCTGGTTCTTTTTGTTTGCCACGGCGCACCCTCTTTGCCGAAGGCAATCATAATGGGTGCTGCCTTACCGCCTTATGCTCTTTTAAATTTAAATTGCGGCGAGCTTTTGTACAGCATCGCCCTCAGCCATAATTTCATAGTGCTCAGACATGTATTGGTCTGTGCCCACTACGTAGTTCTGCTGGTTGCTATATTCAGATAGAATATTGCAAACTTTATTGTAAGTCTCGGCTGAGTCTTCAGATTTGCTAACGACTAAATAATACTTGTTATCAAATGGACTCTTATAGAGAGAATTCTTACCAGTGTAAAATGTTGCCAGGATACCTGATAATCTAAGAACATCATCCAAGTTGTCAAAAACAAACATCTTAGTAATGTCTACAGGTAAGCCCTCCTTTGCAGCCTTCTCTGGGGAAGCTGCTATTGCGGCCTGAGCTTTTTCGATGAGGCTGTTAAAGATATTAAGAATGTCATCAGCAGCTGATTCGTTGAATGGCTTAGCTGGTGTATCCACAATATCCATATCGTCATCGTCAAAATCATCATCGCTCTCAGAAAATCTAGAGAAACGAGTGTCCAACTCATCAGGATTTTCAACCTTTGTAACTAAAAGTACAATGGATTCTGATGAAAGTGGTATAGCTTCTATCATAAGCGGAATATCCTCCGCTTCGAAACCGTACTGGTATGCAGCCTGTTCCATAAGCTCCCTAAAAAGCTCTCTGGCCTTGGCTGAGCCGTAAGCAAGCTCGGATAGCTTGATGTGACGGCTGATTAAATCTTCTCTCGATAAAGTGCATCTGATCTGGTTCTCGTTGATTCTTTCAATCTTCATAAAAATCACCTCCCGAATCGAAATAAGATGCGTCTTAAGCAAATTTCTTATTCGAATTATATATATATTATATCGGAATGTAAAGGAAAGAAGCTATATAAATCGTGATAAAAGTATTAAATTTTTATAAAATCGTTCCGTTACAGAAAAATATCTAATTTTAAATTAGGGGTTGCAATATAATTTTATATGTGATATAAACTTATCTGCGAGATGCCTTTCCGAAAGGAAGGAGCTGATGTAATATGATACCTGAAGGTATTGAAGACAGGTACGATATAGTTCAAATACTGCAAGAAACAGCAGCTACAGCAGTATTACTTGTCAATTACAGACAGATAGGAGCATTAAGGATTCTAAAGGCTATTCACAGGGCCCATCCTGATGCATACAGCATCCTATCCGAAGCAAATCTTTTACATGGGATTAAATCATCCCAAATACCCACAATTTATACTGTAGAAGATACAAACGAGATGTATTATCTGGTTGAAGAATATGTAGAGGGTCAATCTCTGCGTGAGTATCTACTAGAAACAATAATCTCTAAAGAAAAGCTATTAAAATACGCAATTAGTCTATGCGATGTTATAGAGGCAATGCATACCTGCGATGATGATCCTATCATTTATCGTGATATGAAGCCTGAGCATGTAATATTGCAGGATGATAGTGTTCGTCTTATAGATTTTGGTATTTCAGTAAGGAAGTCAAAAGCAGCAAAGGCACGCCCCTTAGGCACAGTAAATTGGGCTGCACCAGAACAACTGAATGGTGGATTTATAGATGAAAGATGCGATGTTTATGGCGTTGGCAAGATTATTGAATTTATGCAAAAACATAGTAACGTAAGGGAAGATTTTAAGATAAAAAAACTTGTAAGTCAGGCTACTGATGAAAATATAGACACTAGAATAAAATCTATAACAGTATTGAAAAATGAGTTGCTAAAAATTCAGGGGAATAAAGAAAGAAAAAAAGAGGAAAATAGGTATCTTGGCAAAAGAATTGCAGTGGTCGGGGCAGCTAAATCTGTTGGAACCACGAAAATCGCAATTAGTATGTGCATGTACTTGAACAAAAATAAAATAGACGCATACTACAAGGATGAAAAGAGTGATACTGTTCATAATCTTTTGAAAAACCTACATGGCGCTAGACTAAAGGATGGAGTTTTATACCACAAAAATTTTAAAGGCATCTTAAATTATGGTGATGCGATTGAAAATATAACACCTCCTATAGGTATGTACATAGTTGATTGTGGAACAGATTATGATCTTGCAATGAGCTGTGACAGGGTAATAATTGTCACAGGTAGTGCTCCGTGGATAAGTGTTAGCTATCCGGAATGGATAAGGGATAAGTCTGTTTACGTGATAGGTAACATGTGTACTAAGCTTGCTTGTATTAAGCTGGCTAAGGAGCTTAAAAAGAAGATTTATATGTATCCACAAACAGGTAGTGCTAATGGTTTGGCAAAAGAAGAGGAAAGGATTATTCAGGAATTATTGCGAAATGAAAGGGATTTTTAAATTTAAACATTGGCAGAAAACTTCAACAAACAAAATTCAAAAAATAATAAAAAACAAAAAAGTCATTGGTGTAATCGGTGCATCAAGAAAGATGGGTGTAACCCATATATGCCTATGTATTGCAAATTTCTTGCAATCGGCGTTAAAGCAGAATGTTCTATATATAGAGCTTGCGGAAGATAGCCAGTTACTTCCAGTTGTAGGTGAAAAGCAAATTAACTTTGATGGTCATATTGCATTTTCTTATAAGAAAGTAACTTACGTGCTTGCTTGCGACGAGGAAGAGGCTGTTAGTCTGATTAATAGCTGGAATGGGCATATAGTGATTGATGTGGCTGATTATTCTAAAAATTCATATCAGGTTTTATGTCGATGTGATAAGAAAATAATGATTGGCTCCTTGCAACCATGGTGCATCAAGGATGTAGAAATGATGATTGAAAAATTGAAAGGAGATGGCTTAAAGGAAAAATTCATATATACATATGAGAACGACACCGATACGAAACCAAGCGGGAATCCATTAGGATGTACCATACGTACAAGGCCATTCATTGAAAATCCTTTAAAATTAAAAGAAGAAGATTTTAACGCAATTGTTGAAATGATTTTGTAGCTGCAATGTATTTATTGGAGATTCCAATATCGTCAAAGGAATTTTATAACGGAAAAGACAAATTTAAGTGAAATAATAGTATAAGTTATATTAGAGGGCGCAAGCCCTCTATTTATTTGCGCTAAATTACCTAAAATGTGGAATTTAAACCGCTATTTTGTTATACTTTAACGGAATATAGATATAAGGGAGATGCTTATGAGCTATCGACATAATACACATTACAATAGAAAAAGAAAAAAGAGATATAGAGTACCTAGAGGCTACATTTATATAGCGGCACTGCTGATATTATTGGCAGCATTTATAGTAGGAATATATGCAATCAAGAAATATACTCCTACCAAAGAGCATGCCCCATTAACAGATGTATTTGTACTAACACATGACAATCAGGCGGCTGTTGTTTTAAATAGCGAATATATCGAGCCTACTGAGGATGTAGCACACGGATATGCCATGATAGATTCTGGCAAGGTGTATTTAGAGCTTGGATTTGTAAAGGATTATCTTGATGATGGGTATGTATA
The DNA here is from genome assembly GCA_015057315.1 of Pseudobutyrivibrio ruminis. Lineage (GTDB taxonomy): Bacteria > Bacillota > Clostridia > Lachnospirales > Lachnospiraceae > Pseudobutyrivibrio > Pseudobutyrivibrio ruminis_D. The sequence goes on along the minus strand of SVER01000009.1, from coordinate 65,446 downwards.
TGACCCTACAGAAATAACACTTCGATATGCTACAGATACAGAGATTTACACTGCAAATCTGGGAAGCAATGCTTACCTAATCGATAAATCCAACAATACAATGGATAACAACATTGTAATTGCAGGTGATGATACAGTGTTTATTCTGGCTGATTACGTGAAGCTTCTTACAGATATTCAGTACGAATATTTTGAATCGCCAGACCGAGTGTTCATTGAAAAAGCAGGCTACGCTAAGCAAACAGCTAAAGCTAAAGGCAAAACACAGATAAGAATTCTTAATGGCCCTAAGAGCCCAATCTTAGAGGATGTTGAAAAGGGCGAGGCCATTACAGTAGTTAGAGATACAGGCAAATGGAGCTTTGTAGTGTCTGAAAAAGGCGTTATGGGCTACATGAAAAATAATAAGATTGCAGCAGGAAAAGAAGAAAAGGTGAAAGCCACACTTCCTGAGAGAACCTACAATCATATTTCTACTGGAAAAGAAATCTCATTATTGTGGCACCAGGTGACTGCACAGGCTGCAAATGCTGATATTGCTACAGTGTTAGCAGACTCTGGGAAGGTAAATGTAATCTCACCTACATGGTTCCATCTTAGTGATAACAAGGGTGGAATCGCATCTATTGCAAGCAGTAGCTACGTAAGCACTTGTCATGCAGCAGGGGTTCAGGTTTGGGGACTTATCAGTAATCTTGAGGATGAAAGTGTTGATACTGCAACAGTATTAAACACAACAAGCTCAAGAGATTCTCTGGTAAACAACCTGATTGCTCAGGCCATAACCTACGGTCTTGATGGAATTAATATTGATATAGAGCAGCTCCCAGGCGCAGCTTCAGATGGCTTCACTCAGTTCATTAAGGAGCTATCAATAAAGTGCGAGAAGAATGATATCATTTTATCTGTAGATAATTACGTACCAACTGCATCATCAGCAGGCTATAACAGAAAAGAGCAGGCTAAATATGCAGATTATGTAATAATCATGGGATATGATGAGCATTACTCAGGTAGTGAAGAGGCAGGCTCAGTTGCATCAATAGGCTGGGTTGAGCAGGGAGTTAAGGATACCTTAGAAGAAGTACCAGCAGAGCAGGTAGTTCTTGGAATGCCTTTCTATTGCAGAGTTTGGAACATTGCAGAGGATGGCAGCATTTCCAGCAAGGCGTACGGAATGGACGCAGTCCAGACATATCTTAATACAAATGGAGTTTCCACTGCATGGGATGATGCAAGTGGCCAGTATTATGGTGAATATGTTAAGGAAGGCACCACTTACAAGGTGTGGGTAGAGGATGAAGCTTCCTTAGAGGAGAAGCTAAAAGTTATGGATAATTATGGATTAGCCGGCGGCGCATTCTGGAAGAAAGGATTTGATAACACAGGCGCTTGGAACGTGATTGCAAAATATTTATAAATTTGTAATCCCACCTAAAACACAGAAAAATCACTGTTTGTTAGGTTCTGAGACGGTTTAAAGGGTTTGTGTTATAAAGCAAAAGTGTTATAATTTTGAGTATGATTACTAGGATTATGGATGTATCGACTGAGCCTATGAACATGGATTACATCAAAGAGGCATCAGAGATACTAAGAAACGGCGGGCTTGTAGCCTTTCCAACTGAGACAGTATATGGATTAGGTGGAGACGCCACAGATAAAGAAGCATCAAAAAAGATATATGCGGCTAAGGGACGTCCATCGGACAACCCACTTATTGTGCATATTGCAAAGTTTTCACAGTTAGAAGATATTTCAAAGGATTTGCCAGACAATGCCAAGAAGCTTGCAGATGCATTTTGGCCAGGTCCACTTACAATGGTGGTTAATAAGAACGAAGTAATCCCTTACGAAACCACAGGAGGCCTTGATACAGTGGCTGTTAGAATGCCTAATAACCCGGTGGCACTAGCTCTTATAGAAGAAAGCGGATGCATGATTGCAGCCCCTAGTGCTAATACATCAGGCAGACCAAGCCCTACAAAGGCAAGCCATGTATATGAGGATTTATCTGGCAAGATAGAAGCCATACTTGATGGCGGTTCAGTAGATATAGGTCTTGAATCTACAATAGTAGATTTGACAGAGGATGTGGTGACAATCCTACGCCCGGGATATATCAATATGGATATGCTGCGTGAAGTGGTAGGAGAAGTCAGAATGGACCCAGGCATTGTATATAATGACAAGGGTACCACATCAGGTGCTAGGCCAAAGGCGCCTGGCATGAGATATAAGCACTATGCACCAAAGGGCGATTTAACAATAATCTCAGGGGAAGAGGATATTGTTGTAGCCACAATCAACCAAATGACAAAAGAGGCACTTGATAAAGGTCAAAGGGTAGGCATTATAGCCACATCTGAATCAGCGGACAGATACAAAGATGGCCAGGTGCTAATTATTGGAGACAGAGCAGATGAGGGAACTATAGCTCACAATCTATACGATATCCTTCGTCAGTTTGATGAAATTGGTGTAGATGTTATCTATTCAGAAAGCTTTGCAACACCTAAGATGGGGCAGGCGATTATGAACAGATTGCTTAAGGCGGCAGGTCAAAAGACAATAGAAGTATAGTCATAGCCCGCAGTCAGGAGATAATGGAATGGAAAAAATTAATAGAGTGATATTTGCTTCCGGAAGCGGAACTGCAAGGGCGCCTATGGCAACAGCCATATTCCACGCCACTGAGCACTCAAGGCCTATTATATGTGAGGCCAGAGGCTTGATAGTTCAGTTTCCAGAGCCGCTAAATCAAAAGGCGGAAGCAGTACTTATCAGTAATGGCATTACGTTGACGGATTATTCCTCAAAGCAGTTGATGGATTCGGATTTTTCCGAAAACACCCTGGTTATAACAATGGAGGAAAGCCAGAGGCAAAAGATATTAAATGAATATGCAAATGCCACCGAGGAGAATGTGAGACTTCTAAATGAGCTTGTGGGGGACGAGCTGGAGGTCATGGACCCTTATGGTGGTTCGGTACAGACATACGGTCTGTGCTACGAGGTCTTAAAGGCATCAATAGAGAAGTTAATGAGGGTACTTTCGGCATAAATTATATACGTATTGGAGGACAAGACCATGAGTGACAAGAGACTTGATTACATTAGCTGGGATGAATACTTTATGGGCGTAGCAGTATTATCGGGTATGAGATCTAAAGACCCAAACACACAGGTTGGAGCTTGTATTGTTAGCCAGGATAACAAGATTTTATCCATGGGCTACAATGGTTTTCCAAATGGTTGTTCAGATGATGAGTTTCCTTGGGCAAGAGTAGGAGACCCTCTGGAGAATAAATATTTCTATACAACACACAGCGAGTTAAATGCAATCCTCAATTATAGAGGTGGTTCATTGGAAGGCTCAAAGCTGTATGTGTCACTTTTTCCATGTAATGAATGTGCCAAGGCTATCATTCAGTCAGGCATCAAAACTATCATCTACGATAGTGATAAATATGAGAACACACCATCAGTTATCGCTTCAAAGCGTATGCTAAGAGCAGCTGGGGTAGAGTTTTATCAATATCAACATACTGGTAGAGAAATATCATTTACTCTATAACATTAAAACTTACCAGATAGGAGCAAGCAGTGAGGGACAAGAAAAAGGCAAGTAAGGATGTAGCAAGCGCACTGGTAATGGTGCTTCAGCTAGGAATAAATGTAATAGTACCTATTCTCTTATGTACGGTAATAGGTGTTTTGCTAACTAATCACTTTGGTTCAAAGGGGTTCACTATAGGGGGAATCCTTATAGGTGTAGTAGCAGCATGTAATGGGGCGTACCGTTACCTAAGAGGATATTTAAAACGATTCGAGTCGAAGGAAAAGCATGATTAATTGGATGAAAAGACTAAATCAAGCTTTGCCAGGCTTGGTTTTAGGAATACTTATATTCGGCGGATTAGTAGAGCTTGTGGGAGTGTGGTTTGTAAAGGACAAAATCAGGTATACCACAGGTTTAGTGTTTGGAATCGGCTGTGCAATATTTATGGCGATTCATATAGCCATGATAATCGAAGAATCAGTACGAATTGGTGAAGGGCATGAAAAGTACCTTTCATTCAAATCGGTGATGAGATATTTGATTGTATGTGCAGTGATGATTCTTATGATGGTGTTTAAGCTTGGCAACATGTTTACAGCACTCATCGGTATTTTAGGGCTCAAGGTTAGTGCTTATGCGCAGCCTTTGCTAAATAGAATTCTCGGTAATAACAATTTAAATACAGCCGAGGGGATTAACAACGAACTAAATACGAAGGAGGTGAAAGTGTGACAGAAGGAATTTTACTGGCCTCGAGCGATACTGTGGACATGATTAAGGGTCTGTACAAGTACGAAGTATTTGGACAGGAAGTTTGGATTACCACATCTCATGTCTGTATCCTAATCGTTTGGCTTTCGCTGGTTATTTTTTCTTTAATAGCCAACCATAAGCTAAAGCATGCCACTGAAGTTCCTGATACCTTCCAAAGCATCTTGGAGCTGATTGTTTCGCTTTTAGATGGAATGGTGGAAGGCAGTATGGGTAAGCACGCACCAGTGTTTGCAAACTGGATTTGTACGATATTCTGTTTCATCTTGGTATCTAACTTATCTGGTTTGGTTGGACTAAGACCACCAACAGCCGATTACGGTACAACACTTGCGCTTGCATTAATTACCTTTGTTTGCATCCATGTAGTAAAGATTAGGCATCAGAGTGCAAAGGACATTTGGATTGACAAGTGTTCTCCATTGCCACCATGGTTGCCAATTTGGATGCCTATCAATGTCATTTCCGACATTGCGGTACCAATTTCTATGTCACTACGTTTGTTTGCAAACGTTCTTTCAGGAACTATCATTATGGGTCTTGTGTATGGATTGCTAGGCAAGTTCGCCCTGGTATGGCCTGCAGCACTTCATGTGTACTTTGATATTTTCTCTGGTGCAATCCAGACCTATGTATTCTGTATGTTGACAATGACATACATCGCTCAAAGTTATGGAGACAGCTAACAGCTGATTCAACAACAAAATTACTTTTAGGAGGAAACAACTTATGAACATTTCAGGTACAGATTTAATTAAAGCTTGTTCAGCAATCGGTGCTGGTCTTGCAGTTATCGCTGGTATTGGTCCTGGTATTGGACAAGGTATCGCAGCTGGTCACGGTGCAGCAGCCGTTGGTCGTAACCCAGGAGCACAGGGACAGATTATGTCTACTATGTTACTTGGTCAGGCCGTTGCCGAGACAACAGGTCTTTACGGACTTGTTATTGCCCTTCTGTTACTCTTTGTACAGCCATTGGTTGGTTAATCATTATCAGGAAGAAATAGAAAAAGGAGGGGCTAAAAGTTGGAAAGACTATTTGACTTAGACGTTCAGTTGGTGAACGACGTAGTACTTTTAGCCATAGCAGTATTCTTCCTATTCCTTATAATGTCAAACAAGCTTTTCAATCCAGCAAGAAAGCTTTTGCAGGATAGAAAGGATGGCATTGCAAGGGACATCGCAGATGCTAAGAAAGATAAGGAAGAGGCAGAAAAGCTAAGGCTCGAGTACGAGGCAAAGCTTAAGGATATCAACAAAGAAAGAGATGCTATCCTGGCTGAAGCAAGACAAAAGGCCTTGAAGAATGAAACCAAAATTATTAGCGACGCTAAGGAAGAGGCAGCAGCTATTATCGCTCGTGCAAACGAGGAGGCTGAGCTTGAGAAGAAGAAGGTTGCTGATGAGGTTAAGCAGGAAATGATATCAGTTGCAGCTGTTATGGCTAGCAAGGTTGTAGCTGCTAACATCGACACAACTATTCAGAACACCTTAGTAGAGCAAACTCTTAAGGAAATGGGTGAAAGCACATGGCTAAATTAGTCTCAAACGTATATGGTGATGCATTGTTTGAGCTAGCCGTGGAATCAGGGAAGGTCGATGACTTTTTAAATGAGGCAGAGGCTGTCATAGAAGTCCTTGAGACTAATGACGGATTTTCTCAGATGATGAATCATCCAAAAATCAATAAAGAAGAAAAGCTTCAAATCATCGACAATGTATTCAAAGGTAAGGTAAGCGATGAGCTGGTTGGCCTCTTAAGACAGCTAGAGGAAAAAGACCACTCAAAGGATATGGTGGCAGTGCTTAATTACTTCATTGAGAAGGTTTACGATTACAAAAAAATCGGAAGGGCGACTGTTACAACACCAACAGAGCTTACTGAAGCACAGAAATCAGATGTCGAGAAGCGTTTGCTTCAAACTACCGACTATGGTTCATTTGTAATGACATACAAGGTAGACCCTGAATTAATCGGGGGTATGGTAATTCGCATTAAGGATAGAGTCGTTGATAGTTCTATCAAGACTCAGATTAGTAAATTAACTCACGAGTTATCAAATATTCAATTGAAAGTAGGTGAATGCGCTCCATGAATTTAAAACCAGAAGAGATTAGCTCGGTTATTAAAGAGCAGATGAAACGCTATGCAGCGCAGCTTGATGTTTCGGACGTAGGAACCGTAATTCAGGTTGCCGATGGAATTGCACGTATTCACGGATTACAGAATGCTATGCAGGGCGAACTTCTAGAGTTCCCTGGGGAAGTATACGGCATGGTATTAAACCTTGAGGAGGACAACGTTGGTTGCGTTCTTTTAGGAAACGACAAGAATATCAATGAAGGCGATACAGTAAAGACAACTGGTCGTGTTGTTGAGGTTCCAGTTGGAGACGCAATGCTTGGACGTGTAGTAAATGCTTTGGGTCAGCCTATTGATGGCAAGGGACCTATCGATTCTACAAAGTTCCGTCCTATCGAGCGTGTTGCTTCAGGCGTTATCTCTCGTAAATCCGTAGATACTCCACTTCAGACAGGTATCAAGGCTATCGATTCCATGATTCCTATTGGACGTGGACAGCGTGAGCTTATTATCGGTGATAGACAGACTGGTAAGACTGCTATCGCAATTGATACAATCATTAACCAGAAGGGACAGGGCGTAAAATGTATTTACGTTGCAATTGGCCAGAAGGCATCAACAGTTGCAGCCCTTGTTAAAACATTAGAGGAATACGGTGCTATGAGCTGGACAACAGTAGTTGCCGCTACAGCATCAGAGCTTGCACCACTTCAGTATATCGCTCCTTACTCAGGATGCGCTATCGGTGAAGAGTGGATGGAGAATGGTGAGGACGTACTTATCATCTATGATGACCTAAGTAAGCATGCTACTGCATACCGTACACTCTCATTACTTCTTCGTCGTCCACCAGGACGTGAAGCTTACCCTGGTGATGTATTCTACCTCCACTCAAGATTACTTGAGCGTGCAGCTAGATTGTCTGATAAGCTGGGCGGTGGCTCACTTACAGCATTACCAATCATTGAGACACAGGCAGGCGATGTATCTGCATACATCCCTACAAACGTTATCTCAATCACAGATGGTCAGATTTATCTTGAGACAGAAGCCTTCAACGCAGGTTTCAGACCAGCCGTTAACGCAGGTCTTTCAGTATCTCGTGTAGGTGGTTCTGCTCAGATTAAGGCTATGAAGAAAATCGCAGCTCCTATCCGTGTAGAGCTTGCTCAGTACCGAGAGCTTGCAGCTTTCGCACAGTTCGGCTCAGAGCTTGATGCTGATACAGCTGAAAAGCTTGCACAAGGTGAGCGTATCAAAGAGATGTTAAAGCAGCCACAGTACGCACCAATGCCAGTAGAGTATCAGATTATGATTATCTACGCAGCAACAAAGAAGTACTTGCTTGACATTCCAACAGCCGATGTCCTTAAATTCGAAAAGGCATTGTTTGATTTGGTTGATACAAAGTGTCCAGAAATCCCAGAAAGCATCCGCTCTACAAAGGTGCTTGAAGGTGAGATGGAAGAAAAGCTAATTAAGGCTATCGAGGAGTGTAAGAAGACTTACAAGTAAGGAGGGTGATCTGTTATGGCCTCAATGAGAGACATAAAAAGAAGAAAACAGAGTGTTAGTAGCACTCAGCAGATCACTAAGGCCATGAAGCTTGTATCTACAGTAAAGCTTCAGAAGGCAAGAAGTAAGGCAGAACAGACAACACCTTACTTCAATGCAATGTATAACACTATTTGTGGAATGCTTGCAAAGGCTGGCACAGTAAACAACAAATACCTAAGAGACAATGGCTCAGAGAAGATTGGCGTTATAGTCATCACATCTAACCGTGGTCTTGCAGGTGGTTACAATTCAAATATTGTAAAGATGATTACTGGAAGCCAAATGAATCCTTCTGATGTAAAGCTGTATGTAATAGGACACAAGGGTGGTGAGAGCCTTGCCCACAAAGGATACGAAGTGGTTAAGGATTATTCTCCAGTAATGGAGGCACCAACCTATGCAGATGCAATAGCTATCAGCAACGATGTCCTTACTGATTATGCAAGTGGTGAAATCGGACAGATTTATCTTGTATACACACACTTCAAAAATACAGTTAGCCAGATTCCAAAGCTAATGAAGCTGCTTCCAGCAGAGATTGATGAGGCAGATGTAGAGAAGGCTAAGTCCGCTTCCGCAGAGGCTCTTATGAATTTTGAGCCAAACGAAGAAGAGGCTTTAGAGCTAATCATTCCAAAATATGTCACATCACTTGTATATGGTGCATTAGTTGAGGCTGTTGCTTCAGAAAATGGTGCCAGAATGCAGGCCATGGATTCAGCAACAAACAACGCTGAGGAAATCATTAGTGATCTATCATTAAAATACAATCGTGCCCGCCAGGGATCAATTACTCAGGAATTGACCGAGATTATCGCTGGTGCAGAGGCATTGAGCTGACAAAAAAGCAGATAGGAGTGAAAAAATGGCAAATAATATTGGTAAAATCACTCAGATTATCGGTGCGGTACTTGATGTAAAGTTTGGAGAGGATTCTCTACCAGAAATCAACGATGCTCTTGAAATTACCAGAGCAAACGGTGAGAAACTGGTTGTCGAGGTTGCACAGCATTTGGGTGACGATACAGTTCGTTGTATTGCCATGGGTCCTACAGACGGATTAGTACGTGGAATGGATGTAGTAGCTACAGGAGCACCAATTTCGGTTCCTGTTGGTGAGGCTACTCTTGGTCGTATTTTCAACGTACTTGGTGAAGCTATTGATGAGCAACCAGCACCTACAGGTGTTGAGAAGATGCCTATCCATAGGAAAGCACCTTCGTTTGAGGAGCAGGCAACATCAACTGAAATGCTTGAGACAGGTATTAAGGTCGTTGACCTTCTTTGCCCATATCAGAAAGGTGGAAAGATTGGTTTGTTCGGTGGTGCCGGTGTAGGTAAAACCGTACTTATTCAGGAGCTTATCCACAACATCGCTACTGAGCATGGTGGATATTCAGTATTCACAGGTGTAGGTGAGCGTACTCGTGAAGGTAATGACCTTTACTACGAAATGAAGGAATCAGGGGTTATCGACAAAACCTGCATGGTTTTCGGTCAGATGAACGAGCCACCTGGAGCCAGAATGAGAGTTGGTCTTACTGGACTTACAATGGCTGAGTACTTCAGAGATAAGGGTGGAAAGGACGTGCTTCTTTTCATCGATAATATCTTCCGTTTTACTCAGGCTGGTTCAGAGGTTTCGGCTCTCCTTGGTCGTATGCCTTCAGCCGTTGGTTATCAGCCAACACTTCAGACAGAGATGGGCGCTCTTCAGGAGCGAATCACATCTACAAAGAATGGTTCAATTACATCAGTACAGGCTGTTTACGTGCCTGCCGACGATTTAACTGACCCAGCTCCAGCTACAACATTCGCACACTTGGATGCTACTACAGTACTTGAGCGTTCTATCGCCGAGCTTGGTATTTATCCAGCGGTAGACCCACTTGGTTCTACATCTCGTATCCTTGACCCACGTATCGTTGGTCAGGAACACTTCGAGGTTGCCCGTGGTGTACAGGAGATTCTTCAGAAATATAAGGAATTACAGGATATCATCGCAATCCTTGGTATGGATGAGCTTTCAGAAGAGGATAAGCTTGTAGTTAACCGTGCTCGTAAGATTCAGAGATTCTTGTCACAGCCATTCTTCGTAGCTGGTCAGTTTACCGGTCTTGAAGGAAAATATGTGCCAATTGCTGAGACAGTACGTGGCTTCAAGGAAATCCTTGAAGGTAAGCATGATGACATCCCAGAAAGCTACTTCCTTAACGCTGGTACAATCGACGAGGTTCGTGCCAAGATGAACGAGAACAAATAGGAGGTGGCGTAAATGGCAGATAACACCTTTAAGGTATCAATCATCACGCCAGAGCGTAGCTTTTACGAGGGAGAAGCTACAATGGTTGAATTTAATACTGCCTGTGGTGAGATTGGCGTTCTGCCAAAACATATACCACTCACCACAGTAATCGCGCCAGGTATCTGTACTATTACAGAGGCTGATGGTGTGAAGAAAGCAGCTATACATGCGGGCCTCGCTGAGATCCTCCCAGATAAGGTGACATTGCTTGCCGAGATTGCTGAGTGGCCAGACGAGATAGATGTAGAGCGAGCTAAAAAGGCTGAAGAAAGAGCTAAGAATCGTTTAGCACAGAAGGAAGTAGGTCTTGATGTGCTAAGAGCGGAAGTTGCGTTAAAAAAAGCGCTGGTTAGACAAGAGATTCATCAAACACGATAAGGCTTCTCCTGAAATTAGCCTTACGTGTGGCGGGGAGGTAACACTATGATTGATGCTGATACAAAACGTGATATTGAAGATTTAAAGATTCAATTGAAAAGGTATGAGGATGAGGAAGCACAGCTCATGAAAGAGCTTGAGACCTTACGTGCCCGAAAGAATGAGGTCAAAGACAAACTCAAGGTCCTCAGCAACGATGACAAATATCAGCAGGATATGCTGACTATGGTGTATCAGCAACGACATGGTGCTGCCGCCAAGAAGCCAACAGAATAAAGAATCCTGGCATGGCTGGGAGTGTATAATCATGGCGCCGCGTTTGCGGCGCCTTATTTTGTACTTTAAAAAGAGGAGTAAAACCATTAGAATTAATTTTAGGTTGTCAAGAATAGTACAAAAGTTAAAGAGGGCATAAACATGAACTATATAGGCGATTTGAGAAAAGTGATAGGCCACGATACCATAATGACTGTAGGCTGTGGTGTGCTGGTGGAAAATGAAAAGGGCCAGGTGCTATTGCAAAAGCGAAGCGATAATGGTCAGTGGTGTGTACCAGGTGGAGCATTAGAGCTTGGGGAGACTTATAAGGAAGCTGCAGCAAGAGAGCTTAGGGAAGAGGTTGGTATAGAAGTTAAGGAGCTTCAGTTGTTTGGCCTGTATTCAGGTGATGATAGGATGATTACATATCCAAACCAGGATGTTGTCTATTCACTTGCAGTGATTTTTAAGACAAATAAGTACACGGGAACTATCTCAGATGAGGATTCCGAGGTGCTTGAACATAGATTTTTTGACCCACAGGATATCCCAGCAGATTTATTTGCACCTGATGCAAGACCAATAACAGATTGGGCTAAGGGAAAAACTCAAGTTGTAGTAGAATAGTTGTAAATGGAGGTAACACAAATGGGAGAGAGACTTACAAAGGGTGATATAGAAAAGATTCAGGCAGAGATAGATGAGCGTAAGCTGGTGCTTCGTCCAAAGCTTCTAGAGGAAGTTAAGGAGACCAGAGCGCAAGGAGATTTGTCCGAGAACTTCGAGTACCATGAGGCAAAGCGTGCCAAAAACATGAATGATAGCCGTATCCGCTATTTAGAGAAGATGCTAAAGTTTGCAGAGGTAGTAGATGATAGCAGTGCCGATGACGAAGTAGGAATCAATAACACAGTTACAATCTACATCCCAGAGGACGATTGCGAGGAAACCTACAAGCTTGTAACAAGCATTCGTGGAAACTCACTTAAAGGGCTAATTTCCATAGAATCACCACTGGGAGCTGCAATACGTGGCAAACATGTAGGCGATAGAGTCATGGTAAAAGTAAACGATGATTATTCCTATGAAGTTGAGATTAGGTTGATTGATAAATCAACAACAGATGAGGATGACCAGATAAAAAGATATTAAAGATTACAAAAGCTGCTTTTATTAAGCGGCTTTTTTATATTACTTTCAGAATAGAATTTACCCATAAATAATGGTATATTTATATTAGATTTTTATGAGAAAATGGGGAAAGAATTATGGTAAAAGAGAAACTTAGTCAAATTGGGGAGACAGTACTTGAAAAAATTGATGGGCTTGATGTGAAGGACAAGCTTATCGAGCATAGCTTTAACCATTCGGATATAACAAGAGATGATTTTATGCTAAAGGGTGCTCTTGCCAGTGAGGGGTATGATTGGTGGTGGCACAGCTTCACCGGTCATAACAAACAGACGGGCGAGGAAAAGGCTTTCTTTATCGAGTTTTTCACAATTAACCCAGAGCTTGGTGGGGATGAGCCAGTGTTTGGCCAGCTTCCAGAGAATAAGTCATCGGGCGTAAAGCCATCTTACATGATGGTGAAGGTAGGCTGCTGGGGCAAAGGCACTAAGCAGATGCACCGCTTCTTTGGCTGGAACAAGGTTAATATTAAGGAAGATGTGCCATTTCTTATTAGTGCAGAGGATTGTTTCTGCTCAGAAAGCCGCACTCTTGGTAAGGTAGAGGTGACAGAGGCGGATGCTAAGGCTCATCCAGAGTGGATGTGCCAGGCAGGTAAGATGGTTTGGGACCTTAACATCGAAAAGCAGATAGCTTTCAACGTGGGCTACGGCGCAGGCTGGGCATCACGTGAGATAGAGGCATTTGAAATGTTCTGGCATGCAGAGGGCATGAAGACATTATTTAGTGGCTCGGTTATACTAGATGGTGTAGAATATGAAGTTAGTCCGGATAGCTGCTATGGCTACGCAGATAAGAACTGGGGCAAGGACTTCACATCCCCATGGGTATGGCTTGCTTCATCACATATTAAGAGTAAAATATCAGGTAAGTGGCTTGATAACAGTGCATTTGATATTGGAGGCGGCCGTCCTAAGGTAAGAACAGGTCATAGCTTTGACGATGTTATCCTTGGCGCTTTTTGGTATGAGGGTCAGCCTTACGAGTTTAACTTCTCTCGTTTTTGGACTCTTACTAGCACAGATTTCAATTGCAATACAGATGGCGAGCAGGTAGTATGGGAAATCACCCAGGAGACACCGCTTGCCAAGCTTGAAGCGAAAATTACCTGTGATAAGAAGGATATGCTTCTGATTAATTACGAGGCACCAAACGGTGAGAAGCGCCATAACAATCTGTGGAATGGTGGCAATGGCACAGGCGAGATAAAGCTATATAAGAAAATCTTAAAGACTAAGGACACTACAGCTAATAAAAAAGCTGAGTGGAAATGGGAGCTTGTGGATGATATGGAAGCCTATAATATAGGCTGCGAATACGGCGTCTATTCTGAATAGATGTTAGAAATAGAAAGGAAGTAATTTTAAAAATGGCAGTTTTAGCAGGTTTACAGCCAGAAAGAGTATTTCGTTATTTTGAGGAGATTTGTAGTATCCCTCACCCAAGTTATCACGAGGAAAAGATTAGTGCATATCTTGTAGATTTTGCAAAGGCACATAATCTTGAATATTACACAGATGACCTTTACAACGTAATCATGATTAAGGAAGCTTCTGAGGGAATGGAAGGTGCTGCACCACTTATCCTTCAGGGCCACATGGATATGGTTGCTGAGCAGGAGCCAGATTGCAAGAAGGACATGCTTACAGAAGGTCTTGATCTTGAGGTAGTTGATGGATTCGTTACTGCTAAGGGCACAACACTTGGCGGTGATGACGGAATCGCAGTAGCTATGGCACTTGCAATCCTAGAGGATGATACACTTAAGCACCCACGTTTAGAGGTAATCATCACAGTTTCTGAGGAAGTTGGTATGGAAGGTGCAGCAGGCATCGATGTATCAATGCTTAAGGGTCGCAAGATGCTTAACCTTGATTCTGAGGAAGAAGGACATTTCCTTAGCGGATGTGCCGGTGGATGCAGAATGGATATTGAGTACCCATTTAAGAAGGAATCAGTTAAGGGCGCTCTTGTTTCAATCGAAGTTAAGGATTGTACAGGTGGACACTCAGGCACAGAAATCATCAAGGGTAGAGCTAATGCCACACAGATGGTAAACAGAATCCTTGCAGCAGGTATTGATACAGCAGATGTTTGCCTTGCAGATTATGTAGGTGGTACAAAGGATAATGCCATCCCACGTGCAACTATAGCAAAGGTAGTTACAAACGCAGATGCTATCAAGGCTATGGAGGCTGAGGCAGCAGCTATCAAGAATGAATATGCAGTTACAGACCCAGATATGAAAATCGAAATCAAGTCTGAGGGCAATGTGGTAGTAGATGGCGTAAATGCAGCAGATACAAGAAAGATAGTAGAGCTTATTCTTTCTTTACCAAACGGCGTTCAGGCAATGAGCCACGATATTGAGGGCTTAGTTGAGACTTCATTAAACTTAGGTATCCTTAACTTGCTTGAGGACGAGCTTAAGTTCTCATTCTCACTTAGAAGCTCAGTAGATAGTGCTAAGGCCGCTCTTATGCGCAAGGTAAGAATGATTGCAGAGGGCTTTGGTTGCAAGACATCTACTCATGGTGAGTACCCAGCATGGGAGTTCAAGCGTGAATCTACATTCAGAGATGAGCTTGTAGCTTTATATAAAGAAATGACAGGCGAGGATGCAATCGTTGAGACAATGCACGCAGGTGTAGAGTGTGGACTTTTAGCATCTAAGCTACCAGGACTTGATGCAGTATCAATCGGTCCAGAGCTTTACGATATTCATACTCCAAAGGAGCGCCTTGGAATTGCTTCTACAGAGAGAATATACAATTACGTTCGCCGAGTTATCGAAATGCAGTAGGCGAGCCAAAGATAAGAACAAAATAATAAGGGGTTACAGGAAGGAGAAGGACTATGCTTAGAATCGGAATGCTTACTAGTGGTGGTGACTGCCAGGCGTTAAACGCTGCTATGCGTGGTGTTGTTAAGGGCTTGGCAGCCAATGTGAAGGACCTGGAGGTTTACGGCTTCTTCAATGGCTATAAGGGCCTGATTTATGGGGATTACAGGCTTCTTACCAGCCAGGATTTCTCAGGAATTCTTACACGTGGTGGCACAATATTAGGCTCTAGCCGTCAGCCATTCAAGCTCATGCGTGAGCCTGATGAAAATGGACTTGATAAGGTAGAGGCTATGAAGTCAAACTACTACAAGCTGAATCTTAACTGCTTAGTTATCCTTGGTGGTAACGGAACACAGAAGACAGCTAATCTTCTTAGAGAAGAGGGCCTTAACATCATCCATCTTCCAAAGACAATCGATAACGATATCTTTGGAACTGATGTAACATTTGGTTTCCAGAGTGCTATTGATATTGCATGTAACACAATCGACTGCATTCACACTACAGCATCATCACATAGCCGCGTGTTCATCGTAGAGGTTATGGGACACAAGGTAGGCTGGCTTACACTGTATGCAGGTGTTGCATCAGGTGCTGATATCATCCTGCTTCCTGAGATTCCATACGATATCAAAAAGGTAGTTAAGGCTATCAATCATCGTGCGGAAGAGGGCAAGGGATTCACTATTCTTGCGGTTGCAGAAGGCGCTATTTCCAAGGAAGATGCTAAGCTTTCTAAGAAGGATTACAAGAAGAAACTTGAGACTTCTAAGTATCCATCTGTTTCCTATGAAATCGCTGATAGAATCCAAAAGGAAACAGGCATCGAGGTACGTGTTACAGTGCCAGGCCACATGCAGCGAGGTGGTAGCCCAGATCCATACGATAGAGTGCTTTGTACACGACTTGGTTCAGCAGCTGCACAGGCTATCATGGACGGAGATTTTGGTAACATGATTGCAATGGTAGATGGCAAGACAAAGCGCATCCCACTTGAAAAGGTGGCAGGCAAGCTAAAGGTAGTAGAGCCAGATTGCCAGATGATAGAAGAAGCTAAGCGAATCGGCATTAGCTTCGGTGATTAAAAGAAAGAAAAAAGGGTAGGTATTTGTTATGTCTTATATGGCATTATATAGAAAGTTCAGGCCACAGACCTTCGAGGATGTTAAGGGCCAGGACCACATCGTGACAACTTTAAAGAATCAGATAAAGAGTGACCGTATAGGACATGCATATCTTTTCACAGGAACAAGAGGAACTGGTAAGACAACTATCGCAAAGATTCTTGCCCGCACCATCAACTGCGAGAATCCTGTGGACGGCTGCCCATGTATGGAATGTGCCATGTGTAAATCCATCACAGCTGGCAATTCCATGAATGTAATAGAAATGGATGCTGCCTCAAACAACGGTGTAGATAGCATCCGACAGATAGTAGAGGAGGTGGCATACCCTCCTACAGAAGGTAAATACAAGGTTTACATCATCGATGAGGTACATATGCTTAGTACCGGAGCCTTTAACGCCTTGCTTAAGACCTTGGAGGAGCCACCTTCTTATGTTGTGTTTATATTGGCAACAACAGAAGTACACAAGATTCCAATTACCATCCTTAGCCGTTGCCAGAGATATGATTTTCATCGTATTTCCATCGACACCATCGCAGCCCGCTTAAAGGAGCTGATGGATAAGGAGGGCGTAGATGTAGAGGATAAGGCCATCCGCTATATCGCTAAGGCAGCAGACGGTTCCATGCGAGACGGATTAAGTCTTTTGGATCAGTGCATAGCCTTTTACATAGGCCAGACTCTTACCTATGACAATGTACTGAAGGTGTTAGGCGCAATTGATACTGAGGTATTTTCAAGATTACTTCGTCATATCATCAACGGAGAAATCACCCAGTGCATCGGCATCTTAGAGGAGATAATCACTCAGGGACGTGATCTGAATCAGTTTGTAATAGATTTCACATGGTATCTTAGAAACCTGATGCTTCTTAAGAGTTCAGATGATATGGAGGATGTACTTGAAATGTCTTCTGATAATCTGGCTTTATTAAAAGAAGAAGCCAAGATGGTTGACACCGAGATTTTGATGCGATATATTCAAGTTCTCTCGGCACTTTCTAATGATATTAAGTATGCAAGCGGTAAGCGAGTTCTTATCGAGATAGCACTTATCAAGCTGTGTAAGCCAGAGATGGAGCAGGATATTTCCGCTCTCAACAATAGAATGGCAAACCTTGAGAAAAAGGTGGAAAAGGGTGTGCCAGTAGTAATGGCCGCTCCTGCAGCAGGACAGGCGCCAGCTGCAAGTGCTGCACCAGTGAAAAAGGAACCACTTCCAGCAGCAGTGCCAGAAGAGGTAAAACAGGTGGCATCCAGCTGGGGTAACGTGCTAGGCAAGGTACCACCAAACATCAAGATGTACCTGAAAGAAGTTACAACAATTACAGTTAACGAGCTAGGCGAATTAGTGCTTATATTCGACCAGCCACAGGGAAGCGAGCGCATGGCAGGGGATTTCGTAAACAGACCAGAGGTCATCGAAGAGATTTCTAAGGCCATCGAAGCCCTGATAAACAAGACTGTAAAGATTAAAGTTGAGATTAATTCCGGCAGCGTAAGCTCACAGGATTCCAAGACAGATATCCGTGATTTCTTCGCTAGCAAAGGAATTGAAATAGAAGTAGACCCAGAATAGTCTACGTAACATTAACCAGATAGAAAATGGAGGATTAAAGATATGGGTAAAGGAAGAGGCGGATTTCCAGGCGGAGCAATGGGTGGAGCTAACATGGCTAACCTTATGAAGCAGGCTCAGCGTATGCAGCGCCAGATGGAAGAGGCTCAGGCAAAGCTTGAGGAAACAGAGGTTACAGGTACAGCCGGTGGCGGTGTTGTAGAGGTAACAGCTACAGGCTCAAAGGAAATCACAAAGGTACACATCGACCCAGAGGCAGTAGACCCAGATGATGTAGAAATGCTTGAGGACCTTGTTATGGCAGCAACAAACGAGGCACTTCACAAGATTGATGAGATTACAGCAGCATCTATGCCAAAGATGCCAGGTGGACTAGGATTCTAATAGATGGAATATTACAGCAAAGAAATTAGCAACTTAATAGCAGAGCTAAGCGATTTGCCAAGCATTGGAAACAAGTCAGCCCAGAGGCTGGCTTTCCATATATTAGGCATGGATGAGGACAAGGTAAACGACCTTGCCAATGCTATAGTGCAGGCAAGAAAAAACGTTAGATACTGTAAGGAGTGCTTTACTCTCACAGATGATGAGCTGTGCCCAATATGTGCTAACCCTAAGCGTAACCACAATGTCATTATGGTTGTGGAGGACACCAGGGATTTGGCAGCCTATGAAAAGACAGGCAAATTTGATGGCGTTTACCACGTTTTACATGGCGCAATATCACCAATGGCAGGTATCGGTCCTGGCGATATCAAGCTAAAGGAACTGATGGTAAGGTTGCAGCAGGTGGATGCTGAGGAAGTAATCATCGCCACTAACTCATCCCTAGAGGGTGAAACTACAGCCGCCTACATCAGCAAGCTGATTAAGCCTACCGGAATCAAGGTAAGCCGCATAGCATCCGGCGTGCCAGTAGGTGGAAACCTGGAGTATATTGATGAGGTGACACTGCTTAGGGCACTTGATGGTAGAACAGAATTATAGTGAAATGATTGAGAAAGACCTTCGGGCCTTTCTTTTTATGTTAGAAAGATTGACTATAATAGTCGAAATATCCAAAATATACATTGCAAAAAGCTATTGATGATTTAGTAATAGATTTGGAGTGTGCTGCAGAAACTTTTAGAGAAATGGATGATACATTATCAAATCAGTTTAAGTATTGTGGAAGGGTAAATCAATGAAGACAAGACTAGTTGGCATAATTACAACAATGATAGTTGTTGTAATAATAGGAGGATGTTCAACAAAACTCTTCGTCACTGTTGGCAAGAAATGACAAAATCTGGCAAGAATTAAGAGACTTGAGCAATTGACTAGACTAATTAAATAAATTAAAATAATCTATGTAAAATATGTGTATAAACTATGAAAATTTTGTGAGGGAATTAAGCAAACTCACATTTTCAAATAAATGTAGTAGATATAGACAGGATACTGCAACTCGGTTAAAAGTAATATTTTTTCTATAGAGAATAAACGGCAGGCTGTTTTATGGTCTGCCGATTTATATATGCAGAAATTTTTTAGATAAAAAATAAAGAGATAAAGAAAGGGAGATATGTGATGAGTGATACATTAGATGTCAGATATACTGATATATTAAATGTTGAACAAACATATAAAAGAAATTTAGATGAACTTAAATCTAAAATTACAATTCTAAAAAATTCTATTGAAGCAGTAGTGAGTGACCCAAATTTTACAGGTGCGACAGCTGATTCAATAAAAAGCTATTTTTCAGAAGTGCATCTTACACTTCTGGATGCATTGGATTCTCTTGCTCAGAATATGTTGGACAATATGGCTTTATACAAATCTGGATATTACAGCGTTGATGCTTCCACGAACTTTATTATCAATGAAGAGTATATAAATCTGTACAAGGATAATTTAAATAAGCGTTTTACAGAAGAAACTACAGGCGTATATGACTGTAAAGACAAAGTGGATAAGGCGCTATTAGATATAGCGGATATTTATTCAGCAACGAGTCCTTCTATTACAAATCTTGAAGCGGCTAATATTACTGTTACAAATGAGATGACGAATTTAATTACTAATACTGGTACGCTAGAAAACCAGACAGTAGAAGCGCTGACAAATTCTACAGCAATTCTATTGGAACAGATTATGGCAAGTATTAATGCTGCATCAACAGGAGCAACAGCGTCTACATATCAACCGGGAGCATTTTTTACTAATAAAAATGTGCAGGCCATGAAGGCTGTTGGCGATTTTTTTGATGAGCAGCACGAAAAATACTCTGAGGAATATGAAGCTATATGGAATACAGAAAAGGAACTTGAAGAAGCCGCTGCCGAGCGAGAAGAAGAAGGTGTATGGAAGACAATTGGTGGCCTTGCTTTAATTACTGGTGGTACGTTATGTATTGTATTCACAGCTGGAGCTGCAACACCAGCTGTGGTTGCAGCAGGAGGAGTTTTCGGTGGCGGTACTGTTATTTTTGGATTATCAGATACTTTAGAAGGTGCGCAGGATATTATGTATGGAAATGCGGGAGATATTGATTCTCATGCATTAAATGTAATGCGAGATGAAGTCTTTCAAGGCAACTATCAGGCTTATTATATTACGGAAAATATATTTGCGTTTACCGCTTCTGCGCTTACTCCGATTGGTGCAGCGTCTAAGGCTGGTACATTAACTTTGCGTTCTGGAGCAGTTGCAACTGGAAAGGTTGCAATCTCAACTTTGGCAGGCGATGGCGCATCAAGACTTACCATGAATGCTACAGACAATCGTACATTGAGTATGCTTGCGGGTATGTCGGTAAGTACTATGACAGGATATGGCTTGAATCAATTAGATGCAAAATTTAACATTTCTACAGGAACACCAAAGACCACAGCTCAATTATTACAGGAATCTAATTGCAGTCAGGAAGAGTTATCTAAATTCCTAAGTAAAAAAGCAGAAAAGGGACTTGTTAGCCGGGAGGCAGTAGATTTATTCAACAACGAAGGAATATGGCCAGATGATATACAAATTCCAAAGGATCCTGCATTTATTAATCCTGATGGCTCCGAGTGCTGGGATAAAGCCCCTAATAATGGTTATACCTTGGATAAAGATGGGAATCCAATTAAGGAAAGTTTTGTTCCTAATGAGGGCGATAAATTTGATCGATATGGACCTTCAGATGGCCGATACACCTCTCCTTTAGAGGGAAATCAGTCTTATTCATATGATGAGAGATCTCTGCCTTACGTAGAAGATTCGCGGCAGTATCATAGATATCAGGTAACAGGCGATTTTAATAATTTAGAAGAGTATGTGAACAATTGTACAGATCCAATAGTAAGAGAAAATGTAGAGGTACTAAGAGATCAATATATGGGTGGAGATTACAGTAACTTCTCTTCATCTAGGGGAACTGCTGCTCCAGTTGATAAATGGGGATGTGGTGGCGCAACTCAGCAGGAATTTGGTTTGAATATTCAGATATTAATGGATTTGGGAATGGTAGAAGAAATCCCTGTTCCGCCAAATCGAATAAATACTACAGGACAAGGAAATCCATATTTTTATATTGAAGATATTCAGGAAGAGAAGTAGGTGAAAAAATGTTGATTAAAGATTTAGAAAATGTAATTAAAGAAGAAAATTTGGATGGTGCAAATATTTGTAATGCTATGTCATTGAAACCGTATGAGGTCGTAATAACACAAGAGGATGATAAATGGAAAGTCTATAATACAGATGAAAGGGCTTCTTTGATAGGAGTAGTAAGTCGTTTTGATTCTGAGACTGAGGCATGCGAGGATTTTATTAAAAAATTGCGCTTGCGAAAAAGACATTTTGAACTGGAAAAGATACTTAGGGAACGGAGATTAGAAAATAAAGAAAAGTAAGTGTTAATGAAAAATGCTGATTAAGGATTTAGAAAAAATAATTAAAGAAGAAAATTTAAAAGGTGCAAATATTTGTAATGCTAATTCATTGAAGCCTGATGAGGTTGTAATAACTCAAGAGGACGGTAAATGGAAGGTCTATAATACAGGCGAACGTGCAGGTTTGTATGGCGTAGTATATAGTTTTGATTCCGAGGAAGAGGCATGCGAAGACTTTATAGAAAAACTGCGCTGGAAAAAAAGAGAATTGGAATTAAGAAAAAAGATTTGGGGAAAATAATAACAGTTTACACAGCAAAAAATGGAGAGCAAAACGATGAATGAAAAAACAGAGTATCTTCCACTAGGAAGCTTGGTTAAGATTAATGGCGGAAAGAAGCTATACGTCATAATTTCTAGAGGCCTTCAAGTTAAGTTTGAAGGAGAGAAACTATTCTTTGATTATGGAGCCTGTATGTATCCAGAAGGATTAATTGGAGATCAAGTAGCATATTTTCAACATGAGGATATCCAAGAAGTTGTTTTTAAGGGGTACTCTGATAGAAATGATGAAGAGATGGTTAAGGCAATTCAAGATGTATACGAGAAGCAAAAATTAGTTAAAACTGATGTTAAACAAATGAAGGTGCAAAGGAAAAACTAATATGGGAAGTAGTGACGCAGAATATGAAAGCTTAAAAGGTGAATTAAGTAGTAATGAGAGTCAGCAGGCTACTACGCGTAGTGAAATTAGTGATTTGGACAATAAAATTCAGCGTTTAAGAGATGCATATAATAAGCTTGACGAGGCAAAAGAATCTGTAAAGGTTCAAAAAAATATTGTTGGTAATATGCCAGATTTTTATGAATCTTTATGGAAGGGGGCTCATGCAAATTCTGTCTATACAGCCTGCGAGGCTAGCGGAACCTTATCGACTGAATATGCAAATTATGTTGATGCATTGGATGAGATAGAAGACAACATCAATAATGAGATTAATCGCCTTAATAATATTCGTAGTGAAAAGTGGGGAATATTACAGGGGTTGATTAATGCATGGAACAATTTATCTACGCGTATACGTAATTACTTTAATTAAAAAGGAGTTTAGTAGAATGAGTGATACTTACGGTTTGGAAATAAAAATTAATTCTATAAATGTAGATACAAAGTTCAAGTTAATAGATAGCAACAAAAACGGAATTGTAGTGGATGACCCTGAAGAAATCGAGGGTGTGTCGCCAGCTTTATCGAAGTTTATTGAGGAGTATAACCAGTTGATAAAAACCCTTTCTTCCTATCGTACACTGATTGGAACCTATAACAGCATGGGGTTTGGAGATTTAGGGAATGTTAAAAAGGCGGTGGATAAACTTCAGGAAACCGATGTGAACTTGGGAACATCCATGAAACTGATATAATTTTTAACTTGGAGGATAAGCATGAAAAAAGAGTAATTGCCCTGTTCATGGCGTTGTGACATTTAGTCCAGCACAGTTATATTCAGGTACAATTAACGCTAATGTAAAAAGCAACTGGATTAAATAAGATTAACAAGAAATAGTATTTATCTTTAAGAACAGAATAAGATTCTTAGTTAATGCGGCAGGCTGTTATGGTCTGCCGTTTCATATATACATTTTTATGAGAAAGAGGGAGATTATAAATGGGGTGTTATTTTAAGATTTAAGGAGGAAATAAGATAATGGAATTAAATTCAAAGATAAAGTGTGCTTTGCAGGAAATTGATTTTGTAAACAGATATGAAAAAATTGCGGAAGAGTACAATGCCAATAGGACCCCATCAAATGATCGTTTAGTTCATATTGATGGCGAAGAGGTAATGGAGACAATTGCTTCTTTGGGATATCAGCCCTCGTTTGATGCTAAAGAAAAGTTTTATAAAATCAAAGAAGAAAAAAATGGTGAGTTTACATTTGGTTTCCATATAATCTTACGAGATGGGAATGTTGATTTAGTATGGATTGTTAAAGAAAACAAAGAACTTTTGTTAGGGTTACCTTGGAGCTTGTATTCAAGGTTACTTATTAATCCTGATTATAAAATAAGCTATCCAGTGATTGGCTCATATGAAGACATAGATGATATTTTAGAGAAGGCATTCACTATGTTTGAGGACTTCAAGCAAGCATTGCGAAAGTAATACGAATATGATTGAAACAGCTTGATTGTTTTGTACCAGTACTTCAACTTTGAGGGAAAAGTCGGTAAAAACTCTAGAATTAGCAGAGAGAATGAAGGTAGAAGACTATAGCACTGAAAACACATTAGGGATTACATATACAGCACATACTAGCCATGGTGATTATGAAAATTGTGCTAAGAAGACTCTTTCAATTGAGGATTTTCTAGGTGTCACTGCACCCGAGAATGGTGGCACTTTATCTAATATTCCAAAAGAATTTACGGATTTCAGTAATCAGTATGTAACTATGTATGAAAACATGAAAGCTGATCTGGTGGATGAGGATGGAAATCAGATAACCCTTGAAGAATACCTAAACCAGCTTGTTAGCATGGGAGAGTTTTCTCATACTAAGGACCAGCCGTTTAGGCAGTTCTTATCAGCTGTGCTTGTTATTACTATAATACTTCCTCTAATAGAGGCATGAACAGGAACAGATTATATTACAGATTGAAGACCTTTCAGATTTTGAAAGAGGAATGAAGGGTGCTGTTATGGGAACTAGCCAAAATAAAGGAGATAACATGATTAAGGACTTTATTAAAGAAAAAGATATTAAGGATGATGTAATTGCTAAATATCAGGGCATCGTTGGGGAAGATGTTGTCAAAATGTGGAAAGAATATGGCGAAGGATCGTTTTTAAACGGATATCTTAGAATTATTAATCCTGATGATTACGCTGAATTGGTAAGAACGTCATATTTTAAAGGTGATTCAGTAGTGCCATTATTTGTTAGTGCATTTGGAGATGTTATTGTATTTGATGGCGAATTTCTTACATCTATTTATTACAAAGAGCATGATTTTAAAGTTATGAATAAAGGTCTGGCTCTTTTCTTTAGATATTTGGAAGTTGATGGATATAAGAAGGATTACTTTGATTTGGATTTATTTGAAGAGGCAAAGAAATTTGTCGGCATACTAAAGAATGATGAGTGTTACTACTTTGTACCAGTACTTCCACTTGGAGGAAAAAAGTCGGTTAAAACTCTAGAAATAGGAAAGACAAGAGAGCACATAGAAGTTATAACTCAATTGGTAGGAGGAGTAGGGATGGTATAAAAACATAGAAACTGCTGCTCAAGTTGATAAATGGGGATGTTAGACCATTTTATATTGATGATAATAGTAGTAAAAACAATACTTACCTAAATGAGATTTGGACAAGAAATTCAGAAAAACAAGTTGGAGCTTTATCGGAGATTACGGGCATCGAACAAAAGAATATAATTACCGAGGAAGCACGATACTATAATCGAATTACTAATCCGGATACAGGAACGGGAATAACTTTAAATCAGGGCTCAAACCATTCTATGGGACTACCAGAATTTTATACCGTAAATGGTAGTAGAGCAAATATTAAAAATGGACATATTTACAGAGTTGAAGGAACAAACCGAATGCTGGTTGGCATAATTGGTGAAACAGGTGAGATAATACTGAATGGAGGAAAATGATGACTATAGAAATGCTTTTAGAAAAGTCGATAAGAGGATTTGATGGAAGTAGATTCTTTTTATCTTATTACAATGGGGAAAGTTACATATCATTAATTGATGATAGGATTTTTATATTATCTCAAAACGCCATTAATGAAAAATCTATTGCTAAAAGAGATGGTTATTTGACTGAGGTTATTCCTGAAGAGTTAACGGATATTACTCTGGCAAAACTGTATGTGACATATGGTGGAAAAGAATATGAAGCTTTAATGGTTAGTAAGGGTTTTGAGGAAATTATAATAAAAGCTAGAAAAGGGTTTGAGTATGAAGATAAAAAAATAGGTTTTGAAGATAATATTAATGAACGCATCGCGTGGAAAAAGATTAAGAGGGACGAAATAGAAGATATCCGCATAGAACAGACCAGTGTATATGAGGAAATGTTAAAGAAGTACAGAGAAGATATTTAAAAATTTTCTTAATGGGGAGATTTTGAAACATGAGAAGAATAGATAATACTACAATTGAAACAGCTAAGAAGATACTTCAATTTGATATTAGTACAAATGGAAGGTGGCACTGGACAGTTGAATACTGTGTTTAGTTGGGTAGCAATGAAAGAAAGCGGTATAGTTTCAGGTGGGCCTGATGTTGTTACTCATTAATGGAGGTATATTCTATGATTTCTAAGAAAGAAATAAATGATATTTTACACAGTAAGTTAAAAATAAGAGAGGATTTTACCGTTGGTGAGTTTGTTAGAAAACCTGGAATGTGTGGGTGTGTAGATATAAAAGGTGGCTGGTATTTATATTCAGTTGATGATCACAATGACTGTATTTTTACAGGTCCTTTCAATGATAAAGCTATTGTTTATGCTTGCGCTGTAAAGCTTCATAGTGGAAAATTATTTCAGGAATATAGATTTACTAATGAAGAATTTTCAGTATATATGAGCAACCATTTTTATTCTATAAATGATATTTAATTGAGAAGGTATATTCACATAAGAACTGAATCTTTGATTTGGATTTATTTGAAGAGGCAAAGAAATTTGTCGGCATACTAAAGAATGATGAGTGTTACTGCTTTGTACCAGTACTTCCACTGGGAGGGAAAAAGTCGGTTAAAACTCTAGAAATAGGATAGACAAGAGAGCATATAGAAGTTATAACTCAATTGGTAGGAGGACTAAAATATGAATATTTTTGAAGGATTTGAATACTATGGAGCATGGTTAAAAAAAATGAATGTAAAATTCGCTGATAATGATTTTGAGGTAGATGTTCAGTTAAATGGTTATGATGAAGAGGAAAAACCTGAGAAAGAAATAGTTGCATTGGAATCATTCTTGAGTGAAATTGATAGTATACACATTAAGATAGGAGATGCGGTCTTAAAATACTATCAGAATAGAAGAACTGATTTGGGATATGATGTAGAAGCTAATCCATCTTATCCGGAGTACACAGATTCTGAGAGCGTTATTAAGACTTTGAGTTTGATTGGAATCACTATTCCTGATCAGGAAGATTACGATGAACGCGCTGTTTTCTTAGTATTTGATTGTGAGTGGGATAAAGAAAATGGCGTTGGTGTACGTCTTGTTGGGGAAGACGTAGATGAAGTGGGGATACAAGGTATTGCATTATAGAATTAACAGAGAGGGGGAAGCAAACATGGCAGGTTGTATCTGGCAAGAATTACAAGGCTTAAACAATTGACTAAACTAATTAAATTAATTAAAATATCCTATGTGAAGAATATGTGTATTTATTATGAAAAAATTGTGAGTGAGATAATCACAATATTCAATTGAATGTAGTAGATACAGACAGTGATACTGCAACTAGATTTATAGTATATTTTTTCCATAGAGAATTAGCGGCAGGCTGTTATGGTCTGCCGTTTTGTTGGTGATTAATGACGGAGTTCTCTCGCCTGGTAAACCGCTTAAGTCGATGAAGTAATTGATAATTTTAATACATATATTTTTATTTGGAGGATAAGTATGAAAAAACGAATCATCGCCCTATTCATGGCGGCGGTCATGATGATGGGCACACCTATGCCTGTAAATGCGGCAGAGGTGGAAACAACCGAACAGGGAGACTCCTTGGAGAGAGAGTTTATTGACAATTTTTTCAAGAAAGACTCTGAGAATACTGAACAGGAGGAAGAAGCTTCTACAGAAGAAAAAGAATTAGAAGATGTTTCTGAAGAGGAATTAGAGACTGAAGAAGTTGAAGAGGAAGAGACAGTCAAGGAAGAAGCCGAAGAAGAATCTAAAGAAGAAGCAATTAATAAGGTTGAAAGCATCAAGCTTGTTGATTGGAACGCTGATAAGAAGCCTCTCGATTCAGTAAATGTAACAGAATCTAAGTATGAAGGAGATTATCGTAATTACGATACTTCTGCAGGTGTTACATACCAGGTGGTTGGCATTGTTATGTATGATGCCGAGGATAACCAGGTTAGTGTAAGTGATGCAAATACTGAAGCATCAAATGTTACCTACAAGGTAGTAAAGAAGGCAGAGGATTCTTACGAAGAAGTAAGCGAGGAAGCATCACCAGTAAAGCTGGTTAGAGAAGATGGCCAGTTTGAATGTCTTGTGGATGGAAAAACTGCAAGCGAGAATGAGTTCTATCTTCAGGCAACACTTAATGCTTCTGAATATACAGAAGAATGCACAGTGACAGTACCAATTGTTGTGGCTGAAAATCCATCAGCTTCTTTTGTTGAGCCAACTACATACTGTGCAACTAAAGAAGAAGCTTATGCTGCTGTTAGAGACATTATCACAAATAGGGTAAACAAGTTAGAGGATTATAGAGCATCAAACTATAGAAGCTATCAGGATGGTGCTTATGTATACGATAGAATCGCAGTAGCTGCAGATGCTGTAGCGGACAGTGAACTTTCTCTTTTAGAAATATGTGATTTCTACGAGGAAAGAGAGGATATGAATGCCTGGGAAGGAGATTATATCCTAGGATATATCGGTTCAAATAATGCTGTAGATTTTGCATATTATAATCCAAGCATATATACAGAAAACGATGAAGTGTTACAGCAGGTTACAACAGAAGATGTGACATACAATGTATATGAAATCTATCTTCCTGTTATGACAACAAAGTCACAGGAAGAAGCTGTTGATAAGAAGATAGAAGAGCTTAAAGCTACAGTATTTGAAGGCTATGACCTATGGCTAAATGAAGATAAGATTAAGGCTATCTATGATTATTTAACAGAAACTGTTTCAGATGATGTGGATGTAGATGGAACAAATCCTACATATCACACAGCATATAGTGTATTAGTAGACGGTATTGGAACAGCAGATGCATACGCGCTTGCCTTCACAAGACTTTCTAGAGAGCTTGGAGTAAAGAGCCGCGCTATTATGGGCGTTGATTCTGGTGCACATGCCTACAACATTGTAGAGCTTGATGAGGGATATTGGTATTTCTTAGATTGCAGTGCAGGAATTTATCTTACAGGAACATCTTTTGAAAGAGCAGAAGAGCTTGAAAGATATTCAGATGAGAGATTTGTAAAGAACTATTTAAAGCTTGTTGTAAAGGATAATCTTCTTGGTGCAGCAGTAAAGGATATTTCTGTATCAGCAGTTAAGTCATTGACAGATTCAACTGTAGCTATTAATCCTACAGGATTTGATAAATGGGCGGATGCTGTAAAGTTTATAAATACCCAAAATAAGAATTATGTATACACTATAAAGCTTAACAAAGATGTTGAAGTAACAGGAAAGCTGACATTTCCAAAGGCAGCCTTAGTAAAGGTAACATCAGATCCAAATGCAAAGAAAAAGATAACCTACTCAGGAGACATTGCGCCTAGCTGCGATGTAGCCTTTTCGAATGTAAGTCTTGCTACAGAGAACAAAAAGGCAAAGCTTGTTGCAGGTACACACAAGGTAGAATTTAATAATGTAACAAGCAATGAGTTTGCAACTGTAACTTCTACAGGTGCAGGTCAGCTTGTACTAACAAATAGTAAAGTTGTATCTACAGGTGCTATTTCGCTTTCTAATCTTAAGATGGCAGGTGGACAGCTTATATCAAACACAGCTGGTATAACAGTTTCAAATCTTGCAGACCTTACAGGTGCAAAGATTGATGTTAAAACAACAGTATCGTTTAAAAACATCATTTCAAATGATGGGAATAATAGCATTACATACGGTACAGATTACAAAAACGCTTTCAATATCACCGGAACAATAAATGCCGACAAGACACCATCACAAATGCAAGTGTCTGTAGGAAGCAAGAAAATCAATGTAAGTACATACGCTTTAAGCATTGTTCCAAAGTATCTTTCAGCTAATGGTTACAAGGATGCTAAACAGTACGAAAATAAGACAATCGTAACAGCAAAACAGGTTCCAGCCTGCTATGTAGTAATTGGTAAGAGCGGAAGTACTATTAAGCATGCACTAAGAAAATCTCATGATGCATTAGTGCTTGATTTAAATCCTGATAGAGCAGTTGAGCTTATCGAGAATGGAAATATTACATTAGGTAGATTTGATACTTTAACAGAAGCAGTTAATGAAATTGTAAAGACAGGTAATGCAACAAAGAGCTATAAACTAAAGATATATACTGATGTAGCTACAAAAGCAGATAAGAAGCCATCAACAGAATTGGATAATCTTATAATACCTGCAAATGCAAAGGACGTTACCATAGAATCTGCAAATGGCGTGTATGGGTTAAAGCTTAACAACACAATAACACTTAAGACAGACCTTACATTAACAAATATAAAGCTTGAAGATAACATTGCTAAGAATGGAAAAAATGTAAAGTTAAATTTCAATCTTGGAAAGAGTAAGCTTACACTAAACAATGTTACAGTAAACAAGGATAGCGATAGAATTGGTAGAATCTTTGGTAATAGTGTAACAGGAACATCAGCACTTATATTAAATGGGGCTGGATCATTAAATAGTGATAATAAGCTTAATCTTATAGTTACAGGTAATCTGGAAAATGTTGGAGAGGTAAATTTAAAAAGCAGCTCATTAGCTGTATTAGGTAAAACAAATATCGGATTAATGACCTGTAAGGGGATAGATTTACCACGAGTATTTGTAGGAAGTGCCAATGTAACAACTAAAAAAGTAGATGGACAAGTAATAGTAACATCGGTTAAATCAAATGTAACTATTAATGAGATATATAGTGAAATATTACGCAGTGAGAATGCGCGAAATTTAGCATTTTCTTTAATATATTACTCAGGTAAAAATATTTTAAACGAAATTGACGGGTATGATGCTTCAATGTTCACGCGAGCTAAAGCGGGATTTCAGATATTAAAGGGTGTAAAGGTTTCTGAAAAGCTGATTACGTATGTAGATGATTTTGAAAAAATTCCAGAAACATATGTAGATAGAAAGAAGAATGGCGCTCTTTATCTCGTGGATCCGGCTACAGGTGACCCACGATATGAATTAAGATTAAAAAATAATCCTAAAGTGGATTCTCTTAGCTATAAGCATATTGCATATTTTGATACATTGAAAGAAGCAGTAAACGAGATAAATGCAATAAAAGACCCAAATGCAACATATGATATACATGTAAATAATAAAGATATAAAAAACTATGAGCCATTACCAATGCCTAAAGCGGGTTGTGCTAAGGGACTCATTATTGGAAAAATTAATAGAGCAGAAAATTATTATTTGACAAATACTAGTATAAATCCAACTTGCAATCTCTATTTTTATCACAGTCATATTTATACTAAAAAGCCATTGTCATTTAATATTGGAACTCATGCATTACATATTTTGAACTCATATTTTATAAATGAGTATGACTGGAAAAGATATGAAATGGATTTAGAGAAAGATACTGGAACTTCTATAATAAAGTCCATTACAGGTGCAGGAGAAACAAAGGTCAATAAAGATGGAACAAAACCTACTGTTTTATTAGGAACAGCACTCACTCTAACCGGTAGTTTTACAAAGGTAGGATGTTTACAATTAGGTGATACAGATGTATGTACAGATGGACAGTTATATTGTATGGGGGCTGTATCTGTAGGTGAGGTTAAATATTCATGGAGTTCTGAATGTGATCTTATAGGTGGATCGGATATCACAGTAAGTAGAAATAAAGTAACAAAAGTTACTTCAAAAATTAATATAATTAATGGAATACAGGGATTTAAAACCGTTAGTAATGATGTCCCAAAACCATTAAATATAGAATTAGGACTTAAATATAAAGGGGTGGATGATTTCAGTATAGAACAATTAAATGAAAAAGAACTTCAGGATTATTTGAATCTTAGCCTCTCTGATAGCTTGTTGAATGGTGATAAGCTTTCATATGAATTGTTTAAAACTAAAAACGCTATGTTTAAAGATAAAGATGGAAATCTTTTATTTAAAACAGCCAATCGAAAAGAAAACGAGATAATTAGAAAAGGTGATAAGTTCTACTGTAATACAAAAGCGCTACAAACTGTCCCTGGTTACACTGTCAAGAATGCTAGCGGTGAAACAGCAGGAACATTCATAAATTATGCAGATGCTGTTGCTACAATAAACAATGTTTTACCATCGGCTACTAAGTACACGATAATCGCAAATAAAGAGGATGCGACAAAACAGCACAAGGCAGAAACATACACAATTCCAAGTGCAAAGAAAGCACCACAGTTTGAATTACAAGGTGACGGTATGGAATTAAATTATTTAGGTCGTGCAGGAATGAATCTTAATGTTGGAAATAACCAAAAGGTAATAGTCGATAACATTAAATTCAAAGCGGATAAGACTGGTAAAAAGCCTGTAAATATCACTGTAGGTAAGAGTAGTGAATTCAAAGCTAGCAATACTACAATAGATAACCTGAATAATATAACTGGAAAATCGTCAGCGGAAAAAGGTGTTGTGACATTTAGTCCAACACAGTTATATTCAGGTACAATTAACGCTAATGTAAAAGCAACTGGACTAAACAAGATTAACAAGAAATAGTATTTATCTTTAAGAACAGAATAAGATTCTTAGTTAATGCGGCAGGCTGTTTAGCCTGCCGTATTCTTTTGGTTAAACAACATACAAAATAAGATATTGCCTGCATAACGAACAATTCTACATTTGGATAGAATGAGCGAAATATGGCGAGGATTAAAAGATTGACTAAAGAAGTTAAAATATCTAATATATATTGTGAAAAAGATGTGAATTTTTCTATATAATAATTAATAATGTAACAGTTTAGGGTTAGGTGATTATATGGGAGATATTTCGAGTTTGCAAAGAGAAATATATCGTTTGGAGGATGAAATCCGAGAGCTTCAAAAAGAAAAAGAAGTTGGCGAGGATTTTATTGATGAGGTAAATCGAGGTGTTTCACACAATGACGAGGAATTTGACAGGAGATATTCTTTGGCAACTGGAATGGGTGAGAAACGTGGTAGAGCAACATTTGCAGAAAAGCTAATGTCTAGAATGCAGAATAATTATGGACAAATAAAAAGACAGCAAATAGCGGAGTCGGCAAATAATATGTTGAATAAAGCCTTTAATAGAATTTATGAAATTGAGGATGCTATTGCAAATAAAAGGCAGCAGATTTCTAACTTAGAAAATGAAATAGCAAGGATAATAGCAGCACAAGAAGAGGAAAGGCGTAGACATGAAGCTTGTTGTTAAAGATTCTGAATTCGAGAGTCAAGTTGAAAAGATATTAGAGGTAAATGCGACTATAAATGATGCAGCTCTTCAAACAAAAAATGTTTTAGAAAGTATTCTAGAAGACGCTATAGTTGATAAATATATCAATGAAGCAATAGATAATAAAATGCGAAAGATACATTCTTATGCAGATAAGCTGGTTTTGTTATCGAATAATGATAAAACAAATGTAAGTAATTTTATAAATTATATAGCTGAGCTAGATTCTAAATTAGATTAGGGGGATATATGACGGACCAGGAAATTAAGTTTTCATTTATAAATTTAAAAAACAATATTAATGAATTGAAAAATATATCTACAACATTAGGAGGAATAAAGAGCTATACAGATTGTTTCTCTGAATCCGAAGGTTTATCTAAAGAGGCTCTAGCGAAGCAATTAGACACAACAATAAATGCAGGGTTAATGTTGCAAAAAGCAATTGATGATCTAGTAATAGATTTAGAGTGTGCTGCAAAAACTTTTAGAGAAATGGATGATACATTATCAAATCAGTTTAAGTATTGTGGAAGGGTAAATCAATGAAGACAAGACTAGTTGGCATAATTACAACAATGATATTTGTTGTATTAATAGGAGGATGTTCAACAAATATGAAAGAAAGCGTGACTTTGAATGATAGACAAATTGATATTTTGTTAAGCGAGGATTTACCAACAGAATGGAATAAATTAACACCAAATCAACAAAAATCAATACAGGCAATAGAAGAGATGCTTGAATATCTGGAGAACAAGTATGATAAGGAATTCATCTATGCGGGATATAAGCTGCCAGATATGATGGGATATGATGAAGAGTCGCTGCTTGTGTATGCAGATGGGGATAATCCAAAGACTGACTGCTTTACTGTAGAGAGAACAGAAGATGGCTTCACTGATAATTATGGGATAGTAATAAAGGCAGTAGAATTTCAAGAAACATTAGAAGAATCAGTTAAAAATGTACTTCATGAAACGCCATATAAAGTAATTAGTACCGTAAGTGAAATTGATGAAGACAAAGGTATTGCAAGAGGTGTAGGATACATATTTTTAAATGCATCAGATATAAATGATTTTGATGAAACAATGTCCAAAATAGAAAATGCAGTTTATCAAAATGCAGGATATGATCAGTTGGCAGTTTATTATGTGGATGGTATAGATATTGCTTCTCTCACAAAAGAAGAATGGGAACAGCAGTTAAAGACAGAAAATATAGTTGATTCAAAGCATTCATCAGCTCGTTCATGGAGAAATAAATAGATATGACAGATCAGGATTTAGCTTTATTAGAGCAGGTAACATATATAAATAAAGATTTATATAAAGCGGCCGGAATAGATGAAAGTGTACATGTAATCACTGAGGGTGATACTGTAGATAGTATATTAGAAAATTTTGACGACGAAGCCTTAGAAACACTTCGAGAAAAAGGAAAAGTGCAGATTGATGGTGCATGGACTGATGCAAATGAATGGGCCGATACAATTGAAGCATTAAAAGCAAACGAGGAGTTGAGTAGTTTAACAGTAAGCTCAAAATATCCAAAAGAGTCAGGAACAGCTACTTTGGGTATTTGTTTTTACGATAAAAATAATCCAAGCAAAGGTGTTGTGGCATTTAAGGGAACTACTGGTTATGATGAGTGGAATGATAATGTTGCAGGCATAAATACTATAGAAACACCAGCACAGCTAGAAGCACAGAATTTTATTAATGAAATTGATAAAAGTATTACAGATATCACTGTTGTTGGACATTCTAAGGGTGCCAATAAGGCAATGTATGTAACTATCACTGATAAATCAGGAGAAAATGGAACACCTAGAATAACAAGATGTGTAGCGTTAGATGGACAAGGATTTTCTTATAAGCTTATTTATCATTATGCATCCGAAATATTTTCCAGAGGAAAGTTAATTACCAATTATTCTATTTCAACAGATTTTGTGCATGTTTTGATGCAACAAATTCCTTTCAGTAATCAGGTATATTGTAAGGGATATGGAATGGAAAATGCAGGCCAATATCATAGTCCGGTATCTTTCTTTGTTCAGGATAAAGATGGACATTTGGTTTCAGATGGTGATGGACATCTCCTATTCAACACTGATGTGGAAGAAGATACGAATATTAAGATGATTCGTCGATTCACAATATTTGTTATGGATACAAGCACTGAAAGGGAACTTCAGTCTATTGTGAATTATTTAGGACCTATTGCGGGAGAAATTTTAGCAAACGGAACGAAGGATCCGCAGGCAATTTTTAATATGCTTAAGGAGAATCCAGCTACCCTAGGACTTATTATCACTAAGCTTTATATGTTCTGTGAACTGTATGGATATAATATTTATGATATAACAAATATAATTCTTACTTTTGTATTCCCTGACGAGAGTACAAGAAAATGGGTAATGCTAGGTGTTACATTAGTTACTCTTATTATCTGCCCTTGGCTGCTAATACAATCTACAATTAGAGAAGCAGTGTTATGGGTGCTAGAAGTATTGAGATATGCTTTTATGTGTCTAGAAGTAGCATTTTTAGCTGCATTAGATTTTATAACTGAAAAGCTTAAAGAGTTTGTTGACTTTGTTGTAGAAACAGCCAAAGCTTTTGCAAAGTTAGTTAAAAATGTATGGGCAGAAGTTAAAAGCATAGTAAGAGATTTTAGGGATGCATTCAAACAAGGATTAAAAGATATATTTAATAAAATCAAAGAAATTAATTTTACAGATTTTGTAACATTCCTTGCTCCATATACGGTTTACGGGCCAGTATTGTTAAATATTAATATAGATGATGATATTATGCAGGTTAGTTCATATTATAAGAATATGGATGATTCAGACGATGAGGTGTGTTCTATTCTAGATGATATTTTCAACAAAGCTAATGAAGCAGATGAAGAATATGCAACTATTATTAATTCTGAAGTCACAGAAATGGAAGATTTAATAGCAGAGTTTGAAAGTTCAATGCAGATGGCGGGATAAATGTTGATTAAAGATTATTAGAACTAGAAAAAGATATTTGGGAAAATAAAGATAAAGCGGCACAAATTTTACAGTAATTATACACTGTAGTTTGCGATATATTTATCTTTAAGAACAGAATAAGATTCTTAGTTAATGCGGCAGGCTGTTTAGCCTGCCCTATTAATTTCAGTTAAATATTAAAAGAAAATATAATACTCATAAAGATAATAATGTTGACTTTGGCAAGAAATGACAAAATCTGGCAAGAATTATATATGTCATATAATTGACTAAGCTAATTAAATAATTTAAAATAAACTTTGTGAAAAATATGTGAATATATTTTGAAAATTCTGTGGGAAAGGATATGAATTAGTGAAAAAGTTACGAAAAATCGTCACATTAAGACGAGTTGTGGCGTTGGCAATGTTGTGCACATTGCTATTAAGTAGTACAGCCGTATATGCGGATACGGTTGAGGATGGAAATG
The DNA here is from genome assembly GCA_015057315.1 of Pseudobutyrivibrio ruminis. Lineage (GTDB taxonomy): Bacteria > Bacillota > Clostridia > Lachnospirales > Lachnospiraceae > Pseudobutyrivibrio > Pseudobutyrivibrio ruminis_D. Next base: position 29,068 of record SVER01000009.1, on the reverse strand, counting down.
TACCATCTAAAGAAGTGGTTGAAGAAACCACTGAAACAGTTGAAACTAGTTCTAGCGACAAAATAGAAGAAACTGAGAATAAGGAAAATGCTGAAGTTTCTGAAGAGACAGAAGCACAGGAAGGAAAAGAGACACAAGAAGAAAAAGAAACTCTTCTAGATGTGCTTGAATCAAAGGTTAAGGCGATTTTGGGAGATGGAAATCCTGGAGGAAATAATCCACCAGTACCTGGCGGACAGCAGCCAGCTCCACAGCCAGCATGTGAAGAGCATGTATTAGATGAAACCAAAGGTGTAACCTATGAGCCTGTCGAGGGTGAACAAAAGGATGAAGAATGGGGTATATGTAGTGTATGTGGTGAAAAGTATTTAGTAGATACTATTAATTGCCAAATAGACACTGCTGAATCTATAGAATACGAGTCTACCGATGATGATCATCACATGGTTTCAGGTAAATGTTTACATTGTAAACGCGACATGAAATATGAAGAAAACTGCGATTTCTCATTACAAATTGACGGAACCAAGAAATGGAGATGTTCAAAAGAAGGCTGTGTAAATGTTGATGACAGAAGTAATCAAGAAGTAGTTTTAGGCGTTTCATATGAAGCTGAAGATGGAACTCCAATAGAGCCTTCAACAATTCATAAGTATGTTGATGGAGACAACAGTAAAGAATACAAAGTATTCGATAAAAAAATAAAAGTTGTTGCAACTGTATCTAGTGAGTTATTGAATGATGAAGATGAAGATGTGTGGGCAAACAAGGTATATGTTAATGCACATTATTATTACAATGGTAAGTATGATGATATGCCAATGAATTTGATTAATTTAGAAACAGATGCTAACGGCAATAAAGTTGGAACTTATGCATGGACGACACCTGAAGAATTGGATGCACCAATAACTATTTCGAAAGTCAATGTAAACTTTAATATGGGATATAAAAAATGGCTCGGTCACGGAAGGACAAAGATTCGTAGGAAGAAGGGCGACAAGGACGTCTATCCATATTATATCGTAAGAAATGTAAACCCAACAGAACACATTAACTTACTTGAAACTACAAGAATTTACGCTGGTGATTGGGAATACGATGGCGAAGATAATAAGTGGTATTCAAGTATTCTTAACGAAAACAGACCTAAAGATATTACAGTTGTATACGAAGGTTTGCTTGGTGGTGTGTTAGATAATGCAGCTTTAACAGAACAGCTTTCAAATGAAGCTAAAGGTTCTTCAATAAAGCAGGCTGTTGATCCAGATATTCAATATGTTTGGACAGATAATGGGGAAGGCTTCATTGGCTATCAGACAAAATTAGCCTTTAACGTTCCAGCTGATACACGAGTTAAAGATGGCGAGCATGTATACAAGCTTTCAGGTTCAATGCTTGGCGCAAGACCTGAAAAGGAGGATACAGTTAGCACATTTGTTGATAACACAGTTCCTGATTATAGAATCAAGTATATATCTACAGCAGATAAGAAAAATGAAAAGTATTATGCTGCAGATGTAACTGTAGAAGTTGAAGCTGTTGATGAATTTATCAATTATAATAAATCATTCTTCAACGTAACAAATCAAACAGATTCAATTTACTTCGATGATGAAGAGACAAACATCGCATCAGCATTAGTTAATGCAGAAACCGTGCATGTTGTTGAAGGTCAAATCGTCGATTTAGCAGGTAACACAAAGAAGATTGAGGAAGATGAATTTATTGTCGATAAGACAGCTCCAAAGGTATATGTAACTCTTGACGGTGAAGCTCACCATGAAAAGTATTTCAATGCAGATAGAACTGCTACTATAAAACTTGAAGATGAGAACCTTGCACCAGAGGATGCAGATATTCATAAGGTAGATATTTCTTCAAAGGTTGGAACTCCTAAATATAATGCTATGACAGGCTCTGAAAAGTCATACACAGGTACTATTGTATTTAACGAAGATGGTGTTTATCAGATTCGTGGCTGCTCAATTACTGATAGAGCAGGTAATACATGCGAGTTCCCAGCTGAAGGGTCTTCAGACAAATGTACATCAGAGTTTGTAATTGATAAGACAGTACCTACTTTCACAGTAGAATTTGATAATAACAGTGCTCAGAACGATATGTATTACAAAGCAGGTCGTACAGCTACAATTTTTTTCAAGGAAGTAAACTTTGATAAGGATTTAGTTACTGTAACAAAGAATTCTGGTGAGAAGAATGCAGTTCCTGCATTATCTGCATATTCTAATTCAGATAATAAGCATGTAACAAAGATTTCTTTCAATCAGGATGGCCGCTATGGATTCATTGTTGATTGTGAAGATTTGGCTGGTAACAAAGCTAAGCAGTATGTTAGTGATGATTTTGTAATAGATTTAACAATGCCTGAGCTTGAAATCACAGGTGTTCAAGATATGTCAGCTAACAATGGTGTGGTTGTACCTGTTATCAAATCAAAGGATACAAACATCACACAGGCTAGTACAGAAATCAATCTTTCAGGTTCTAATAATGGAAAGGTTAATCCTTCTATTAGAGCAGAAGGTCAGTCAGAGAACATCACATACACAATCGCTGATTTAGCTCATGATAAGAGCAACGATGATCTTTACACATTAAATGTAAAGCTTACTGATTTAGCAGGAAATGTAGTAGAAAAGACACTTAAATATTCTATTAATAGATTTGGCTCAATCTTCGTACTTAGTGATGCAACAAAGGCTATGGTGGATAATTATTATGTAACAAGTCCACAGGATGTTGTTATTACAGAGATTAATGTAGATGCACTTACTTACAAGGAAGTATCTGTTGCAAACGAAGGTAATGTAAAAGAATTATCAGAAGGCAGAACATTTAAGACAAGTGATTACACAAATGAAAAAGGTTGGCATTCAATTAGCTATACATTAGATGCGGCAAACTTTAAGAAAGACGGTGTTTATACAGTAACAGTTTATTCTGAAGATAGAGCATCTAACAAGCAGAGCAACCAGACAAAGGATGCTGAGGTTGAATTCCTAATGGATGCAACCGCACCAAGCGTAGTTGTATCAGGATTAGAGAATGAAGGCGTGTATGAAGAAGCTAGCCATGATTTCTCAATAAACGCAGTAGATACAATTGGTGTATCAAAAATGAGTGTTATCTTGGATGGTGAGAAGGTAGCAGATTACACAGGTGATCAGCTCCTAAAGAATGGTGGAACAGAGGTTATCACACTTTCTAGCAAAGATGATTATCAGAAAGTAGAAATTATCTGTTCAGACGTTGCTGGAAATGAAACAAAATTAGCATATAACAACATTCTTGTTTCAGAGAAGGCAGAAGAACTTATTATTGAAGGTGGATTAACTCCAACATATTCAGCTGGTGATAAGGTAGAAGATGTTATCGCAGGCGCTCCAATTAACAAGATTATCATCGTGTTAGCAGTAATTGCAGCTCTTGCATTGGTTGCTGGAGGAATAGTTGTTGTGAAGAAAACCAAATAATGGTATATAACTGGAAAACCAGTATATATAAATAAGCCAATAGGAGGAAAATGAAAAATGGCAAATCAGATTAGAATTACACCAGATCAGATGAGAGAGAGAGCAAATCAGTATCGTAACGAGGCTGATACAGTTAACGGAGTTATCTCTAACATGGATTCTCTTCTTTCAAATCTTCAGGCTGAGTGGGAAGGTTCAGCAAGCGAGTCTTACGCTGGACGTTACGAGGAGCTTAAGCCAGGATTCCAGAAGGCAGAAGAGCTTATCAGAGAAATCGCTTCAGCACTTGATTCTACAGCATCAATCGTAGAGTCTACAGATAGCGATATTGCAGCACAGTTTAGAGCATAATAATCTCTACAAAATGGATGCGGCAGGCTGTTTTGGTCTGCCGCTATTTGTTAGAAGATGCAATTGTTTGATTAAATAATAAAAAGAAATAAATGTTTTATTATTTAATCAACCTATTGAATAAATGAGATATTAGGAGGAATTGAAAATGAATACATTAAATATATGGATGATGATAGTAGGATTGGAATTACTTTTAGTAATAGTTGTAATAATTATAGGTGTACTTCTTATTCTAAGAAACAAAAATGCAAGTGATGTACCTAGAGAAGTAGCTTCTGATGTAAAAAAAGTAAATTCAAATCATAGTTTTAAGAAAACAGAAAAGAAAAACAGATCATCATACACAGGCCCACAGTACATGAATATTGCTCCAGTAAAACCAGAATATAGTGATGCAACAACAATTTTAAGTAATGCAGCACTTAATCCAGTAGAGGATGGGGCAACAACAGTACTAGGTGCAGCTGAATTATCAAATAACATTTCATTAGGAACATTGACACGAAAGAAGACTAATGAAGAAGTTAAGATTAGTAAGAATGATTATTCGGTAGGAAAAGATAGCATTAATGCAGATTATTGCATCAGCGACAATAGAGCTATTAGTCGACAGCATTTATTATTTACATTAGGTCAGAATGGTGTATACGTAAAAGACTGTAATTCAACAAATGGTTCTTGGATTAATGGCATTAAGCTTGAAAGCGGAAGACAGGTATTAATTAAAGATGGGGATGTATTAAAGCTTGCTAATGAAGAGTTTGTGTATGGAGCGTAAGAAAAGTAATATATAAAGGGTAATGAAAAAATGGATATTTTTAATTCAAAATTTAAGATTGACGCCTATTCTGATATAGGAAATAAGAAGAAGGTGAATCAAGATGCGCTTATTGTAAAACAGGCACGAACAGGCAATATTGGTCGTGTCTGTTTTGCGTGTTTATGCGATGGAATGGGGGGCTTGTCTCAAGGCGAGGTCGCTAGTTCATCCTTAGTAAATAGAATGGGACAATGGTTCCAAAATGAATTTCCACATATCATTTCTGTGGAGGATGTTACTGAAGATTTATCTGTATGCGGTGATACAAAACCAGATTTCATGCGTCAGATACAGGCACAGTGGGAAATGATAGTCAGACAAATAAATCAAGGTCTTAAGCAGTATGGTTATGAACAAGGATTTAAATTGGGGACAACTACTGTTTGCCTGCTTATTATGCAAAACGAGTATTTGATTATGAGCGTAGGAGATTCTAGAGCCTATATGTTTAACAAAAAGGATATTAAGCAAATCACTCACGATCAAAGCTATGTGCAGCAGCAGATGGATTTGGGGCGTATGACAAAAGAAGAGGCAGAAAAAAGTCCTGATAAGAGTGTGCTTTTACAGTGTATAGGAGCGTCGGAAAATGTTTATCCCGATTTTTTCAGAGGAAAAGTGGAGGATGGTTCAAACTTTTTATTATGCTCAGATGGCTTGTGGCGACTGCTTTCTAATGATGAAATTATTAAGTATGGAAGCCAAAAGAATGGCATAAAAAAGATGACTGAATTAGTCAAGTCCCGTGGTGAGACAGATAACATTTCAGGTTTAGTAATTGGAGTATAGATATGTTAGAAATAGGATCCTTAATAGATAACAAATATAAAATATTAAATAAGATTGGACAGGGCGGAATGAGTACCGTATACCTGGCAATGAATGAAAGAGCCAACAAGCAGTGGGCAATAAAAGAGATTAGAAAAGATGCAATGGCTAATTCTGATATTACACTTCAGAGTTTAAAGAACGAAATTGAAATGCTTAGAAATCTATCACATCCAAACTTGCCAAGTATTATCGATATTATCGACTATGATGATTCATTGCTAATTGTTATGGATTACGTAGAAGGAAACACTCTTAGCAAGGCTGTCAACGAATATGGTCCTCAACCTCAGGAATACGTAATTGAATGGGCAAAGCAGCTTTGTAATGTGTTAGGTTATCTACACTCACAGAATCCACCTATCATATATCGAGACTTAAAACCTGGAAATATTATGCTCAAGCCTGACGGAACAATCGTGCTTATCGATTTTGGTACAGCTCGTCAGTACAAGGAAGAGAATGTTGAGGATACTACATGTCTTGGAACAAGAGGCTACGCAGCACCTGAACAGTTTGGTGGCCATGGTCAAACAGATGCCCGTACAGATATCTATTGCTTAGGTTCTACAATGTATCATCTGGTTACTGGTAAAAATCCTAGTGAGCCACCATACGAGATGTATCCAATAAGATATTGGAATGGGGCTTTATCCCAGGGATTAGAGCAGATTATTCTTAAATGTACTCAGCTGGATCCAAGCAACAGATATCAGAACTGTGCAAAGCTACTATATGACCTTGATCATTATGATGAGTTAGATAATTCATATAGACGTGGTGAAAAATTAAAATTAGGTATTTTCTGTACTGCAGCAGCATTAGCTCTTGCAGCAGGAATCGGTTCCTTTGCCTCATACAGACATGCTAGCAAGTTCCAGATGGTAAGTTACGACAGTATGCTGGAGCAGGCGACACGTGTTGAGACAATTGATGGAATGAAGGAAGCACTTATAGACACAATTTCAGTGGACCCAGCAAAGCCAGATGCATATATAAGTCTGATAGATAAAATTTATTTAGTAGATGATGTATTTACTGAGGATGAAGCATTAGAGATAAGAGAGCTGTTGATCAGAACTCAGGGAAAGGCTACATACGAGCAGTTGCTATCTCAAAATGAAGAAGCATATAGCTTGTTTGCTTATAGACTAGGTCTTGCATATTTCTATAACTACAACGGTGAAGGAAATAAGCAGCAATCAGCATATTGGTTAAAGAAAGCGGCAGATGGTGGATTGGACGAAGCCAGAACAGCAAGAGCAAAGCGATTAGGCGCCATTGCAGATTATTATATCAATCTTGGAAGTGTTGATAAAACAGGTGATACAAAGGTTGATTATAAGCAGTATTGGGAGGATTTGGTTGCCGTATCCAGCGGAAATATCGCAGAAATAGATAATGCTAATACAGCATTAATCATTTACAAAGAAATGGCCTCACAGATTTATTCAAACATTCAGAACTTCGCAAAAGCTGGAGTTAGCTATTCGGACATGGAGCTTCAGCTTATAAACATAGAAAAGCATGTGAAAGAAGATATAGCTGGAACAGATGCCGAAGATAACGAAATGGTAAAGGAGCTGGAGGAAGAGCTCAATACAAATATAGAAAAGGCTAGACAAGCTATTATGCTAGCTGAATAGGGTGATTATTATGATAGTAAGTACAGATGCAACAAACGTAACAGAACAGATGAAGTTTTACCAAACACTAGGACTAAGTCTGTTAATCATAGCTATTGTGTTTACCATAATGGCAATAGTATTTTTTTTCCTACTTAAGATACCACATTCTATAAAAGTTCTTACTGGAATGGGTGTAGAAAAGGAAATCAGAAAGATTTCATCGACTACAAAGACTGGTATGGAGTATGTTGGTCAAAAACATCAGAAGGCAGCATTGTCTTGGAATACATCGGGATTATTAAAAAACAGTACTTCAGAGAGCGAGGAAACAGTTTTACTTTCAGAGGTAGAAGCAACAACAGTTTTAGATTCCGGTGATGAAGATGAGGGAACCGTTTTATTGAGTGAAACAAATATACCTGCATCTGGAAGTGTTGCCGGATTTGAAATAGAGGATGAAATTGTAATTACAAATGATGTTATGGATAAGGGGATTAATCATGAATAAGAAAATAGTAGCAATATTAACAGCAACATTAGTTGCATTTGGAATTATGACCACAAGCTTTAGCAGCATAGCCTATGCTGCTGAAGCAACAGAAGCCACAGAGCAGGTAGAGGGAGAGGCTCCTGTATCTGATGAAATGCAATCAGAAGAAGCTTCAGAAGTAGAAGAAGAAGAAACAGCAAAAGATGAGAAAGAAATGGACAACATCGATAGAGCTAAAAATGGTGTTGTTCAGATTAACTGTGTTTATAAGACTAGTGATAACATAAGCCATATTTTAAGGGGTGCATCAGGAATTCTTATTGGAGAAGCTGATGGAACAGAATATGTTCTTACAAGTCTTGCATTAATGACACCAGATGACGAAACAAAGAACAGCTTTTTAACAGCCCTTGGTGTAGGCGCTGACGACAGAGAGAGAGCCACTCTTACGTACGAAGTAGTTATTGAAAACGATATGACAACAGAGGCTTCACTTGTTAATAGTAGTGTTGATTTAGACTTAGCAGTGTTTAAGCTATCACAGTCTTTGTACAACAGAACACCAATGACATTCTTATATTCTGCTGACAATAATAAGAGTGATTACAATTCAGTGAGCAGTGCATATGCTTTAGGATTTCCAGATGCGATTGTATTTGAAACAAATGAAGTCTATTACTCAAATGATAGAGTAAATAAAACATCTGGACAAATCTGCAATATCATCGCAGAAGGTGATACACAGTGGGTAGAGCATACAGCTCAGGTAGGAGCAAATAATGCAGGTGGCCCAATTATCACAGAAGATGGATATGTAATTGGTATGAACACACTTAGAGCTGAAGGAAATTATTACTATGCAACCAGCTCTAACACAATTGTTAAGGCATTAAATGGAATGGGACTTGCATTTTCAAGCAAGACATTTGCAGATTTACAGGCAGAAATAGAAGCAGATAAGCCTGCACCAGTGGAGCCAAAGGTTATTGAAAAACAGGAAAAAATCCCAGTTTGGGTAATTGTTATGACAATCGTATTAGCAGTAGTTGTCATCGTTTTAGTAGTTGTAGTGATTATTATTCTGGTAAAGGGAAATAAGTCAAACGCTGCTAAAAAAGAGGAGCCAGTAAAGGTAAGTCCAACAGCACAGTACCGTGCTCAGTCTACAGTTCCAGCAGGATTTGCAGGAGATTCAACCAGTTCTGATACAACAGTATTAGGCGCAGGCACAAGTGTAAGTGATTCTATGACTGGTACAAACATGGCAGCACCATCCCAGCAGCTTAACGGTGGCTACCTGGAGCGTACAAAGAACAATGATAATATTTCAATCACTAAGACAAACTTCTGCATAGGTAAGGATGATTTACATTGTGATTACTGCATCCGCGATAATAACACAATCAGTAGACAGCATGCGGTATTTACAATCAAAGGCAACAGTGTTTTTGTAGAAGACAATCATTCTAAGAATGGCACATTCCTTAACGATGTAATGCTTGTGGCAGGCCAGCCTCAGGAGTTGCGTGTAGGCGATGTTATTAAGCTATCAAACGAGGAGTTTGTATACAGAAAGTAGGGGTTAGGTATGGATACAAAGATAATCATTAGATTTAAAAACGTTAAAGAGAATCAGGAATTCGATATAGAGGTTCCGCTGGATATTACTGCAAATGAATTAATCTACGGCTTGAAAAACAGTTTTAAGCTGCCAATAGATATGGATGATCCAGTACAGTGCTATATGCGTGCGGAAAACCCAATAGCATTAATTAGAGGCGAGGCTACACTTGAAAGCCTCGGCCTCAGAAATGGGTCAGTTATATTTTACGAAAAATAGTAGATAGGAAGAAGGATTATGAAGTATAAGATTACGGTATTCAGTAGCAAATTATACAAGGAAGTGGTTGTAGAAGATGACTTTAAGGGTTTGCTAATAGGAACAGGTAAGAACTGCCAGGTGCAGTTGCTGAGGGAGGACTTTGAGCAGGAGTTCACCATTGCATTAAAGAATAATAATGGTGAATTGGAGGCAATTGCAGAAAGCCCGGTTTGTTTTAATGGCAAGCAGGATTCTAGGAACGCAAGCCTAACTATTGGTAATGTGCTAAAGGTATCAAATGGAGAGACAGGCAGCGAATTATTTAATATCGAATATGATGTATTTTTTGATACAGTACAGGATAACTATAACCTGGTAATAAATATTGCAGGAAAGAACACCTTATCAATCGGTGGTGATAGAAACTGTGATATCAGATTCTTTGATAGAGAATTAAAGTCAGGTTCTGTTGTACTAAACAAGTCAGGAGATGGTTTTACCATCGATACCAGTAACCTGGAGTATGGTGTTACAGTTAATGGTTTGTTACATAAGGATAGCAATGAAAAGTTTAAGTCTAAGGATTTCTTAGGCTTATATGGTCATGTATTTTATTTGGAGAATGATAATCTTTATACTTCAGATTCTATCGGAATCGATACAAAGCTCCCAAATCAGTTAATCGAAGCAAATAATATTCATTTCAATTACCCTAGCTATTCAAGAAGTGTGCGTCAGCATTATAAGGTGCCGGAGGAAAGTATAGAGGTATTGCCACCAAAATCAAAACAGAACGACGAGCAGAAGAATCTGTTTATGATTTTACTTCCAACAGTTATGATGCTTTGCGTTATGGTTGGCGTCCGTGGTCTTATGATGGGAAGTAATCTTTCTTACGTAATCATGTTTGCTGCAACAGGTATGATTAGTGGTGTCCTTGCAGTAATCAATTATTTCCAGGACAAGAAAAAGCGTAAGAAAAAGGAAGAGGAAAGAATAGCTTACTACGACGATTACATTGCTAGAAAAGAGGATGAAATAGTCACTGCCAGAAATGACGAAAAGACTATCATGCTCAAGATGAATCGTTCAGTAGAAGATACTATGAATTCTATCAAGCAGTTTGATGGAAACCTATTTTCTCACACAAAGGAAGAGGAAGATTTCCTGGATGTTTGGATTGGAACTGGTTTAGTAGAATCCAAAGAGCAGGTTGATTATAAGAAGCAGGAATACATCGATATCGAGGATGACATGATGGATATTCCTGAGAAGATTCATGATAAATATCAGTATATTGATGGAATGCCTGTAGTGCTTCATTTAAAGGAAGCAAATGCTGTAGGTTTTGTTGCTGAGCGTCAAAAACTATATCAGCTTATGAAGAACATGATGGTAACAATCGCCGGCGAATATTTCTACAAAGAAGTAAAGATGTTCTTGGTTATTGGCGAGAATGATGTTCTTGATTTTGCATGGGCTAGATGGTTCAAAAATATGTCATCCAATAATGGTGGCATGAGATATTTCATGTATGATGATGAAAGTGCAAAGAGAGCACTTGAATTCTTATATAACGAATTAAATGCAAGAGAGCAGCTTGGTGAAGATGTGGTAGCCAAGCTTCCTACATACGTTGTATTTGTATATCGTTCAGAGCGTATCCGTAAGCACCCAGTTATGGATTATGTGGATAGAGCATCAAAGCTTGGATTTGTATTCTTGTTCTGGGAAGAGCAGCAGGAGCTTTTAAATATGTACTGCTCACAGCTTGTATTCTTGCAGAGCGATGCTTACAGAGGCTACATTCAGGATGCTGAGGATGGAAAGAATATCCAGACCTTCGAATATCCTCACACAAGCAGAGAAGATGTGCAGCAGCTAGCACTTAGATTGGGCTGCGTTTATATAGATGAAATGAGCCTAGAGGGAACATTGACAAAGAACATTTCTCTCTATCAGCTCCTTGGAATAATGAATGCCTATGACCTTAACCTTGAAGAAAGATGGGGAAGCTCTCAAATTTACAAGAGCATGGCAGCACCACTTGGTGTGAAGAGTGGTGGTGAAATAGTTTACCTTGATTTACATGAAAAATTCCATGGACCACACGGTCTTGTTGCTGGTACAACAGGTTCTGGTAAATCAGAGATTATCCAGTCTTACATCCTGTCTATGGCTACACTTTTCCATCCATACGAAGTTGGATTCGTTATCATCGACTTTAAGGGTGGTGGAATGGCCGACCAGTTTGCAAACCTTCCACACTTAACAGGAACTATTACAAACATTGACGGAAAGCAGATTGATAGATCACTTCGTTCTATCAAGGCCGAGCTGTTACGCCGTCAGGGATTATTTAGAGAAGCTAAAGTAAATAAGATTGATGATTATATCAGCTTGTTCAAGCAGGGCAAGGTTGAGACTCCACTACCACACTTAATTCTTATCGTAGATGAGTTTGCGGAGTTAAAGAGCGAGCAGCCAGAGTTCATGAAGGAGCTTATTTCTGCTGCCCGTATCGGACGAAGCTTAGGTGTTCACCTTATTCTTGCAACACAGAAGCCAGCCGGTGTAGTTAACGACCAGATCTGGTCTAACTCAAAGTTCAAGCTTTGTTTGAAGGTACAGGATAAATCAGATAGTAATGAGGTATTAAAATCACCTCTTGCAGCAGAAATTAGAGAGCCTGGTAGAGCTTATCTCCAGGTTGGTAACAACGAAATCTTCGAACTGTTCCAGTCTGCATATAGTGGTGCACCAGCAGTTGTCAGCAGTACAGAAAACAGCAGAAAGTTTGAGATTAACGGTGTAGATTTATCAGGAAAGAGAACTGTCCTTTACAAGCAAAAGGCAGAAAAGTCTAAGGGCGAGCAGAATCAGCTTGAAGCTATTGTTGAGCGTGTTAATGAATATTGCAAGGAGCATCATATTGAAAAGCTTCAGGAAATTTGTTTACCACCATTAGCAAAGGTTATAGACTTCCCTGCAAGAGAAGAGCTTGCAACAAATGGAACAGATATTATTGCAGATATCGGTATCTTTGATGATCCAGACAGCCAGTTCCAGGGCAAGCATTCTATCAATCTTACAAAAGAAAATGTAATGATTATTGGTTCTTCGCAGTCTGGAAAGACAAACCTTCTTCAGGCTATTGTAAGAAGCATTGCTACAAAATATTCTCCACAGGAAGTAAATATTTACGTATTGGATTTTGCATCAATGGTTCTTAAGAATTTTGAAGGCTTGAATCATGTGGGTGGTGTAGTTACATCATCTGAAGATGAGAAGCTAAAGAACCTGTTCAAGCTTTTATATACAGAAATCGAAATGCGAAAGGAAAAGCTACTTTCAGTAGGTGTAAGTTCCTTTGCTGCATATCGTGAAGCTGGAAAGACAGACCTTCCACAAATAGTTCTTATGGTGGATAACTTTACAGCTTTGAAGGAAATGTATTTCACAGAAAATGACGACCTACTAACACTTTGTAGAGAAGGTATCACAGTAGGTGTTAATGTTGTGCTCGCAAATGCACAGACAGCAGGTATGGGTTACAAGTATCTTAGTAATTTCTCTTGTAGAATTGCATTATTCTGCAACGATTCAAATGAATATAGTGCATTATTCGAGCATTGTAGAGAGCGTATAGAAGATATTAGTGGTCGTGCCATTGTGGAAATCGACAAGAAGCATTTAGATTGCCAGACATATCTTGCATTTGAAGGCGAAAAGGAAATTGAGCGAGTAGAAGCTATCAAGACATTTATATCATCTACAAACGAAACATATGCTGGTCTTAAGGCTAGAGAGATTCCAGAAATCCCTGCAGTCCTTACATCTAGCATGGTAGAAGCTAACCTGAACAGATTTACACGTAAGAAGTTCGAGGTTGTAGTAGGTCTTAACTATGCAACTGTAGAGCCATTCATGTTAGATATCGGAACAATGGGTGCAATGGCTATTTCTGGTAGAGAAGGCCGTGGCCGTCACAATATCATCAAGTATATTGTTGGCATGTTAAACAAGATGTATCCAGACATGACAGAGGTACACATCATCGATGGTATCGACAGAGGCCTTGCATCATTAAAGGATATGCCTAATGTGGCAAGCTATTCGATGACAGAAGATGCTGCTATTGAAGTGATTACAAGTACTGAGCAGGCTCTTGCATCAAGATACGAAGCATTGGCAAATGGCAATGTTAATGCGGTAAATGATGGCAAGCTAATCCTTATCATTATTCAGCAGCCTGATATTGTTACAAGCATTTCTTCTAATACAACAGTTATGAACGCTTATAGAAACATCATTGGTAAATACAAGAATATGCATGTCGGCATCATCATTGGTGGAATCGAAAATGAGCAGATTCCATTTAACGCACCTGAAATCTTAAAGAAGATTAAGGAACAGAAGCACTTCATGTTCTTCGATGATTTAGTATTGATGAAGCCAGTTGAAATACCTCTAACTGTAGCTCGTGCATTCAAGAAGAAGGTAGAGCTTGGTGACGGATATTACATGAAGGACAACATGGTTGTTAAGTTGAAGACACCATTGTGGGAAGAAGAATAAAGGAGAGAAATGATGAGTAAAAAAGCTACTATTATATTGTTAGTTGTTATAGCTGTATTATCCATATTAAGAGCCGTATTTTTCCCAAGTAACAGATACGGAATTGATAGGGATGATAGTAACGCATATACGGAGTATCTAAAGAAAAATAATATCGAGCAAAAGAAATAAAGAAGGATAAAAATCATGGAAGAAAAGATAACAGGAAGATTACCAATTGGTAGTGTGGTGATTCTCAACGGTGGAATCCAGAAGCTTATGATTATTTCAAGAGGAATGGTTATTCAAAGAAACGGAAAACAGTACTTGTTTGAATATGGTGGTTGCATCTATCCTCAGGGATTGGTTAGTGACAAACTATTATATTTCAATAATGAAGATATTTCTGAAATCATTTTTGAAGGCTACCGTGACGAGGATGATGCCCGAATGATTAACAATCTTGATAAGTGGACAGAGGAAAAGAACTTTGAAAAAGGTTCGGTATCATTATTAAGCAAATAAGGGGAGAATTATGGGACTGATAGATGATTTATATGCAGAAATCAATGGGCATAACAGCGCTATTGATGCTAACAATGCAAAGATATCCAGACTTGAAGTTGTAAAAAAGGATATTGCGGATGCCAAAGATGAAGCAGACCAATTAAAGACTAATTGGAATGACAATTTTGTAACTGCATTTGCAGCAGATGGTACATGGTACGGCACTAATAAGAATACAGTAGTGGAATGTAGTCAGGATTATGTGCCACCAGCGTATGATACATATATTGATAATATTGATGCTGTATTAGATGCTATCTGTGATAAAATCACTGCTCTTAAAGCTGAAAACAACGATCATTATGGTGCAATAGGATGGCTCAACTCAAGAATACAGTCGCTTCTGAACGAGATTGAGAAAAAGGTTAATTAGTAGAGGTGTGTTATGGGAGAAACTTTAAAAGTTAATAGTGGGTTTGAAACCTTACTAGACACTTACAACACAGATGTAAAAAGTATTAATCATGCAGCGGAAAAGCTTGAATTTACAGATTCGAATAATATCATGCTAGAGAACTATGGTGATATGTTAGATACAATGTTAAATACAGTTAATTTATATAAGCAGATGGTCACAGCAAATGTTTCTAGCATGAAAACTGTAGTATCAGAATTAGAAGAGATGGATGAAGATTTACAAAATAATTTTGAGGGATAATGAAAAATGGAAGGGAAGAATTACAAAGTAAGCTTTTTGGAAACATTATCAGCTTACAATACAGCGGTTTCAAGAATATCAGAGATTCAGGATATTCTTGAAAAGGTTTCAACAGATTTAAATAACATAATTAATTCGGAAGCTTTTACAGGTACAGCGGCAGACAATATAAAGACCTATGCATCAGAAATACATCTGCCATTAATAGGCGCAGTTTCTTGCATGCTTGTAGAATATCAGTCAAAATTACTGCTGTATGAGTCAAACTATTTTAATATTGATAGTGATTATGCAACTAAGTTTAATGCTGAGACAATGGCTCAGGTACAGGAGCAGGTACAACAATACTTGAGCGATAATGAAGCAATTAGCACAGAAATGCAGACATCATTAAATAGTGTTTCAGATATTATTAGCTTGTCTGTACCAAGTAAAGAGACAGTGGATTTTGATTTGAATTGGATGATTCAGAAAATAGATACACTTGATGAATCTATAGTTAATTATGAAAATCTACACTCTACAGATTTAGATTCGCTGAAGGAATTTATAGCAAATCTTGAGACATTTATTACCTATTATCATGAGAGTATAAAGCCAGGTGAATATAAGAGTGGCGATTGTGCTAACAATATGTACGCATATCAGCTGTACGAATCCATGCAAGTAAGCCAGGAATTCCTAAAGAATCATGAGGCTGATATAGTTGCAGCTGGAGAAAACCTACAGAAGGTTGCTGACCAAATGCAGGCTGACTATGATGCAGCTGTTCAAGCTCGAATAGATCAAGGCCGAGCTGAAATAATTAAGGGAGTTGGTATAGCAGTCATAGGTGGATTAGCTATTATAGCATCGGCTGGTGCAGCTACTCCGCTTGTCGCAGGTGCATTGTGCGTTACAGGTACATGTGTTTATGGATATGGAATATCTAATGCATTGGAAGGTGTGGATGATGTATATTACGGCATGAAAGGAGACCTCTCTTCTTATGCTTTTAACCCATTAAGAGATACTATATTTATGGGTAATCAGCAGATATATGATATCTGGGGACAAGCAAATCTGTTTGCAGTATCTGTATTAATGCCTGGTAGCAATGCTTACTCGGAAGCACTAAATGCGGGAATGAAAGGCATAGAGGTTACCAAGGCAGTTTCAGTTGGTGTGGCAAAGGAAATGGTATTTAATTTTGCTGGCGATCAGGCAACAGGGTTTGCAGTAGATTTCATGGACCAGCATATAGGCTTGAATCAGACACAGAAAGCATTATCAGAGATATTTATTGGTGCATTGGTAGACCCTGGCACATACGAATCTATCGGAAACTTTGCTGGCAATATGAAAGCTAAGCCAGATGGCCCAAGTCTTAATGCTATTGCCCATGAATCATTATTGCCTGACAACGAAATTAATTTCACTGACTTTATGTCTGCCGAAGATGCAGCCAGATATAATGCTTGGAGTTCTGAATGTGCTAACGGTACACACAATAACTTCCCTGGTTTAAAGGATGTTGATATAGAAGCATGGAAGTTCGCCGATGGTCAGATTGCAACTGCAACAGCTATGTCACGTATTGATGGTAGTGAGTTGCTTAAGCTGAGGAGCGAGAGCGTTAAGGTGGATGCTGATAATAGCACATTGGCACCAGTTTCAGATGGTCGACATATTTTGGGTGATTGTGATTACTTTGATAAGATTGACGAAAACTTTACTGTAGCTGATAGAGCACGATATCAGAAATGGGAGAATTTAAGAAAAGATGGTATAGATATCAAAGAAATAAACGATTTTATATTGGCTAAGGATAGACCAACAAAAGCTGAATTTGAAAGAATGAAACTTACACCAGTTGGAGATTTGTCGCCTGAAGAATTTAGGCAAATGCAGATTATTCGTGAATCTGTACCTGCAATTGATGATAAAGTAGTTATACGTAAGACTGTACCATGGAAGGATTTAGATTCATATATTAATCAAAATTGGTCTATAAAAGGATTTGTTGCAAAAGCAGATGATGTAAATGCATTTAATACCTATGGTGAGATGAGAGACGGTTTACGACTAGATTATAGCTACGAAGACTCAAATGGAGTGAAAATCGAACCATTCCCAGAACATGAAGAAGCCTATGGTTATATTGAATTTACTATATCAAAACATGATTTTATAGATATACCGTATGGTGACTTATATGGTGGAGAGTATCATTTCGACCAACCATATACAGGAAACGGATTCACCATGTCCAATAATGGTTTTGATGTACCTGAATTTTATGTGAATGAAGGTACATATCCTAAAGGATTACAACCTCAACAAGGAAAAATACATTTTGTTGTAGATGGTGAAGATGTTGTGGTTGGAGATTGGGACGCTGACGAATTAGAATGGACATATCATAAACATTAAAAGGAATAGACAAATGCATACATTACTTAGTGGAAAAATGACAATATATAAAGATGATGAATTTTATGTAAATAGTGATAAAGAAAAAGGTATTTACATATATACTTGGAATAAAGATATAGTAGATGATAGTTTTATTCAGATTAGTAGTGATAAAGGTACGAAATATAAAAAGTATGTTCAGCGAAGTGAAATCGGAGAAATATATGAATTTAATAAACGATTTAAGTATAAGGGAAGTGACATAAATATAAATACAACTAAGCAGGGGAAATACTTTATTTTTACATATGATTCAGAAATAGCCACTAAACTAGGGCTAAATGGAGAGCCTATTGATAGACCAGGAGTTATGTGGTATCACGCAATTATAGATAAAGATGATAAAGACCTGGAATATGTAGGAGAGGACAGACGAAAGATAAGCTTGTAATCTATTAAAGGGGATAAAATGACAGAACAGGAAGCATTAATTAAGGCGAAAGATATTTATAGAAAAGAAGAATTATTTATTATTCTTTCAAAAACTAGAGCAGACTTGGCGTTGGGAATGTCTATTCCCTTTGTGGGACAATTAGATGATAAGAAAATCATTTTCATATTTGACGAATACAAAAAGGCTCAAAATTTTGTTATTGCTAATCATATGATTATAGAAGATGATATTTATCCAATTGCAAGAATTACAAATAGTTTAAAAGGAAGTAACCTAAAATCCATAATGGATATAGCTATTTCATTAGGTATATACCATATGGAATATAATTCGATGACAGAAGATGTATTTGGTGTAGCTATACCATGGTTTATGCAGGCTAATTCATTAGAACACGAATCCGTATCAATGATAATATCTGAAGAAAAATTTAAAGAAATACAGGCAGGAAAGGGAATAGATATGAGTTTTAATCCTATGAAGATAATAGGTTTCAAAGATTCTTTTGAAATTAGTAAGGATAGAGAAAAAGAGATTTTGAAATTAGTTTTTGATGCTGGTGAAACAGTTGGTGATTATAAAAACACTTATAATAAATTGTCATTAATAGAGTGTTTATTATTGCTGGACTATGTTACAACAAAATTTATTCCTACTGCTATGCACGATAACAAAATGCAGGATGTTGAGTATTTCAAGACAGTTGAGCCTATTTTACAAGAGGTTGTATGGAACAAAGTTATTAAAGAAAAGAATCTATTTACCGCAATTGATCCAGCAACAAATTATACACTGATTCGAAATGAATCTGTTTATGTATTTATTACTGATAAATATGAGAAAAATGGAAAATACAAATACGAAAAAATTGAAAGTGGCGTAGAGGGGATCAAAACATTACTTCGTGAAACAAATGCTGAAAGATTAGTGATTACTGACGGCCCAAGATATTTAGGGATAATACCAAGAGAAAAAGCTCTTGAATTGTTGTAGAAATGATAGGTTTTTATGGATAACGATTTATTGAAGAAATATGGCGTTAGTCAGGATTTTGTAGATTATATGGAACCTAACAAAAGAACTGAGCGCATGGTTGATTTAGTTAATAATGATTATATAAAAGGAATAAAAATAGCATATTTGCCTCTACTTGCAGGAATTGGAGCGTGCATGGTGGAGATACATCCAGAGGCTGGTCATAATTTCTTTTATGTGGTTGATGCTATTCATAATTGTTATAAAAAGAACCCTCAGGGTGGATACGACAAAGGATATGCTGATGGCCTATATGCTTTAATTAGCGTATCATCAGCAAAAGTTGGTAGCTTAGAGCAATTACTGAGAATACTTTTCTATCAATTAGATAAAGAAAAGGACGGTACAGCAGCTTTCAAAATTGATATTGACGATATGATAGCTAAAATTAATGCATTGATATGCGAAAATCGCGAGGTTTACAGAAAAGATTATGCAATGTTTGACTCTTGGCTGGAACGTTATAAAAAGATTGCCAAAGAAGAATATGGACTTGAGTTAGGGTAATTGATGTTATTCATGTACGGAGGCAGGTAATAAAATGGTTGCCTTTATTATTTAGATAAAAAACTTGGGCGTGAAGAAACGATTAATTAGTTAATATAGATATATCCCGCCCAAATTGGATACGAAAATCAGGTTGTTTTGGGCGCTGGTAGATGAATGTATCAGTCTTATAAACTGTAGCCGCCCAGAAATTTGACCAAATCAGTTATTTTCTTGGGCGGCTGAAACGAGTTTTGTGGGTTTATAAAGACTTTTCCGCCCAAAGGAGTCCAAGGTGATGATGTTAAAAAGGATTCTGCTGTAGCTGGATTAAAGTATGTGGTAGATTCAGGTTGCAATGCCTTAGGAGACCAAATTTTTCTGAATGGTCGAAAAGTGAGCTGGTATTTGATGATGGAGTTTTGGATGGTTCGCAGGAGGATTTTAGTAAAGTATAAACACAAAAAACTTATTCTGATTTAATAAATCAAACTGTGCCCAAAAAACTCATATGAATTAGTCGGAAGAGTCGATGGGATTGATTACACTATTTCCAAATTAGAATAGGAGAAAATATTATGATTAAAACATATGAAGATTTAGTAGAATATACTGAGCGAATGACTCGTAGGATTAATAAAAAGTATATGTCAGGAGAAAAAGGATGTAATGTTGCATACTTACCAATGTTATCAGGAATAGGGCCATGCAAGGTGGAAATGCGTCCAGGTGCAGGGCATAATTTTTATGCGGTGGTAGATGCAATACATAACTGTTATAAGAATAATCCTGATGGAGGTTATGATAGAGGATTTGCTGATGGTATTGAGGTATTAACAAGGGTCTCAAGTGCTAAAGTTGGAAGTTTAGATTTACTTTTAAATATTATTTTCTATCAGGTAAAAAAAGAAAAAGAAGGAACAGCAGAGTTTAATGTTGACATTGATGAAATCATGGCTCGCGTAAACAAGCTAATTGAAGATAATAAAGAAGTCTATAGACAAGATTATGCTTCCTTCGATCATTGGTATGAACGTTGCCAAAAAATAGCACGTGAAAAATATGGACTTGAGTTAGGGTAATTGATGCTAATATGTATAGAGGTAGCTAGTAAATTTAGTTGCCTCTATTATATGTAGGAAAAGTAACAAATTGTTGTAGATGGTGAAGATGCAATACAGTCAACTGGGGTTCATATATGGACGATTTAGATAGACAATTGGCCGAAGTGTTAGGCATAGATGTAAAAGCGCTAGAAGTGTTTGAGTTCTCAAATTATGTGGAGAGTTCGGTTGAAAATATAAATAATAATTATAAAAAAGGAAACAAGATTGCCTATTTTGCAATATTATCAGGTATAGCAACTTATAAAATGGAAAAAAAACCTGGCGCTGGACATGATTTTTTTGAAGTGGTGGATGCTATTCATAATTGTTTTAAAAAGAACCCTCAGGGCGGATACGACAAAGGATATGCTGATGGCCTATATGCTTTAATTAGCGTATCATCAGCAAAAGTTGGTAGCTTAGAGCAATTACTGAGAATACTTTTCTATCAATTAGATAAAGAAAAGGACGGTACAGCAGCTTTCAAAATTGATATTGACGATATGATAGCTAAAATTAATGCATTGATATGCGAAAATCGCGAGGTTTACAGAAAAGATTATGCAATGTTTGACTCTTGGCTGGAACGTTATAAAAAGATTGCCAAAGAAGAATATGGACTTGAGTTAGGGTAATCGATGTTATTCAAAGCATGTGGTAGATCCAGATTGCAATGCGTTAGGAGGTCTAATTTTTGGATAATATGAAATTGTTATGCACAGCACCAGCACAGGATTTATTCTGCGATTTGCAAGTGTATAAGGATGAAGAGAATATAGAAGTTAGATTATTGCTTTTTAAAAAGTTTGTAATTAAAAAGTGGACCATTCCAAGAAATGGAATTGGATTTGCATGGTGTGGTCATGATCCTAGCGGGGCGGGTGATTATGGTATCGCTTCATATATAGGTTTTATTTTGTTAAATGGAAAGTTATTAAAAATTCCAGTAATGCAAATAAGTACTGATATACATTTTGATGATCCAAGGAATTTTTTAACAAAACAATTCTATCGAACCATTATAGAAGAGGTGATCGAAACTAAATCTATTGGCATAGATGGGATATCTGATTATGGTATAGAAGTACGCCAACCTAAATTTCCATCTATGTATATTAGTGAGACAAAAGGATACAGAAAACGTCTTTCTGAAATGTATAAAGAAAAGCAAGATGGACACAGAACTCCAGATGATATATTTAGTCTTATGAAGGCTGAAAATATCCAAGGAAAAATACTCGATTGGTTACAGAATGATGGATTTCTTTATAGTAGAAAATACACATGGGATAAAGTTTATAAGAAGGATTAAAAAATGATTTTCATCAATTTGGTGAAAAGGTTTTATCTGGTTTTCCAATGAATAATTTAGGTGGAGCCTATATGATCAACAACAGAGGTACCATTTAATGGTTCAAATATTAGTATGCCATCTGTAAACAACTCGGGTTGAGTACACTATTTCCAAATTAGAATAGTAGAAAAGATGAAAACAGAACGTGAAGAATTAGTAGAATACGCAGAACGAATGGTTCGAAGAATTAATAAAAAATATTTGTCAGGAGAAAAAGGTTGTAATGTTGCCTATTTACCTATGTTATCAGGAATAGGACCATGCAAGGTGGAAATACGTCCAGGTGCAGGGCATAATTTTCGTACTGTGGTAGATGCAATACATAACTGCTATAAGAATAATCCTGATGGAGGTTATGATAGAGGATTTGCTGATGGTATCGAGGCATTAACGAGAGTATCAAGCGCTAAGGTTGGAAGTTTAGAATTACTTTTAAATATTATTTTCTATCAGGTAAAAAAAGAAAAAGAAGGAACAGCAGAGTTTAATGTTGATATTGATGAAATAATGGCTCGCGTAAACAAGCTAATTGAAGATAATAAAGAAGTCTATAGACAAGATTATGATTCTTTTGATCATTGGTTTGAGCGTTGCCAAAAAATAGCACGTGAAAAATATGGACTAGAGTTAGGATAATCGATGTTATTCATGTATAGAGGCAGCTAATAAAAGGGGTGCATTTATTAATTATATAAAACGGAAATATAAACGGCTTTGTTGATTTATATGGTGAAGATGTTGTGGTTGGAGATTGGAATCCTAAGGGAGCAGAATAGCGTTATCATAAAGGATAAGATTATGAAAGGAAGAAACTGATGAAAGAACTATTATCAGGACGTCTAACTACATATAAAGGGATAGAATACTATTATTGGAAAGATAATGACGATAATATAGATATTTATACGTGGGATAAGAATAAGGTAGATAAAACCTTTACACAAATAAGTGATGAAGATGAGACCATGTATGAAAAACGTGTTCAGCTTAGTGAAATAGGTGATATATATGAATTTAATAAACTATTTACGTACAAGGGAAGTGACATAAATATAAATACAACTAAGCAGGGGCAATACTTTATTTTTACATATGATTCAGAAATAGCCACTAAACTAGGGCTAAAAGGAGAGCCTATTGATAGACCAGGAGTAATGTGGTATCACGCAATTATAGATAAAGATGATAAAGACCTGGAATATGTAGGAGAAGACAGAAGAAAGATAAGCTTGTAATCTACTAAAGGGAATAAAATGACAGAACCGGAGCATTAATTAAGGCATTAGAAGAAAATGGATTTAAACACTTGGTAGATTTAGGTTGCAATGCGTTAGGAGGTCTTATTTTTGGATAACATGAAATTATTATGCACAGCGCCAGCGCAGGATTTATTCTGCGATTTGCAAATGTATAAAAATGAAGAGTATATAGAAGTTAGATTATTTCTTTTTAAAAAGTTTGTAATTAAAAAGTGGACTATTCCAAGAAATGGAATAGCTTTTGCGTGGACGGGGCATGATAGAGGCTCAACAACTGATTACAGAGATACAGCATATATAGCCTGTATTTTGTTGAATGGAAAGTTATTAAAAATACCTGTAATGCAAATAAGTAATGATAGGAAAGAAGATGATCCTAGAAATGTGTTAACAGAAAAATTCTATAGAACTTTCATAGAGGAAGTGATTGAATCAAAATCTATCGGTATAAGTGGAATATATAAATATGGAATAGAAGTACGCCAACCTAAATTTCCATCTATGTATATTAGTGAGACAAAAGGATACAGAAAACGTCTTTCTGAAATGTATAAAGAAAAGCAAGATGGACACAGAACTCCAGATGATATATTTAGTCTTATGAAGGCTGAAAATATCCAAGGAAAAATACTCGATTGGTTACAGAATGATGGATTTCTTTATAGTAGAAAATACACATGGGATAAAGTTTATAAGAAGGATTAAACAAGGCAAAGTTACAAGCATAAATGAGATGGTTATAAATGGAAAATAGTAAGGCGTTTTTATATTTGATAGAACAATTAGATGTTAATTTAAAAAATGGAGATGATGAAATTGATATTAGAGCATTTGAAGATTTATTACCAAATGAAGTCGGATATATTGAGAGTCGAATAGTAAATTCTTTTAAAGGAAAAAATGGAAATTATAAGTGGGCCAAATTCATGCCACTATTACATTCTTATAATGGTGTAGATATTCTCAAGGAGACATTGCAAGTAAAGCCCATACCCAGTGAGGATAGCTTGTATATAGCCATTGTTCTGTTAAAAGTTACAGGGGATGTATCATATTTAAAAATAATTGAAGATAATATTTATAAAGCCGATCAGGAAAAGGAAGATTATATATATATAATTGCACATAATAAAAATGATAGTTTGTTGCACATTCTTGAAAAAGTGTATATCAACGATGAAGATGAAAAACTAAGAAGTATTGCTATTGAAGGAATATTGTATAATGTCGGTCAAATAAATGATATTGATGATTTAGCAGAATTTATTGAAAAGCGAGATTATATAAATAGTTTTATATTAAATAATGCTTCTGCAAGGGAAAAATGTATTAATGAATTAAAGCTAAATATCCAAAAATGAGTCCAAGCAACTTTTACCAATCAAAATGTATCGAAAAACTCAAATGAATTAGTCGGAAGAGTTGATGGGGTTGATTACACTATTTCCAAATTAGAATAGGAGAAAAGATGAAAACAGAACGTGAGAAATTAGTTGAACATGCTGAGAGAATAGTCCGAATAATAAACGATAAATATTTATCTGGAGAAGATGGTTGTAATGTCGCATATTTGCCGCTCTTATCAGGAATAGGACCATGCAAGATGGAAGTGCGTCCAGGTGCAGGGCATAATTTTTATGCGGTGGTAGATGCAATACATAACTGTTATAAGAATAATCCTGATGGAGGCTATGATAGAGGATTTGTTGATGGTATTGAGGCATTAACAAGGGTATCAAGTGCTAAGGTTGGAAGTTTAGATTTACTTATAAATATTATTTTCTATCAGGTAAAAAAAGAAAAAGAAGGAACAGCAGAGTTTAATGTTGACATTGATGAAATAATGGCTCGCGTAAACAAGCTAATTGAAGATAATAAAGAAGTCTATAGACAAGATTATGATTCTTTTGATCATTGGTTTGAGCGTTGCCAAAAAATAGCACGTGAAAAATATGGACTAGAGTTAGTATAATCCAGTCGAGGCATATCTTACAGAAAATAAGGGATGGTTGATTAGTTAAACAATAAAGTGGAGGAATAATTAATGTCAGATGAGAAATTAGCTCTAAAAAAAGAACTTAGGGAATTGGAGGAAAAGGAGGAAACTTTAAGAGCTTCATATAAAAAATTCTTTAAAGAGCTGGAAGAGCATGATGCTATAAGAAGACAGCAGGTGCAAAAGAGCGATGAGATGTTAGAAGCTGCGCACGGTGATCCAAAGCTTGCAAGTATTTTGGAGGAGAAAAATGATGTGTTGCAGCAGATGAAGGAAGCCAGTGCAAAATATGCTGATGAGGCTGATCATGAGTTCAAAAAATCTTTGAACGAGATTACTGCTAAAAGAGATAGTATTACAAAAAAGCTTGAATCAGAAGAAGATGAAAGGAAGTAGGTAGGGAGCGTAATGAGTGGAAAGAATCCAACAATAAATGTTAGCCAATCAAATGTAAGTACACAATCTTCATCCGTGGATAGTGCGGCAAGTTACCTCGAGATGAAGGACCTGTCTTCAAAAGACAGTAAGAGTACTATTTCCGCCAATGGAAATGGAAAACAGGCATACTTAGAAGGACAATTATTATTGCAGAGTTTGGGTGAAACTCTGGATGCTGAAGCATCAAACATTGAATCTTTGGGAGAGGATTTTAAACAATATGATGAGATGCTTTCAGGATTTTGGGAATTAGGCGAGAGATAGTTATTAAAAGGAGAGAATGATGTTAGAAAAAGACTATTTGGATCCATCGACAATTAAATCTCAGTGTAGTGCGGCAATAACTGAGATAGACACGGATAATAGCGCCCTAAGCGTGGCGTACACTGCGGTAGATTCCTTTATAAATGACACAACAATTAAAAGTGATGCATTCGATGCGCTTAAATCATCTTTTAGGCCATATTTAACGATTATAACCAGATTAAAAAATGCTAATGAATCAGATAAAGCTGATTTTGAAACATTAAAAAGTTCTGTTGGTTCAGAGGTATTAGATGGTTCCATTATCGTGCCTAAAATGAAGGCAGCTTGGGAATCAAAAACAAACAACGAAAATACAGCAAATTATTATTATGGTTTGGCAGCATCTACAACAGATATTATGCTGTCTAGCAGTTATAGCCAAATTGGATCGAGCTTTTCAACTTTAGCAGGGTTTGATTATTTAACATATTTATACTGGAAGCGAAAATCTGACAAATTTGATGAGATAGAAGGAGCTACCAGTGGATTGTTCTCTGGAAGCGCAACCAGCAGGTCATATTGTGTAAAGGATCCTAACAGACCAAATTCAAAGGGGCTTAGCACAGATGTTAATAATACCCTTGCAACAGATAGTATGAAGGGAAAAATGGCAAAACGCTTTGGTGCTGTAGAAGATGCAGCGGATTTATATTATAAGGTTACAAGCAATACTATAGATATCGACGATCTTACAGACGAACAAAAAGAGCTGATAGTGGAATATTATGAAGCTTTGCATCCAGACGATGCAGAAGCACTTGCAAAAGCTACTAAAAAATTGTCAGATGATGAGGCAATAGATTTAAAGGCAAGAGTATATACAGCACCACCTAGGTTTAAGGATAATTTTATAAATAATGTTACTGATGCAGCAGAGGCAAAAGAGGATTTTGATAAGTTTGATAATGGAAAAATATCAATGAAAAAGCTTAGCAATGAAAGAACTGCAGCAGCGGTTGCATACTATGATATTTATCATCTGGACGAAGCTAGGACTATGACTCATAACCTTTTGCCAATGATAAATGAAGGATATGATGACCATGTAAATAATATCAAATTGCTTGCGTACACTGCTGATGAACCATACAAGTCGGTATTTTTGGAAAATGTTCAGTACGTTAAAATAGAGGATATTCATTCCTCAAGTTCTTATGAATGGTGTCACGGCATATACATCAATGTTGATGATATGGGGGATGCTTCTGATGCCAGTGAAAATGATTATAGAACATATTTCCATGAAATGAGTCATGGCATTGATGATCATTTTAAATGGAAATCAAACTCTTACTCCAATGCAAATGGCACAACTCTAGATGATACATTACAGAAAGAAGTAAGACAAAAGATTGAAGACACTGTCTATGAAACAATAGCGGATGAAGGCTATACCAAGGAAGAGCAGAAAAAGATAGTGGAAACTATAACAAATGAAATAATGAATACCACAAACTATGATCCTAATGCCACACCTTCATTTAATGGTAACGTTACTTATCAAGGATATTATTCAGAGGTTGTTGAAGACGTAAAAGAAGATGTAATAAATGAAATGTCCGATGTATATGGTGGCTACACAGGAAATACATTGAGGGTAAATTGGGGTCATGACGCAGTATCTGAAGAAACAAGGTCAGATGGAACAACCTATGAACGTACTTATTGGTTAGAAAGTGATCTTGACTCAAATGATAAAGCTGTAATTAAGTATGATAGTAATGGTAATGTAATTTATTCAGGCTCACAAGAAAAAGAATTTTTTGCTGAAAGTATGTCTGCACATATGACTGGAGCTGACTTTGGTATGGATGGATATAATGGCTACAGCGAAGAAACGAAGGAAATATTTGAAGAAATAGTAAAGGAAATGGATGCGGCTTCATAGGAGGATTATAATATGGAAGTAAGTGCAGTAAGAAATGCATATGCTGAAAAATTAGAGCAAATACCAGATGAATATATACAGTCATTTTTATATGACTATCCGCTTGAGGAAGAAAATCTACAAAAGCCATTCTGGGGAAAATTAATTAGAAAAAGATTTGATAGCAACAAAAGATTTGGTTTTGATATTGGTCAGATGCTAAGCAAGCCAAACTGTGAAGAAAGTGCAGCGGTGGTATTAGAAAATCTTGATAGGGTTTTTTTGAGGACAGCACAGCGTAAAGGTGAGATGTTTATTTCTTGCTTTTCAATAGTAGATTTTACAGAAAATGGTCTGTTTCATGTGCATGGAAATGTAGGTGAGGATTATACAACTCTTGCCAAGGAAGAGATTGATGAGCAGTTTAAGAGTAATGTAAAGGATGCCTTGGGCGGTATAATTAACGAGCTTGAGCAGAAAGCCAGTCCTGAGGCTATACCAGTGTATGAAGCTACAATCATGCTCATGAGTAAAGACAGATTAATAAAGAAATACTATATTCATTCTGTAGAGAAATTAGATAATGTTAATGATTTTATTGATATGCTAAAACGATAAAAAGAGAGCGGAGAAACGAATGATGAAAAAGTTGGGAATAATTATTTGTTGCCTATGCCTGTGTTTCACATTTATGGCATGTGGCACAACGCCAGAAAAACTAAAAAAGGATTCCATTACTGAAGAGACCTTTCAGGAAGATATGAAGGGTACATGGAGATCAGTAGATGGAAAATGCATCATTAATTTCTATGAGAATGATGAGGGCGTTTATCGCGTATCAGTGGAACAAAAGGATTCATTCTTTGATGAAAGTGAAAAAATAGCGGATTATGATTTTTCCAGTGTGACCCTTCTAAATAAAGGTAAATACAAATATCTCGTAGAGCTGTCTACTTCAATGGAGGGCATGTCTTTTCAATTTGAACTGTCTACAAATGGAAGAAAGCTAATGACAAGCTTAAATAGTGATGTAGTTTTTTATAAAACATTTTTTTAATTAAGAATTCATGAAAAAGGGAGCATTCCTGTAATTCATAAATAACACCAATTGAATAAAAAAGAACCTCAAGGTAAGATTGAGATGCATCTTGG
>SVER01000067.1 GCA_015057315.1 Pseudobutyrivibrio ruminis | reverse complement strand
AGTGGGTCAATTCTACTTGACAATCAACAATAATTAGATGGCACAACAATTTAATATATGGATTTAAAGAAAAACTATGAATCTTTTCGTTAATTAAGATTTATCACTTTAGTGCCACATTTATCGCAGAAAACACTGTCAAATCTAAGTTTTGCCCCACACTTTCTGCAAAAAAGCTTTTCTTCATTATTTTCCTTAAGCATTTCCCCCTTAACAGGAGCAGCTTCTTTATTATGAATAATATCAGAAACAGTCTGTTCATTATGCATTGCTTCTGTAAATGATTGGGACGCTGTACTATTAGCTTCTCCTTTTGGAGTATCAGGCAATTGCAACACTTTTCTGGTAACTGTTACTAACTTGATAACTCTATCGCCATCGGAACAATAATTCTGATGATTCTCCTTTAGCTTTTCAAATAGTTCATTTGTTAGATTATACTGCATTATAATTTGTATAATATCTTCAAAATCAATAAGGTTATCATTATTTAAAATATCATCATTTTTTATAGAAAGAACTTCAGAATATTGTTTAACCAGGATTGCAAATTGCTCGTGAGAAACTCCAGCAATTCGATAATTATCATAAAAGTCTTTTGTATTCTTTATTATTTTTTTCTCAGGCTTATTTAAGTGATAATATTTTGCATATGCGCCACATAATGCAAATGCTCCGAATGTAACTAAGATTGCACTTGGTGCTATGCCAAACGTATACAACATAATCTCACGCAAAATGTGACATCCTAGAAAAATCAAAAAACAAATTAAATACAACATATATTCCCCTCCCCCTAATTAGTTCCATTAAAATCTGTGGTTTCTCCACATCGTGTACAAAAATAACTATCATTAGGTAGCACTGCTCCACATTTTCGACAGTAACGAACAATAGTATTGCTGTGATTAATAGCCAAATTGTTGTCTTTGCTACTTAATCCCCGATAATAATGATAGTATAGAATGCATCCCATACTGCAAATAATAAAATTAATAATACCTGTTATTATACTGCTATGGTTTATCATTGCATACACATCACCAAGAATGAATTGCGCAAGCACGATGAACAAAACTATAAACGACCATTTTCTATTAATCAAAATCATAACTATTGGAAGAATATTTAATATTAGCATTACAATGCAAGTGAATACAGAAACAAATGCTGTATAGCTATCAATTTCATTATTATTGAAAATAATAATCGACAATATTATCCTTGCACTGTAATACACTGACATAATAGAAAAATAAATAATATATATAATGTCAATCGTTTTTTTCATTTTGAAACCTCATTAATATCATTCAACAATAATTATTACATCAAAAGTTTGCCGATTAACATCATTAGAAAAGGTAACCACTGTCATTCCAGAATGCATAGGTTCAACAATCATTTTTGTAGATTCATTCCAAGAATTTTGAGCAAAATCGACGTACGCTGCTGGTCCGAATGAATCATAATCTATAGAAACATTTCCTCCATCTGACCAATATGCAGTTAGGTTAAATGTATAGTTTTTATCATTTTTGTTTACCAATAGAATGCTTTCATCAGTATGAAAATTATTAGAAGCATACCCAAGTGTTGAATATTTTATTGTATTTATTAAATCATCATAACTACTAGCGTCAGCTTCACATTTTTCAAGTTCTGCTTGCAGATTTGCAATCGTAGAATTTAATTCATCATTCTCATCTTCTAAAGAAGTATTTGTTTCTTTTAGCGTTTCAAACTCAGTTAGTTTATCTTTGTTAACAATAAATTGAAAAACGTTAAGGCCCACTAGCAACGCAATTATCACTAGACATATACAAGTGATGATTACATTTTTTCTTCCAATTGCATTTGTTTTACCTACATCATTTTTTATGATAGTGTTTCCACACTTTTGGCAAAATACACTATCATCAGGTATTGTACTTCCGCAGTTATTACATACCATAATTCATCTCCTTATATAAATATT
The DNA here is from genome assembly GCA_015057315.1 of Pseudobutyrivibrio ruminis. Lineage (GTDB taxonomy): Bacteria > Bacillota > Clostridia > Lachnospirales > Lachnospiraceae > Pseudobutyrivibrio > Pseudobutyrivibrio ruminis_D. The sequence goes on along the minus strand of SVER01000067.1, from coordinate 8,171 downwards.
TGCGCATTAATTTGGGAAATCAGCTGCATCAATAGGATCTGTGTCCATGTTTCCATTTGCTACCGTATACAAAGTCACGGATGCACCTTGATAGTATTCATCATCAGTATAGAAAGTAAACACTGTATCTGCCTTATAATAACTACTAGAACTTCCAAATTTATCTTCTGGCCCGTAAAATGTTTCTCCACTACAATAATAAAAATCATATTTTCCTATTGGAATATCTATATCAAGGGTTTCTCCACCTTTGATATAAAAAGACATATCACTTTCATGATTTGAAGTGCCATCAGTTTCTCTACTAGTAGTAGAATAATCTGGAGCTCCAATATAATCCAAATATACATAATAGTCATATGTTCCAGATGTTTTTACTGTTAAAGGGCATACTCTTTCATACCCTGGCTTTACAAATATCTGGCCATTGTATGCGCTATATTCATTTAATTCCGCATCAAATGCTTCGTCAGCTGCTGCTTTTTCATTTACTTCATTATTAGAGGAAATACCTGCAATACAGAAAATTACCACCACTCCTATTAGCATTGCAATTGCTATCCTTATGTGTATTTTTGATATATTATTTTGAGTATAAATAGTGTTTATTCCAGGATTATTATTGTGAGAGTAAACTGTGCCGCTTCCAGAATTATTATTAAGATTATTATTACATGATGTCATAAGATGTAATAATTTCTGCTTTAAGCTAGACGGCATATTATCATTGTGAATATTATTAAAATAATGTTGCGCTATGACAGAATGTGTTTCTAGAAGTAAAGTATAATTATTTTTACATTCATCGCAAAAATCAAAACCATCTACAACTTCAACATGGTTACAATCTTTGCCACATGCACTACATTTAAATCTATTGATATCACTACTGCTGTTAGCATCTATAATATTTGTTGTTTTGCAACTTTCATTTTCCATTTGATGTTCATTTGAGAGATTATTATTGCTTCGAGTATTTGTATTTAGCACATTCACATTATCATCTATACTTAAAATTTTCTCCCCACAGAAAGAGCAGAAAGAACTGTCATCAAGTATTTTTCTTCCGCATTTTCTACAATACATTTTGCCCACCCCTATATAAAAATTATTTGAACATTTTCTTTATTGATTTTAATTCCTTAATAGCCTTTTTTTGCTTCTTTTCCTCTGCAATATCATATGAAAAGATTTCTATAAGCCTGTGTATATGCCAATTTAGTCCTTCTTTATCAGAAACTAAATCTATTGAATTGATTACCAATGTGAATGCATCAGCATCTTCATACGGTATACCTCTTAAAAATGATTTGAAATCGGCGAACCATGTTTGTGAGGTGTATGCATTATATTTTATTAATGTACCTTTCAAACTTATTTTTGAAAGGTAAGCCTCATATTTATCTTCACAAAAAGAATCAATACTTTCTGCTAATAGTGCTTTTTCTTTTACAATTCTTTCTTCTTCAAGTATCTTTCTTATATTATGCTCAATGATGGTTGGACGTATTGATATAACCCAGAACCAATACAAAATTATAAAAAGCAAACTACCAATAGCAAAAAGTTTGTCTGAAAATGTACTTTCTCCTGCAAAGACTACAAGAAGTATAACTAAAGTTCCTAAACTTAAAGTTCCCCCAAACATTGCCAAGTAGGTACCTGCTCGTTCAGAATCTCTTGAATAGTCAGTAGCTCGTTTGCTTTCTGGATAATTGCGATAATAATACGTAATTCGCAAAAATACCCCCTCCTTTATCAATGTTTTCTAAAACTATACTATCACTAATTCTAAAACTATTTGTGATTTTTTTTCTTAGAGTTCTTTCTACTTTGAACAGCATTTTTATATTTCTTAGATTTCAGCATAATGCTTTTTAGCACGTCCTCCTGCTCCTTAGTAAGTGCTGACCTAGGAATATCGTGAATCTTACAAGTTGTCAGAATAAAAGTATTAGCCAAGTCCTCATCATAGCAATTAAGGTCTTTCAATTTTTCTTTAAACATTTTACTGAAAGACACATCGGTAGAAGTCTCAGCATCCTTTTTATGTAATTCGCGCAAATCATCTAAAATGGGTTTCAATGTGGACTGTATTCTGTTCTGGAAATATAAATCTTCCTCGAATTTACTTACTTCAAGCACTCTATTTACAATATCATCCTTTTCCTTTGGCATATCATGTAATATTTCTTCTCTATAAGTATTAATAGAGGCTGATAAAGCCTGAAATAGTATTCCAGCATTCCCATCTACGTATATCTCTATATCGGCTAACAGATTTTTAAACTCTGGGTGCTTCATTAATTCAGCTAACAAACGATTATTCAACTTATTACTTTTCAGCAAAGCCAATGTTTCGGAGTCTAAACCTAGTTCAGCTATTTCTATATTTACATTTTCTCTGATGGGCGATTTATCAAAAAGATAATCCAAAGAAACACCATAGAAGTCTGCTAGCTTTACCAAATTAAAATGAGGAATACCAAGTGTATCATCACTTTCATATGTAGAAATTGATGAACTTGAGATTCCTGTTGCTGAAGCAACATCGTCCTGAGTTAGTTTTCTTTCCGCTCTTAAATCTCGCAGTCTTTCTGATAGTGTCACCTTAGTTTTCATTTAGCTAATCCTCCAATCAATTATAAAAAAAGTATAACAGTTTTAAATATCTATAGAAAGAATGGTGGCTATCCGGAATCATGGAATATTTTTGATATCCACAAAAATTCCTACATTCTGGATATACGGGAAACCCATTTAAAAAATGTCATACTCACATCATAAAAACTGAATGAGCATTCCAAATGAATACGATTTCGGAAAAGCTAAGCGATAATGTGAAAACGGAGCGAGCCAAGAATAAGAAAACGACACAGTCCAAAACAGTCCACGAGGCTAAAGAACCCAGAGGTTACCTGTCAGGAAAACATTTGGTGAGATGACACGAACAACGAATGTACCCCAATTGTACCCCTTTAATAAGTGAGTGGTATGAGGGTTTTGAAAGGCAGCAAGTTTTATAGCTGCCTTTCTTTTATTGAAAAAGCAAAATTGATTTTTCAATAAATCCAGAACTAAGAAATGATGATTATCCACTGTAAAGATAATCATTATTTCTTTGCTCTGGAGCAGTGTGCAGAGGCTGCAAGCCTTTGCAATTGAAAATGAATGCATGCATTTTCAACGAGGGTCAAGGGAGCAGCGCTCCTTTGTCGGGTTGAGGGTGACACCCCGCCCAATAACCTGTTGAGCATCGACAGGTAGTATTGGGTATTGCCCGTCGAAACTTGAATTTTGAGGAAGACGTCCTTCGGGCAAAAGCCTCAAACGATTCACTACTATTTTTTTAGAAAGGAAGATTTTATGCGAGCAACAAGACACAATGGAAGGGCTGGTTCTTATGGCGTTTTTAATCCAAAACATAACGATAGAGAATTTGACCTTGATAATAATCCAGACATTAATCCTGAAATGACTCCTTACAATATTTATTGGAATTGCTTCCAAGGATTTACCACTCATAAAGACAAAGGAAAGAACTGGATGAACTTCCACGAAGTGGAACTCAATTACTACAGATTGCATTTTTCTGATTGGCTAGATGATCAAAATGAAAGACATGTTAAGGCTGGACACAAGAACAGAGTTAAAGAAATGGAACAGATTGTCAGTAACAGACAAAGATGTCCTGAGGAAACAATTTATCAAATTGGAAATATGGAAGAAACAATTGATTATGAAATTCTTGCAAAGATAGTTTCTGAGACTATTCAAGAAATTAACAACCGTTATGGTCAGTATGTTACTACTCTTACTTGGGGACTCCATGTTGATGAAAAGACTCCTCACATTCATGAAAGGCATGTTTTTCATTCTCCAAATGAGAAAGGTTTTGACATGCCAGTGCAAGATAAGACTTTAGAAATGATGGGATTTGAATTGCCCGATAAGACAAAGCCTAGAGACAAATTCAACAATAGAAAGGTTAGCTATGATGAAGCATGCAGAAAAATATTTTTGGAATGTTGTAGAAAGAATGGATTAGAAATAGAAGCAGTTCCAATTTATGGTGGAAGAAAACATTTAGAAAAAGCCGAATTTATCAATAGCCAGATTAATCTAAAGAACCAGGCTCTCATTATTGAAAATGGAAAGCTTCTTTTTGATAATGACAAACTTAAAGAAAAGCAATCTGAACTTGAAAACAAAATTGCTGATGAGGAGACACTGGTAAAAAACATTACTGATATCGCATACGAAAAAGCATGCACTGTTTTGGTAGATGAAATTGTAGAAAAATCTAATATTGAAGAAATGACTCAGATTAAGAAACTCAGAAATTGGATTTCCTCAGATAAATGTAAAGCTCCAAAAAAATCGAAGCAGTTTGCCATAGCTCAATTTGATTTACTAGATAGCCTTATTAAGAAAGCAAAGCAAAACATTGTAAGTAGAATTAAAGCAACTCTAGTCTCTCCTGAAAAGAAAGAAGCACTAGTAAAAGAAATAAACGATAAGGCTAAGCCAAGCATAATAGCATTACTAAATCAGCATAAGACTAAGGTTAACGATAACAAGCCAGATAAAAAGCACAAGCATAGTATCAGCGAGGTAGAACTATAATGAATGTATTTAATGTTGCAAAGGCAGCTGTATCCGCTAAGGATGTAGCTGCCTTTTGTGGAATAAAAATCAATAGAAACAATATGTGCCTCTGCCCATTTCATAATGACAAGCACCCTAGCATGAAAATAGATAAAAGATATTTTTGTTTTGCCTGTGGAGCTAAGGGTGATGCAATTGATTTTGTTTCCGCATACTTTGGGTTAGGTTTGAAAGATGCAGCCATCAAGATATGTGATGATTTTAATCTATCTTACGACAGCAGTTATCATCACCCACCACAAAATATAAAGCCTAAGAAATCTGATGAGCAGATTTTCAAGGAAGCAAATGATTACTGTTTTAAGGTTCTATCAGATTATTTGCACCTATTAAAAGAATGGAAAATTGAATATGCGCCTAAGGATGAATCAGAAGAATGGCGTCCTTATTTTTGCGAAGCTCTGAATGAAATCAGCCATGTAGAGTATCTGCTAGATATCTTACTTTACGGCGAGGTTTCGGACAGAGCTTTTTTAATACAAGACTATAGAAAGAAGGTGATTGATATTGAGCGACGAATTAATGAACATACCGCAAGACGTAAGGCAAACGATAAAAGATTTAGCCGCATGCATGGAGAGTGCCGCTGATGATGCCAATTGGTTTGATGGCAAGAAAATAGATGAAGTAGCCTTTTGTAATTGGTTTATAACAAAGCATCCGCTTAAATATGTTGGTGGTCTTTTCTATGACATTGATGGTGTCATGAAAAAAGAACGCCTTGAAAAAGAAATTGTGGATGAACTAAAACCATATGTTAAATCTGCGCTAGTACGAAAGGCAAATCAGATAATTGATGCTCTTCGACTTGAAGCTATGTGTGATGAGCTTCCTAAACACACTGATAGAGTGCATTTCAAAAATGGCACATTCTTTTTGGAAGGTGGCTTTATACCTGATAAAGAGTTTTGTTCTAACAGGTTGCCTATCAGCTATAACCCAAATGCAAAATCACCTGATACATGGTTAAAGTTCTTAGATGAGCTTTTGTATCCAGAAGATATACAGACACTTCAGGAATTCATGGGATATACATTTATTCCTACAACAAAAGCCCAGGCCATGCTGATGCTCATAGGAAGTGGTGGTGAAGGAAAATCCAGAGTTGGTGTTGTATGCAGAAATCTTCTTGGTGATAACATGAACATCTGTGGAATTAATAAACTATCCTACGACAGGTTCTGCCCTGCAGATCAGGAAGGAAAACTTCTTATGATTGACGATGATATGAAGATGGAAGCTCTATCTGATACTGGAACATTAAAAGCCATTGTAACAATGGAAGACAAAATGGATTTGGAACGTAAAAGTCAGCAAAGCTATCAGGGTTATCTATATGTACGAATCATGGTATTTGGCAATGGTGCTCTCAGCTCTCTTTATGATAAATCAGATGGATTTTATCGAAGACAAATAACAATCCGTGTTAAAGATAAGCCTGTAGGACGAACTGATGATAGAAACTTATCAGAAAAGCTTGCCATGGAAACAGAAGGTATCGCTCTATGGTGCCTAGACGGACTAAAACGCCTGGTAAAGAATGGATTTCATTTTTCAATCAGCGACAGAACTATTCAAAATCAAAACGAAATGAGGATTGATGAAGACAGTATAATGGATTTCTTTGAATCCGAAGGCTATGTTGAATTTTCGCCAGAGGCAATAGCCACCACTAAAGATTTATATGAAGCCTACACCATGTGGTGTGCAGATAACCTTATAAAGCCACGCTCAGAAAATTCATTTTCAAGAGAAATAAAGCAGCGTGCTAACAAATTAGGAATTACCTATCTAAAAAATGCGACTATAGGCAACAAAACATCAAGAGGCTACAAAGGAATATGTGCTCTGCATACCCTTAAGGATGTGCCATTTAAGAATGATAAAGGCTCATAGGCATATAGGCACAGCCTTTTCAGTCACTATACATTTTTTTGTTTTATTTTTTTGTATCAACTTAGAAAATTGGTGCCTATATGCCTAGATACTGATAAACAAAGGGATTGCAGTTCTTCTACCGTGCCTTATTGGTGCCTAACGATGTGCCTAGTGTGCCAAAAAAATACGAAAGAAAGGAGGTTGCGACAAGAATCTTATGTATGATGCCGAAATTCAATCATTGCGAACTGTGATTAACAGCTATACAATTAATGGCGACAGTCCTGCATTGATTAACGATATGAAATGCAAACTAGAACGTAAATACGAAGAAGCACTAAAAGATGTGCATCACAACAAGTTATGCCAGCTGTCCGATGGACGTTGGAAAACAAAGAATCCACAGATTGCCAGAAAGACTCGCTTTGAACTTTTAGAAGCACTCTATGAGTACTATTTCGGCACTAAGATTCTTACCATTGCAGAAGTCTTTGAACAATGGATTGAGGAATACAAGCAGGATACCCTTCTTGGGCATAGGTCTATTCTCACATATGAAAGATATAAAAGTGATTGGATTAGATTCTATGATGGTTCTGCCCTTGCATCAATGAATATCGGTGATGTAAAGGTTTCAACAATCAAGAGTCATTACAAGGCTATCTGTGCAAATGGAGCAATCTCCAGAAAGACTCTTAACAATGCAAAAACAATATTAAATCATGTTTTTGACTTTGCTGTAGACCATGATTATGTTTCTGCCAATGCAGCTCGTTCTGTCAACACCAGAGACATTCACTGCAAGGAAGTTAACAATGAATTAAAAGTCTACTCCAATGAAGAGCGTGAAAAGATAATCACTCAGGCTGAGCTCGAAGATGATGTTTTTGCAAGAGCTATCATCCTTATGTTTTGTTCGTGTACACGTATTGGTGAAATCAGAGCTCTTAAATGGGAAGATGTGGATTTTGAAAACAGAACAATGTATATCCACAGGGAAATGGTCAGAAGGAAGGATTCCAGCGGGCATGAGTATTTTGAATGTGTAAATCACACTAAATCAGGTCTAAAGGAAGGCAATCGTATGCAACCTTTATCTGATAAGGCTGTTGAAGTTCTTAAGACTCAGAGGCGAGCTAATCCTTTTGGAGAGTATGTATTCCTTTACAAGGCAGCACCACTTGTATCAAACACTATCAATCATCATTTGATGAGGATATGTGAACGAGCAGATGTGCCTTACATGTCTAGCCACAAGATAAGATTCTGGTCGGTAACTAACATGTATGCTAATGGAATGCAGCAAGCTGACATTCAGCGTATGGCGGGACATGCTGATCCAGCAACTACAGACCACTATAAGAGAGTATCACGCCTTGGTGATATCGATACTAATAGTTGGAATGAGATGTTTGGATAAGCAAAAATGAGTAAAAAAATAAGGGCTATAAGCCCTAAAACAACGAATGTACCCTTATTGTACCCCTGTTTTTGCAAAATAAAAAACTCACAAATGCGATAAAATCAACATTTGTGAGCCTTTTTCGGAGAGCGCGAGACGGGACTCGAACCCGCGGCCCCGACCTTGGCAAGGTCGTGCTCCACCAACTGAGCCACTCGCGCAC
>SVER01000066.1 GCA_015057315.1 Pseudobutyrivibrio ruminis | reverse complement strand
GCTGGTTAGCGCGTCGGATTGTGGTTCCGAAGGTCGAGGGTTCGAACCCCTCTACCCACCCTGTTGCGATAGCAACAAATTGCATAAGGGCAAGCAAGTCCCTTGTTGGGCTATCGCCAAGCGGTAAGGCACCAGATTTTGATTCTGGCATTCGCTGGTTCGAATCCAGCTAGCCCAGTTTCGAGTCTATGCCTTTTTTATTTCTCGGCAATAGCAATTAATTTAATATGGGGTTGTAGCTCAGCTGGTAGAGCACCTGACTTTTAATCAGGTTGTCGGGAGTTCGAGCCTCCTCAGCCTCAGCGATTTAGGCCTTCAGATTAGTCTGGAGGCTTTTTTCTTGTTTATATCTATAGTAAGATTATCTATTGGTGACAAGTTGTCACCAGTTGGTGTCAAAATGTCACCGACTCAATTTGTATTATTCTCGCTAAAATAGATTGCAATTAATTAAGATATAATGCATTCTAAGTTTAGGAGGGGATATCCATGAATAAGGAAAAGACAGGATTACTTATAAAATCTGCGCGTCTGCAAAAGGGATATAACTGGGATTTTAAACTGGATATGGCACTCTTGATAATCTGTTTCGTGGGAGTGGCATTAAGGATTGTGAAGGGCAGAATCATTTGTAGCTATTTAAGATATAAACAATTTTTTATTTTAAATATAATTATATTGCTAATGTCCATAGTTAGCATAGTTGTTATGTATACAGGCTTTATTTATTGGGAACATATAGTTACTTTTGTTAGTTTAGCTAATGTATTTCTATGCATCTCTTACAGAGAGTTGATGGGCTCAGTATTAACCATCGATGATGCAGTGCAATCAATAGGAGTTATAACTATTTCAATTATAATATCCACCATAGTAGCAATCACTGTTGAAATGTTTTTGAAGGAATATGTCAATAAACAGTGAAATGTGATGTTTTCTGCTCAGAAATATGGTATAAGGTATCTATAGGTATTTTTACTATTACTGGCGTAAAAGTAAAAGGAGGTCGGGTATGAAATTTTACGTATGTAGCGTATGTGGCAACTTTGTTAGCATGATTAAGGAATCGGGGGCTCCTATGACATGCTGTGGACAGAAGATGAAGGAATTAGTTCCTGGAACATCTGATGGAGCAGCAGAGAAGCATGTACCTGTATTCAAAGTTGAAGGCAACAAAGTTACAGTTACAGTTGGTTCTGTAGAGCATCCAATGGCACCAGAGCATTACATTGAGTGGATTGCTATTGAGACTGCACAGGGGGCTCAGCGCAAGGTGCTTAATCCTGGGGATAAGCCATGTGCAGAGTTCTTGCTTACTGATGGAGATTCAGTGGTTGGCGTATATGCATATTGCAACCTACATGGTCTCTGGAAATCAGAATAATTGAAATTTATTTGGCCTGGCTGCAAGCTAGGCCTTTCTTTTTGCAGTCTGTTATGGCATAATAATTCCAATTTATTAGGCATGAGGAGAATATTATGAAAGAAAACATTGTTTTGATTGGAATGCCAGGGGTTGGAAAAAGCACACTGGGAGTTGTACTTGCTAAGGAATTAGGATTTCAGTTTGTTGATGCTGATTTGCTTATTCAGGAACGTGAAAATCGTCTTTTAAAGGAGATAATAGCCGAAGATGGAGTAGAAGGCTTCCTTAAGATTGAAAACGACGTTAATGCCTCAATAAGAGCCGAAAAGACGGTAATTGCTACTGGAGGAAGCGTCATTTACGGAAGTGATGCCATGGAGCATTTGAAGGAAATTGGAACAGTGGTTTATCTTAAGCTTGATTATGAAACTCTTGATAGCCGACTGGGGAATCTTAAGGGACGTGGCGTGGTTTTAAAGGACGGCCAGACTCTTAAGGATTTATATGATGAGAGAATTCCTCTCTACGAGAAATATGCCGATGTGATTGTAGACGAGGGTGGACTGGACCTGGAACAAACCTTGACCCAGGTTTTAAAGCAATTATAAAAGCCATCTAGTAGGTAACAAGCGCAAATATTTCTTAAGCGAAGCTTCCTATGCTGAGCGAAGAAATAATTTGGCTTGTGGCCGTAACTAGATGGCTTTGATATTTAGAAGTTTATTATCTTTCAGATACTTTCTTGTATCCAGTCTTTACCAGCCACTTTTGGTCGATGATTTTAACCTCGTCGCCAAAAGCGATGTGTAGTCTTACAGAAGATGGCTGCTTTTCTATATCTTTTACAGTGCCCTCACCAAACTTTGGGTGAGAAACTGTATCGCCTATTTCATATTTTATCTTAGAGTTTTCCAGATTTTTATATGCTCGCTGAGTACGGTATGTATCAAGCATCTGTACCTGAGCGTGATCAACGCTAGGACGCTTTAGTACGGAATCATAATCTACCTTCTTAAGGCTCTGGCCTTCTACATAATAATCAGCAGGAATTGCTCCAATTAAGCTGCAGCAATATTTCCATGCGCTGCCGTGAACACCAGGCTGCCAGGTGTATTCGTTAGGAATGCTTATGTGGCGTGTCATATAGTGTGCGTATTCATGCTTGTAGAGATTGATTCGATCTGTCTTTGATAGCTGCTCGTTCAAGCAAAAGCCAATAAAGAATAATGAGAACTGAAATTGTTCTTCATCATCATAAGATGGTGGAAGATAAGAGCCTAGGGCCTTTTCATCCATTCCAAAAGTGATAGGAACCTCGGCACCGTGCAAGCCAAGCTTGTGGTCCAATACGGAGTAGAGTGCAGTGATTTCTGCTCTAAGCACAGGTTCCTCATCATGTAACATTTTGAACATTTGTTGCTTAGTCATTGTGTCTCCTTAAAACTTAAAAACTTTCCAAGAAAACAGTATATCAACTGAATCTGATTTTTACAATTAAAGGTGATAATTTTGTTAAATTTTTCCTATAAGTTTGACTTTGTAATTGCCGAATATTAGTATAAAAATATAAGGGGGAGTGTTACATTAGGGAAACGGAGTGAGCTATGGGAAAATCAGTGTATTTTTTTAGAAAGCTTTTGGCTATTTCATTAGCGGTAATCACAGTGGCTGGTGCTACAGTGCCTGCTATAAATGTAGATGCAGCTAAGAAAAAATCATCAGGCACAACCTATGCTGCTGGGGATGACATCGCTTTTGGACATTTGGATGGCACAATCCTTAGCTGGACAATCCTATCTTATGATGATACAACTAAGACTGCATTTGTAGTTGCACGAAAAGGGTTAAATTCTAAATCTGTAATGGATTATAGAAGGGCTATAGAAAGTGTTTATAAAACTGCAGGAAGAGCACCTTCTTATGTTAGATGGTCTGAAAACTATTGGCGTGGTTGGTTAAATCAAATTTTTTATGTCAATTGTTTTAATGATGCCGAACGTGCTAAAATACTAAAAACTACATTGACAGCAGAAGCAGCCAAAAATAGTCTACAGAATTTTTATCATGACACTACTTTGGATGCATATTATGTTGCTAATGGAAAAAAGAATCCTATGTACATGGATATATATGAATCCCAGACTACAAGTTCGGATTATATCTTCTTCCTTTCAACTGATGAGTACACAGCCTATAAGGATGTGATGAAGCTAGAGCATGACACATGGCCACTTAGGACCAATGCCTATGATGATCCGGGGCAGGGATTATTTGTAAATGAAACAACTAAGCTTATAGAAAGAAAATACTATTATGCTGGAGTGCCTATCAAACCAGCTATGTATATAAAGCTAGGTGAGCCAGAGGCAGAGAAGACATCAGATGCAGATACTAACAAGACAGCTGATAACAAATCTACCTCAACAGCTAAGAGTACAACAACAGCAGACACATCAAATAGTACTACTACAAAAGCTAAAACCACAGCTACCACTACCAAAAAGACTGCCAAGGCAAAGAGTTTTGCTAACAACGGCACTAATGTAGGTAATGTAACATTGCCGGATGATGCATCATATTCGCTAAAGTCTGGTGGTACAGCTCAGGTGGCTCTTGATATGGATTATCTCAATAGTACCGACAAGCAGTACAATGTTACATACAAATCTTCTGATGCCAATATTTTTACAGTTGATTCCAGTGGGCAGATTACAGCAGTTAGTTCTGGCACAGCTAATTTGACGGTACGAATGAAAAAATCAAATGGCAAGGTGTATACCATGTCTTGTCGAATTGATGTGAGCTAGGAGCAATTATTGACTACAGTTAAATATCTACATAATAAGCTAACAATAAATAATGTGAAGGATTTACAGCCTGACTATGACGATGGCACGCTTGTGCTAACGGAAAGTCAGGCTGTTGTTGATGAATGCGCTCTTAGAAAGATTCCTGTGGCAGGCATAGAAAACGCCACTGGCGAAAGCCTCAATTGCCAACAGATAATCATTGATGTGGATGAGCTTGAGGATGAAGATTTAGAAAAAATTTATAGGCGCTGTGCAGGCATCCCATGGGATATTGGATATACCAACCGTTGCTTTATAAGAGAATACGGTGAGGATGACTTGGAAGCTTTGTTTGACCTTTACAATGAACCTCACATGACAGATTATATGGAACCTTTGTATGAGTATGAGGAAGAAAAAGACTATGAAAGAAAATATATAGAATACATTTATAAACTATATGGTTTCGGAATGTGGTTGATTTTCGACAGATTCACAGGTAAATTAATAGGTAGAGCAGGAATCGAAGTCCGTGACACCTGCGATAGGGAAAATCAGGCTGAACTGGGATTTGCCATTAGCCACAGCAGATGGCATCAGGGCTTGGCATATGAGGTGTGCACTAAGATAGTAGAACTTGCGCGGGATGAATATTCACTTAGTAGCCTGATTGCCAGGTGTGATCCAGCTAATGTAGCCAGCATGGGATTGCTTACAAAGCTTGGGTTTTCACAAGTGGGATATGAAGAAAACGGAGATTTAAGGTTTTTTAGGGAGATTTAGGAAATGGATTTAAAAGATTATCAGCATGAAGTTGTTGTGACTGATGAAGGGCTACCATTTAAGCTTTTTGCCTTTGAAGGTCAGGATGGTGGCTATATTAGAGATAAACACTGGCATCGTTCTATAGAGATTTTTGCAGTGTGGGAAGGTAAGCTTGATTTTACCTTGCACGAAAAGAAATTCCCGCTTACTAACGGCGAGTTCGTGATTGTTAATAGCAATGAGGTTCACAGCATTGTTGCACCTGAGCCTAATAGAACAGTGGTGCTTCAGATACCACAGGAAACTTTTGCGGATTATTTTACAGATGACCAGTTTATTTGGTTTTCTCATGGAGACAGAGAAACTGACCACAGAGTGTTTACGCTTCTGCAGGAAATGTACCTTATTTACACTAATGGTGAAGAGGCCAACAAGCTACAGGTATTAAGCCTTTACTACGAGCTTTTATACATCCTTGTTACTAAGTATCGAAAGTTTAACGTAAATGAGGATATTCTAAAGAGCAGCAAGCAACTGAAAAAGCTTTCCAGCATTACCAGATATATGAAGGACCATTATTCAGAAAGCATTACACTTGAATCCATGGCAGACCAGTTTAATTATTCACCATCCTATCTATCTAGAATGTTCCAAAAGCATGCAGGAATCAATTTCAAGGATTATTTGCTTGGCATTCGCTTAGAGCATGCAGTTCGCGAATTGGAAGAAACAAATGACCAGATAGTAGACATAGCCCTCGGCAACGGCTTCCCTAATTCCAAGGCCTTTTCAAATGCATTTAGGGATAAGTATGGAATATTGCCAAGTGAGTATAGGAAGAATAACGGTAAATGAGTCTTCCTGTGGGCTAACATTTAAACCAAATTGCTTTCAGCCCTTGTGCTTGCTGGGCTTGCGGCAAGTAGTAATAAGTAATGAAATGGATGTTGAAGTGGTAATAAGTAGTAATAAGTAGTAATAGGAAGTAATAGACATATAGCATAAATTTTTGGGAGGAAACTATGGGAGTTATATTTGGATTGGATTTGGGTGTCGCATCTGTTGGATGGGCAGTTGTTAATGAGAATTATGAAATATTGGAATCATGCTCTAATATTTTCCCTGCTGGCGAGGCGGCTGAAAATGCTAATAGGCGAGGCTTTCGTCAAGGAAGAAGAATGACTAGGAGAAGAAGAACTAGAGTTAATGATTTTAAGAAACTGTGGGGAAAACATGGGTTTGTGCTACCTAATAATGAACTAAATGAAGTTTTAGAAATAAAAAACAAAGGACTAAATGAAGCATTAAGTGAAGATGAAATTTATTATGTTCTTCTTTATAGTTTGAAACATAGGGGAATATCATATCTTGATGAGGCTGATGACGGTAATTTATCAAGTGATTATGCAAGAAGTATTGCTAGAAATGAAGAAGAATTAAAAGAGAGATTTCCATGTCAAATCCAGTTAGAACGTCTTCAGAGATATGGGGCATATAGAGGCAATATAACTATAATTGAAGATGGTGAGCCTGTTACTTTGAGAAATGTTTTTACAACATCAGCTTATAGAAGTGAAATTGAAAAGTTCTTAGAAGTGCAAAAAGGCTTTAATACTAGAATTTCAGAAGAGTTTATTGCGGAATATTTAGAAATCTTTAATAGAAAAAGAGCGTATTATATAGGACCTGGAAATGAATTATCTAGAACAGACTATGGCGTGTATACTACAGTTTTGAATGAGGATGGAACCTACATTACAGAGAAAAATCTTTTTGATAAATTAATTGGAAAATGTAGTGTATATCCAGAAGAAAAGCGTGCAGCAGGGGCATCATATACCGCACAGGAATTTAATGTTTTAAATGATTTAAACACTCTAAAAATAACTTCAGATTCTAAATATGTTGAAGAGGGGAAGTTAACAGAAGAAGCTAAAAGAATAATTGTTGATAAAATCAAAACTGCAAAGGCGGTAAATGTTCCTAAAATAATTAAGGATGTAATTAACGATAAAGACGCGCAGATTAATGGTGCGAGAATAGACAAGAATGAAAAAGAAGTTTTTCATTCTTTTGAAGTGTACAATAAAATGCGAAGGGCTTTTGAAGCTATCGATGTAGATATAACGAAATATCAACGAGAAACACTAGATAAGCTAGGAGATATTCTGACATTAAATACAGATAAAGATTCTATTACTGAGGCGGCTAGGGAATTAGAGCTATCTGATGAAGTACTGGAATGTTTAATTAAGTTGCGTAGAAATAATAGTTCTTTATTTAATAAGTGGCAGTCGTTCGGGTATAGAATTATGTTAGAACTGCTTCCAGAACTATACTCACAACCTAAAAATCAGATGCAATTACTGACAGATATGGGAGTGTTTAAAACTAGACCTAAAAGGTTTGCTAAGTATAAGACTATTCCTGCAGATGTTATTACAGAGGAAATATATAATCCTGTAGCCGCTAAGACCATTAGAATTACGGTAAAGATACTGAATGCATTGATAAAAAAGTATGGATATCCAGAACTGATTGTTATAGAAATGCCAAGGGATAAAAATACTGACGAGGAGAAGGCTCGAATTAATAAGGAACAAAAAAATAATGAAAATGAATTGAAGAATATTAAGGCTAAGATAAAATCTGAATATGGAAGAGATATTACAGATGCTGATTTCAAACAGCACAAAAATCTTTCTTTAAAGCTAAAGCTATGGAATGAACAGGGGGGAGTCTGCCCTTATTCAGGTAAAACAATAAGAATAGATGAACTGATAGATAACAGCAATCTTTTTGAAATCGATCACATTATTCCGTTATCGATTTCATTTGATGATAGTCGCTCAAATAAGGTTTTAGTATATGCATCTGAAAATCAGAATAAGGGAAATCGCACACCTTATGCATACCTTACTAATGTAAATCGTGATTGGGACTTTCATAATTATATGGATTTTGTATTGAAAAACTATAAAGATGTAACGAAACGAAAAAAGAAGGAAAACCTATTATTTGAGGAAGATATAACTAAAATAGAAGTATTAGCAGGATTTGTTAATCGAAATATTAATGATACTAGATATGCATCAAGAGTTGTTTTGAATTCATTGCAGGATTACTTTAGGGCAAAAGATTGTGGAACTAAGGTTAAGGTTGTTAGGGGAAGCTTTACTCATCAAATGAGAATGAATTTAAAGCTGAACAAAGATAGAGATGAATCTTATGTTCATCATGCTGTTGATGCTATGCTTATTGCCTTTTCTCAGATGGGATATGATAGTTGGCGTAAGCTAACAGAGCAGTTTATTGATTATGAAAATGAAGAATATATTAATAAAAGCGGTTTCGAAAAACTATTAAGCAATGATGAGGCATATAAGAATGCTTTGTATCAGTCTAAGTGGATGAAGATAAAGGCTAACATAGAGAATGCGGCTGAAAAGAACAAATACTGGTATCAAGTTAATAAAAAATGTAATAGGGAATTATGCAATCAGACTATCTATGGTACAAGAGAGTATGATGGTAAAGTATATAAAATTAGTAAGCTAGATATTCGTACAGATGATGGTGTAAAGAAGTTTAAGGGAATTGTTGAAAAGAAGCCAGAATGTCTACTTGTATGTAAAAATGACCCAAAGACTTTTGAAATACTAATGGATATTTGGAATAATTACAAGGATGCAAAGAATCCATTCTTGCAATATGAGCAGGAGAATAATGATGTAATCAGGAAATATTCTAAAAAAAGGAATGGGCCTAAGGTAGGAGTGCTTAAATATGAGGATGGTGAGGTTGGAAGTTGCATAGATATTTCTCATAAATATGGATATGAGAGAGGAAGTAGAAAAGTTATTCTTGACTCATTAAATCCGTACAGAATGGATGTGTATTATAAGACAGATGAGGAAAAATATTACTTTGTAGGAGTCAAGCAATCAGATATAAAATGTGATGGTGATTTATTTGTTATAGATGAGCAGAAATATGCAGAAGCCTTACTTGCTGAAAAGATGATAGCTAAAGGGCAATGCAGAGGTGATTTGCAAGAACTTGGTTATGAATATAAGCTTTCATTTTATAAAGAAGATATTATTGAATATGAAAAAGATGGTGAGGTGAATACAGAGAGGTTTTTGTCTAGAACTATGCCAAAAGTACGGAATTATATTGAAACTAAGCCTTTAAATGCGGCAAAATTTGAAAAGCGAAATCCTGTTGGACTTTCAAAAACAAAATCTGTCAGAAAAATAGTAACAGATATTTTAGGAAATAAATTTTATGTAGATAAAATGAAATTTAGTCTTGTGGTTGGAAAACAGTAGTTTTGGAATTACCGTAAAACATTGTATTGCAAAAGTAAAACAAAGGAGTTATCATACAATTATAAAGGAGGTATAGATTATGGCTTCAACAGCAGTAAAAGATACAAACTTTAATATGCGTATGAATAAACAGAAAAAAATTAGCCTAGAGGATTTATATGGTAGTTTAGGAATGACTCTAGCGGAAGCGGTGAATATTTTCTTTGAAAAATCTTTAATGGAAGGTGGAATTCCCTTTGACGTTAGGATGCCACGTTACAATAAGGAGACTGAGGAAGCAATTTCCGAGGCTCGCGATATCATGAGTGGAAAGGTAAAGGCTAAGGCCTATAGTTCTGCAGAAGAATTATTTGCTGATTTGGATAATGAATGAAATATAAAATAGTTATTACCACAAAGTTTAAAAAGGATTATAAAAAGTGTAAAAAGAGAGGTTATGATTTAGAATTATTGCAGAATGTATTGAATACACTTTCAGCTGGTGAGAAGTTAGATTCAAAGTATTATGATCACCCTTTACATGGGAATTATGAAGGCTTTAATGAATGTCACATTATGTCTGATTGGTTATTAATATATGCAATAAATAATGATACGTTAATACTTACTGCTTCACGAACTGGAACTCACAGTGATTTATTTGATGAATAGTTATTTAAAGTTTTTTATAGAATCAGCCGAAATGTAAAACGGGAATAATATTTTTATTGAAAAAATTGTTTCGGTGGATTATAGTATTCTTAGTGGACGAAATTTCTAATCACTTAATTTTTTCGGACCTACTAAAATAAGGCTTTATGCCGAAACTAAAGGACACCGACGGGTGTCCTTTTCTTTGTTTGCGCGCCATGGGCGCGCTCTAACGGGTGAAAGTCCCGAACACGCCCGGATAGTGGGAAGTGTATAG
>SVER01000065.1 GCA_015057315.1 Pseudobutyrivibrio ruminis | reverse complement strand
TATACGCTAATGAATGCTTTAAAATTAGTGAGAATGAAGATTTGATGAAATATATTGGTGGTTTGACAGAAAGGGATGAATCTATAGTTAACAGAAGTTCAATTTCCTTTATTCTTGAGTATAATGATAAGAAGTTTTTATTTTTAGGTGATGCTGTAATTGATAAAACAATATTAAAAAACATTGAAAATTTAGTAGGATTTGAACATCGTTTTTCGGCAATAAAATTACCCCATCATGGAAGTCGTTATAATATTACACATGATTTTATTAGTCGATATAGCGCTGATGAATATTACTGTCTAACAAATTCTGTAAAGTATGGTCACCCGGATTTGGAAGTACTAGCTGCGATACTTTGTAAAGATTTAAAATTCAAAAAATTGATATTTAATTACCCTATAGATAAAGCATACTTTCTTGATAAAGAAGAATGGAAAGAAAAATACAATTATGAAATCATCATTGGTAATGGAAAAACCATGGTGGAAAGGATGTTCGAATGAGAGAACTAGTTATAGGTCAAATATTACGAGATGGAAAAGTTATGGGAACAGGATTTCTTGTAGAATCAGATATTGTAATGACTGTTAAACATAATGTTGTTACAGCGGATGAACTAATTACAGATGAATTTGAAGAAAAAGAAATAGTGTTTCGTATAGAAGATAGTGATGAAGTTATTGGAAAAACAATTAATTTGCTAGAGGCGATAGAAAAAGGGATTGATTGTGTATTCATTAGGTTGAGAGAAGTTCTATCCGAAAATGAAATGTACGGGTTGGTTGATGTTAAAAATGAAATTGTAGGGGGTGGCTGCCAGATAATAGGATTTCCAAAGATTTCTTCCCAAAAGACAACCTTGTTTGCTACTATTACAAATGTACAAGAGCAAAAATTGATATTTAATATTAAAAAGGAAAATCAATTACAGAATTATGAGGGCGTTTCGGGAGCACCTGTAATAATATTAGGAAATATTGTAGGTGTAATTACGAGGCAAGAAAATAGTGAGAGACTTGAGGCCTTACCTATAAACTACATTAATAAAGTCTTGAAATGTGAAGAAATTTTAATTAAGAAAAAGGAAATTCCTATTAATATTTCGGAGGAAACATTTAATTTAAGAAGTTTAAAGGAAAAGGTAGCGCAAGTAATTTCAATGGTGGGTCCTAGATATAACAAGGAACTCAATGTAAAAACAGGAACATATAGTAATTTAAGTTTCATGTTAAAAAAGGATGGAATAGTAGAGCGACTACAAGATATTAGTTCGCAAATGAAAGATTGTGCAAAGAAGTTGCTCAAATTTGACTCATATAATCAAGATGAAGGGGATCTTGTTTTAACGGAAAGCAGAAAAGGGATAATGGATATTGCTGATCAGCTGCAAACGTATAGCGTTGTCTTGGATTCTGGTTCATATGATGAAAGTAAACTTACAAAGGTATTAGAAAATATAAAGGAATGTGAACAAAATCTGATAAAGATATTTGAAATTGAAAAGAAGCGTTTTGAAGAAAAAAATGGAGATGGAACATATAATAATAAAAGGTGGAGGGGATTTATGGCTTCATATATGTGTACATTTCCAGCACAATATTTAGATGAATTACGGGAGGTAATTTCCATTATTTCTTCAATTGAAAGATTGTTGGATATAAGCTTGATGAATAATGCAAGGAATCAAGCGATTTTAATTACAGGGAAAGGGGGAATAGGGAAAACTCATTTATTATGTGATATTGTGCATGACTTTATTGAAAAAGATATTCCTGCAGTATTATTATTGGGAGATATGTTTAAGGGAAACAATACTGTCGATAATGTGATTATAAATTGGTTTCAGAAGGAAGAAACGATAGAGAATTTTTTTGCATGGTTAAACGAATATGGTAATCAAAATAATGTGTATATACCAGTTTGCATAGATGCTATTAATGAGGTAGCTGATGCTTCATATTGGAATAGTAATCTTCCATTAATTATTGCAAAAGCTGAGGCGTATTCCAACATAAAGATAATTGTTAGTTGTAGAAGTATATATTTAGAGGAATACCTTGATGAAGAAAAAATAGGTGGAATGTTACAAGTGCCACATAATGGCTTTGAGGAGATGGAAGTTGAGGCACTTGGTAGTTTTTGCGAATATTATGGTGTGAATATTACCTACGATACAACATGTGTTCCAGAATTTATGAATCCACTTTTTCTCAAGATGCTTTGCGAAATTGCAATAGAAAAAGAAGATAAGACGGTTGTGGTAGAAGATATTCAGACGTTAATGGAAGAATTCTTTGATGTGAAAAATAAAATAATATCTAAATATTATTTGGAGTATTTTTCAGTTAAAGATAAAGTTGTTTCATTAGCATTAAATGCTATAACGCAGTATATGGCCGACAATGATCGATATAGTATGTCTTGGTATGAACTTAGAATAATTATTGCTAAGGTATTAGATGGATTTGGAATAAAAGAAAAAACAGCAGGCTTTATTAAATTGTTAATATCTGAAAATTTGTTAAGAGAAGCGGATGAAAAGGGAACAGAGATTACATTTGCATATCAAAAATTTTATGAATATTTGTATGCTCAAAAATATGCGGATATAGGGATTGAAATAATAGTAAAGGCAGTTGAAGATAAAAAAATAACTTTAGGAACGCTTGAAATGATACAAATAATGTTTTTGCGAAATACAAAGGAGGAATTTATAAGTAGAATTGGTGATAAGATACATAGTGAAGCAGTTGAAACTTTCATGAGTGGGTTATATTGGAGGAATACAAAAGAGATTAATGAGAAAACAATTACCGAGGTTGAGAAATTACTATCTTCATCAAATGAATCTGATGTGAGGCGAGTAATATTAGGCTTAATGGCTGTTTCTACAAAGAATGACTGTGCTATTAATGCGTATTATATTCATGAAAAATTAAGAAATATGAATTCGTATCGGAGAGACTATGTTTTAAGCTTCTTCTTATTAAAACAATATGACCAAGTGAAAATTATTTCAGATATTTGCGAAAGGGCAATTGCATTAAAACGTACTACTTTTGCGGCAGATAGCATTTTGCTATGGAAAATAATATTGTGTTGGGGGACTGGGAGTAATGATATTAAATTAAGAGATAAAGCTAGTAAAGGCTTGACGAATCTATTTAGATTATATCCTTTGGATATGTTGACAATCATTTATATGTTTGAAGATATTGATGATGATTATATCCACGAGAGGCTATGGCAAGCCGTATATTCTTCTCTTGTTTTATTGGCAGAACAAACATATGTTGTGCCTATTTTGGAATATATAAAAAGTAGCATTATATTGGGAGGTATTTGGCCACAAAATGTTTTGTTGCGTGATTGTTTAAGGAATATTTTTGAATATGCATATTATAAAGGTTGGTGTACTGAGAAGGAAGTGATTTTGGTTAGACCACCATATAAGAGTAAACTTCATAAAATAAATAAAGAATTTGGATTACAATTCAAGAACGAGTTTTCCAACTTATATTGGAATTGTCAGGAGAGTGATTTTGCTAGATACACAATTCCATCAGAAGTTAATGATTATGGAGTAACAAAAGAAGACGTAGGCCTCATGATTTTTGAAGATATAGTAAAAGGCGGATATAAATTATGTGAAGAATATGATCGTTATATTGACTATACTTATGGATCGTTAAGAAGTCGTGATGAACAGGTAGAAAGAATTGGTAAGAAATATCAGAAAATATATCTACACAGAGAGTTGGGAAATATTTATGACAATTATAAATATTCACCTAGATTTAGACATGACGATGTAGAAATTGTATGTCCGGAACAGGGAATATCTTTTAGAGATATAGATTTGACAGTAATACCTCAATCTAATAATTTTGCTGGAGCCAAATTCGTATATCCATTTTATAGATATTGCAAATGGGATGATATAACCTGGTTTAAAAATAATGATGTTGAAAGATACATTTCGAATTTAATAGGATACATTTATGAAGGTGAAGAGTATTATATGCTACAAGGTTATTTGTCTTCAAAAGAAGTAGGAAAAAAGGAATTTCGAGAAGTATGGATGCAAGTGAGAACTTATTTATATTTCAAAGATGAGAAAGAGGATTTGTTGAAATGGTTTGACAAAAAAGATTTTGAGGGAAGATGGATGCCAGAAGGATTTGGACAACTATATGAATGTTGTATTGGGGAGTATCCGTGGTGTCCTACCATAATAAATTATCTAGGACAAGAGGAGGAGCAAGACTTTCGGCAAGAAACACCTGCTCCATGTTATTTAATTACGACCGCAAACGATTATACGGTGGAAAAGGATTCACCATTTTGTGTGAATGAAGAGAATTCATATATGTTTCCATCAAAGTATTTAATGGAAAAAATGAATTTGACATGGAATGGTTCATTTGGATATGCTGCAAAAGGAAGCGTTGTGATTGTTAATGGACAAAATAATACTTTATACATTAAGAAAAGTTTTTTACTTGAGTTTATGAAGCAAGGTAAGCTGGATATTGTATGGACTGTGTTGGGGGAAAAGCAAAAGATAACTGGTGGATTAGGGAGAGATTTTCCTGGAAGAGCAGAATTTAGTTATACATATTATTTAAATCAGAAAGATGAAGTAAGCCAAAATCACAAAGTATATAATATTATAAAAGCTGGAAGATTTTGATGAATTAATTGTTTCCTTTAGTTTTCTGCCAAGGCCCAATTCCGCCTTCCGGGCATCCGAATCACACCCTCAACACATTGTGAGTGCGTTTGTTTAATGTCTAAAGTACAAACCAATAAAAGGTTGATGATTAACTAGCAAGGGGATGGGATGCTGAAATGTCATCAATTATGAGGTAACGGCACATGTAGAAATCGTTGTCTTGAGGTCAAGGAAAGATAAATAAGGAGTAAAAATACCGGAAATCCTTGTTCTTTATCTGCCAGAATAAATCTATGGATAATTGTGGTTAGGGTTGTGTGGGCAGGTATGTTTTTGGGGAGGTTTGACTGACAGAACTGTTTATTTGAGGCCGAGTTGATGGTATTGGCCGTCAAGAGAGATAATATAATGGAAATCGAAAAAACATGAAGAAAGAGTAAAAGTAGATGGCAAAAAAACGTGAAGTAGATTTTTCCTTAAATGAAATGCTTGAATTAACAGGTTTAACACGTAAGCAGTTTCGTGATGCATTATTAAGATTTTGTGATATGTATAATTTTAATTTGGTTGACTTTAAAGTGGATGAGACAAATGAAAAGAGTGACTATTTCTTTCCACCTGAGATAGCAGAGCCATTGGGTTTGATGTTAAAACATATTATTAACCACCCACTGTATAGAAAAAATACTGACCCGACAACAGTTACAGCCACCGCACTTGCAGATTATAATGCTGGAATCTTAAAAGATGTAGACGAATCGGTGCCAGTATATTTTAACAATGTAATATACAGTTTGCCAGGACATTTAGTTGCACAGGAAATTTCAGATTGGTCTGCTTTGTTTGTACGTGAATTAACACATTTCATGGTAAATTTATCTTCTATGGAAAATGAGAATATCGGTGCAACAATGAAGGATTTCACAAGAAAACTTAGTAAAATGAATTACTATCTATACCGTGGAAATTACTCCATGAAGAGGCAGGATGAGAGAAACAAACAGATTGAGAAAGAACTATATAACATCGATGAAGATTCAGAAATTGATATAAGATTACAAAAGCAAAATCTCAGTATTGATAGGGTACTTGCGGAACTGATTCGTTGGGAGATGGAGGGAGCTCATCATATGCGTGAGGAGGGGTTCCCTGATTTAAAAGAAATCTTAGATTATGAAAATAATCGTAGGAGAATTTTGGGAGTTAAATTTCAAATTATGGATAAGAACGACCAAGTGCTTTTTGAAGATATTCCAAATCCAACAATAGAGCAGCAAAGGGGAGGATATTATTCGTTTGTTTTAGGACAAACACTTGATATCGCTAGATTTAAGATAAATAAAAGTAATTCGGAAAAAATGAAAGAATATAGAAAGAAATGGAAAGCTATAGATACTCAGATTGAAGACGGTACATTTAATGAAAGTACAGTACGAGAAGAGTATCGAAAGGCGATTATGGAAGAAATGGAAAAAATAGATGAAAGAAGGAAGGGGCTGCAAGAAGAATTGGATAGTCTGGATGGAAAGGAAGGGGCTCCTTTTGCATTTGAAACTGATGATGATTTGAAAGAAAGACAAGCTTCATATGTAGACTATTGTAAAAAAGTAGACATCAGTGAAAAAAGCTTATATGATATTGTAAATCATTTCGTAGGTCAGGCAATGTACGAATTCTTGAAATAAAATTATACAACTTTTTTTAGATTTGTACAATTTAATAATTGATAAAAAAAACTGTATACTGGTAGTATCTTGATTGGCCATGAGAGAAATACCATTATGGAGGTTTTTTATATGAAAGCGGCAACAGTATCAATTCAATATCAACCAGGAGATTTCTATATGTCACAGGGACATAAGGGTTACGAGAAAAAACATCGAAATAAAGCTGGACGTACAGTGAATCCAATAGGCTTTGGCTGGGCTGCCGAGTGTAAGCCATCAAGAATTGTCGTTGGAGTAGAAGTAAATAGTAAGTATGCAGAAGTTTATGCGGACAGATACTTCAAGGATTCATGGGGGAGACTTACGGCAGGGCGAGTTGAAGCCATCATGGATTCACTTCCGGATGAGTTGAGCGTAACTGAAAATGAGACGCATGCAGGTTCCATTTATTATACGATAGATGAAAACTGTATGGATAAGTGGTTAAAGGCTGCAAAAGCATTGCTCTAGCCACAGAATAGTGTTAAGTTGCCGGAAGGATTTTTATATAAGCATTCTTCCTGCTAAAGATAGGAACGGACGTAGCAGAAAACGAACGAGTCATATTAGATTTAGATAGATATGGAGCCCCGGTCCACTCCGTAGATGAAGGAATGATAAGCAGATGGTTCCTTAGGAGGAGGGATGTCAAAGGGATGTCAAAGGCATCTCAATGTTACAGAGGGCTGCCGCAATGACAGCCCCCCTTTTGATATCAACCATATATCTGCAGAGGAATACCCCCACCGCCTCTGTCTGCCTATATCACATTTGCCTTTTTGCATTTTTCTGTGAAAAATGCAAATATCCCAAATGCCAGGATAATAGCTATGGGCGCAATGACGGAAATCAAACCATTGGGATTAACCAATCCAAGCGCCGGAATGACAGCAAATGCAAATACGGAGCAGAATAGCATGGAAAGTGACGGCGGGTCAACATATCCTTCCCCATATACAAAGAAAAGATCCGCAAGCAGATCGCCGGCATAATGTGCAAAGATACCAAATGCAAAGCCCCACAGGTAAACACTGATTTCGGAACATCCGGCATTATATGCCATCTGGGCGCCATAGGCGCCTACAAGTCCTACATGATGAAATACAGGGCAGGGAAGCCCGCAGCACATGAAGATTAAAAACACAACTGCTATGGCCCAAAGCGGAACAAATGAAATGCCTGCAATCATGGGATTGCCCACCTGTTCAGAGAACCGGCACATTTGATACAATAGCCATGCGGCAATAAAACCAACGCTGCCGCCGAACAGCCAGAACATGGAGCCATGACCATAGGTCATATGCGGAAGCCACTTGTTTTTACTGTTTAAGCCAAACCTCTTATCGCCTTCAGGTACCTTTCCCATGAGTCCCTGATTTCCAAACATGATTTTTGTAACTATATTAAGGATTACAATGGTTGCCGCAACGCAGTCAAAGAGTCCCGGAAGGAAGGTACCAAGGGCTGTATTTATGTACCATCCTGCCACTGCGCAGATACCGCCAACTACTAATACATCTGTTTTCTGAAGTGAGCCCAATGGAAATGCCAGTCCCTTGCTGTCCTGTATATATCCCTTTTTCCATGCATAATTCATTGCACAGAGGGCTGGTCCAAAGGCTACCTGCGGCCCCAGGAACATTCCAAAGCAAATATTCCCGATGATGTTATATTCACATCCCGCCATAATGGAGAATACTCCAACAATAGAGACAAGAGCGGTAAGGATCACTGAACCGAGGGCCCCCATGGCAGTTGCCAGTACGCCTGAAATAAAGGCAGTGAAAATTGTAACAAGAATGTCCATCATTTTCGTTCCTTTCAGGTTGCTGACAACTAAATATCCAATGCCCTATAGTATCCAAGCTTTACTGCTTCAACCACGCGGCCGGCTTTGATGGCGTCTCCGACTTCAAATACCCGGGGAGCCGTATTGAGAAATCCGTCCGCAGAAGCACGGTCCGCTTTCATACCTGCGGCAAGAAGGACGGTATCCGCTTCAATGAGGATATCACCATCAGGAGTATTGCATACAATGCCGGCGTCGGTAATTTCTTTGGCGGTTGTGTTTACTTTGATATCAATCCTGCTGTCACGGATATATTTGTCCATGGCAACCTTATGCATCCAATAAGCGTCAGATGCCCAGGTATCCTTCATTTCCACAATTGTTACATCTTTCCCAATCATATCCAGATAGATAGCAACTTCTGAGCCCACAAGGCCTCCGCCAAGGATTGCCACCTTTTGTCCTACTGCAGGCGTCTCACTTTCAAGTGCCTTCAGGCCGGTAACCTTAGCATTGTCAATTCCTGGAATCTGAGGAATGATAGGTTTTGCGCCAACTGCTGTCATTACAACATCCGCGCCCATTTCTGCAACTTCTTCAGGAGTAACCTCTGTATTTAAGCGGATGTCTACGCCTGCATCCTCACAGCGCTTTGCAAGGACTTCAATAAAGTGATACATATCCTTTTTGAAGGGGATGTGCTGTTCATGTGCAATCTGTCCGCCAAGCTTACTGTTCTTCTCATAAAGTGTAACAGAGTGTCCTCTCTGGGCGGCTGTGACCGCTGCCTCCATGCCCCCTGGGCCACCGCCTACAACCACGACCTTTTTCGGTGTTGTTGCCGGGAAGCCATATTTATGTTCAAGCTCGTCGCCAATGACCGGATTAAATGCGCAGCAGTAATTCCTGTTGGATAAGTAATTGTAGAAACATGAATAGCAGCGGCAGCACTGTGTGATATCGTCTTTTTTACCGGAAAATGCTTTCTCCGGGAAATATGGATCGGCAAGGGACTGACGGGCTACTTCAATGATATCAGCTTTACCGGAAGCAATGATTTCCTCCATCATATCCACATCGTTGATACCGCCTAATGCAGCAACCGGTGTTTTCACATGTTTTTTGATTTCTGCAGCATATTGGACATTGCATCCATGTTCAATAAACATGGAAGGATGTGTGATTACAAATACGTCATTATTTTCATGGATACCGGCAGATACGTGGATGATATCCACCTTTCCATCAATCATCTTAGCCATTTCAACTGCTTCATCAATATCATATCCGCCGGGAATACACTCAGAACCGCTCATACGGAATTCGATTGGGAAGTCCGGGCCAACCGCTTCGCGCACCTTCTCAACCACAAGCAGTGAGAAACGCATACGGTTTTCCAGGCTCCCGCCCCAGCGGTCGGTCCTCTTGTTGAAGTATGGAGAAGCAAACTGGCCTAACAGCCATCCATGCCCGCCGTGGATTAAGACCATATCAAAACCAGCCTCTTTTACCAGCTTGGCAGCATTGCCGAATGCAGTGGCGGTTTCTTCAATCTGCTCCTCTGTCATGGCTTTTACAGGAACGCCCTGGGCATTTAATTCGCCATTTGGCCCAATCAGGGTACTTTTGGCAGCAGAATGGCTTCTGGCAGCACCGAATTTTCCGCCATGGGCTAATTCCATGGTAGCCATGCAGTTGTGTTTATGAAATTCATTTGCCATTCTTTTTAAGGATGGAAGGGACAAGTCATCATAAAGGATTACTTCTTTTGTGTGTGAACGTCCTACGGCTTCCACAATGCCAAGACCAATACATACGCTGGCTAAACCGCCGCGGCCGCGGTTTGCATGGAATGCAATGTCCTCTTCCCTCATGTGGCAATCCGGATCTAATTCTGGATTAGACATTGGCGCGCCGAAAATCCGGTTCTTAAATGTGACGCCATTGATTGTGATGGGACTGGCTAAATTGGGGTAGTATTTGTTTTTCATTTGTTACTTCCTCCTTAATAATGTTATAACTTCTCGGAATCTTCAGCCCTGATTTTATCAGGCTTTCAGACCCCTTATTAAAAAAATCACCCACTTTTTTG
>SVER01000064.1 GCA_015057315.1 Pseudobutyrivibrio ruminis | reverse complement strand
GTTTGCCAAATTCCTGCATTAACCATGTTTTGCCAACTTGACGCGCTCCCATTATAACTAAAGGCTTTCGTTTTGTACTATTTTTCCATTCAACAAGTTTATCCATCGCAAAACGCTGCATATATCATACCTCCAATGTGCCAAGTACATTTTTTCACATCTGAACCGGAAGAAAAATTACATTTTTTATGGGCTAAAAATAAAGAAATTTACAATTTTTAAGACCTAAATCTATGATAATAATACAATTTTTAAGACCTAAATGCAACATGGAATAATATATATATGCAAAACATTTATTTAAAAGAAAGATAGACGCATGTGAATAACACCGCCCTAAGACGGTGAATCGAAAAATTATTCTTCGTCATTCCAACCCTTACAAATGTCTACCCAGCCTTTGGAACTAGCTACGCGTTCAAGCTCATCTGGCGTAATTTTAACAGATGTAAACTCATTTCCACCTGCAGGATGTACGTACTCGAATCTTTTAATTGAGATATCTAACCAGATTGGAATGTCTTCAGGCACTGCAAATGGACACACACCTCCTGGCTGAAATCCAGTGATTTCTTGTACCTGATCACGTGGAATCATATGAGGCTTTGTATGGAAGTAAGATTTAAATTTTGAACTGTTTACCTTACCATCACCAGCCATAACTACAATAACTGGCTTTTCATCTACTACAAAAGAAAGAGTCTTAGCAATCTCTGGTTCGGAACATCCAATTTGTTGGGCTGCATGTTCTACAGTATCAATTGTCTCAGTATGAATTGTAAGTCTATCTCCAAGAGCGTTTTCTTCAAGATAGTTTTTAACCTTCTCATTAATCATGACTACGTCCTCCAATTAATTGTAATTATAGATTACCATTTCCAAAAAGTGATATAGCCATAATTTATAATTGGTTATCAATTCTAGTTATCCTTAAATAAAAAATATTGCATTAGTTCATATTTCAACGTACTGCCCTCTTCAATATCCGCAGGAAGTAGGGCTCTTGCAACAAGCTTAAGCTCATCTGATTCAATATCAGTTCTTTTTAAATTAGCGTAATCACCATCGATACTGTCTACTACATAATACCAAGTTTCCATGCTTGCCTCCTATTTTTCAAATTTTTCCTTACAATTAATTTTTACTCCATACCTCGGCTTTAAGGTTCTTTTTCTTCTTCTTTCTTCTCATGAGCTTCTAGTTCCTTCTCTATCCAGGTCATGATTACATCTACCAAATATTCCTGTTGGATTTGGGTTAGCTCTTTTCCTGGTTGTATTTTGTGCCATTTCCTAATACATTCTCTGCAGCAAGTAGCTGTAGCATGCTGAGCTATGAATACAGGATGTCCTTTTGTTGGAGTCTGTTTACCATCATTTGGAATTACTGCAGGAGCCTCTCTTTTGGCTATAAAATCTGCAGCATGTGCGCGGATGGTATCAAGTCCTTTTTCTTCTATATAGTCTATATCTTTTTGTTTAAGATGAAAACTTGTCCTAAATTTAGACTTGCCCAGCCGTGTAAACAGCTGAGCAAACCACTCTTCTCTTGTCATTTAAAAATTACTTCCGTTCCAACCCCAATCATTTACTGGATGATAGGTTACATATACAGCATTGCCTGGAATACCAAGCTTTCCTATGTCAAAAATGGATGCAAGCTCTACGCCTTTAATTGGTATTATCTGCGGCATAGTTACACCTCCACTATAAGCATTTATTTAAATTTAGTTGACATCCATTCCATCAAGTTGATACTGTTTCGGTAGATATTTATCAAGTTTCATCTCTAATTTTCTTGGAAAAACAACCTCTACATATGTAATTGAAGTACTATCTGAATCAGGAGTTAAGGCATATATAAATCCCCAATCATTACTTGTTTCCATAGCCAAAACAGAATAATTCTTAGGCTCTCCTGAGACGCTATATAAACCTTCATATTTATCATGTCTTTTCCCAGAAAGTCTTTCTAACTCATTATCATATTCATCCTGCGAATATGTTACTGTAAGATAACCAACATATTCAGCATCCCAAGGATTATAGTATGTGAAACTAAACTCATCTATCTGCATTGAATCACTGATCTTGTCAGGGAATATGCTTTCATCCATTCCCTTTTTACTAGAATATTCAGCTACAGCATTTTCTCCAATATAATTTGAATAGTTTTCAATATCAGTATGTGTTTGTATTCTTGAGAAAAATATATCCCCAGCAAAGATAAGCATTGCAAAAAAGAAGCATCCTACATAAAACAGAATAACCAAAGTTACTATTGCCAAACTTGCAATTGTTATAATTTTTATTCCTAACATTAGAAGCTTATTCTTAACAAGTTTTTCTAGTAGACCAGTCACATACAGTGTTATAACTGCCATTATTCCAAGAATAATAAATGATATAAATATAGATAATTTTAATTCGTAAGTATCCGTGCTTGAAGATACAAAAAATTGCCAACCAATTGATAGTATTGAAATTATTACACCGACAAAACTGGTAATTTGAATTCGCTTTAATAATGTCCCCTTTTCTTCATCAGCATAGTCAGCCATCTTAGTGGCCACTTCCCTTACTTCTTCATCCATCATCTCGCTTTTCCTTTCTCCTTCAATGAGCTCGCGCACATCAACATCAAAGAAGTCTGCAATTTCAACTAGAAGAGAAATATCTGGCATATTGCTACCGGTCTCCCATCGTGAAACAGTTCTTCCAGATACTTTTAATCTTTCCGCAAGCTTTTCTTGAGTTATTCCTTTTTCTTTCCGCAATTCTTTTATAAATTGCCCAATCTTTTTTTGATCCATCTAGCTTCTCCCTTCAATCACTAGATTAGTAAATTATGTCATCAATGAACACGACACAAAGCGAGAAATGCCGTATTTTCAATGGTAGACAGTGTTGTCTAGTGACAGATATCCATTATATCGTATGAATTAGTGCAAAACAACAAAATGACCTGAAGTGTATAAAAACTTCAGGTCATAACAACGGTGTATTGTCATTCCAGTACTAAATAATATCCAACAATAGGTCCCATAAATATTGCCAAATATATTAGCGTAATCCATGGCTGATAATCAATATAAAACTCTCTAAATGTAAGTCTCCACGGGTGTTTAATCAGTACCCAGCCAACTAAATCAAAGATTATGCAGATACCAGCCCAGATTGCACCAGTAATTAATGCTGCTGACAATGTAGGAACTGAAATGCTATTAATATAAATGAATCCGAATAGTGAAAATAAGATAATATTGTAGAGCGGATGCCAAGGTTTAGTTTTCTCGTATCCTTCGCCCATTCCTGGGCTCTCTTTCATGGACTTCATATGCAAAACCTTTATATTAAAAATAGTGTGTGCAATTCCAATCCATGTAACTAAAACATAGCAAACCCAAAAGCAAATCATTGATACCCCGAAACGTTCCATAATCATTACCTACCCTTCATTAAGATACTATAATTGTATCTAACCTAAACAAGATATACTATTGATTAATGTCATTTTCTAAATGATAAATGTCATGTATTGGCCCACAGTGTATCTAGATTTAATAAATATACAAATATAACTTAAATTATACGCATAGATAGATTTCTATTTTGCTTGATTGCTGCCCCATTAATTGAGCATAAGCCGTTATTACCATCATTATAGCAGCTGTAACAAATGTCATTATTATTCTTTCCAATAATCCAAACTTTCTTGGGTACGAAGGCTTACTCCAAACATAGTACGTAAGAAATCCTCACGCTCACTAAATATATCTGTGATTTTAACAACAGATGTATTTTCATCAATTCTATAGAAGACATAATGCTGGGACACATGAAGGAACCTATATGGATTTGGTATTTCAATATAATTCTCTACTAGAGCTCCTTTTTGAGGTGTAGTAGATAATCCACTAATAGATTCACGTATATTTTTGTAAGTATTTATTCCCAAAATTCGTCTAATCTCTTTTAGCCTATCAACTGTTTCTGGTGAATATTGTATCCTCAATATTTATTACTCTCCAATCAATTTATCTAAATCTGCTTCATCTATCCAGCCTTCTGTTACAGCGCGTTCCTCGGCTTTTTTTAATCTTGTAAAGAGTGAATATGCAGCTCTATATTTGTCTAATTCATCAATCTCATCCATCTTTAAAATAGCATACTCTCCTCTGCCATTACGAGTGAGATACACACGACTTGAAACATCTACTTCGTTCAAGACGTCAGTATAGTTTCTTAAATCTGATATAGGTTTTATATTTGGCATAGTTCGTCCTCCTTTGATTTTATTATAAAGGACGTGCTGCAAATTAACAAGTTAATTCGCAGCACGTGTCTGAATTATTTTTGCAAATAGGGCTTAATATAAATGCCATTATTATTAAGGAGCATAAAACATTTCCTTAAATTAAAAAGTATTGCATTAGCTCATATTTCAACTTACTGCCCTCTTCAATGTCTGCAGGAAGTAGGGCTCTTGCAACAAGCTTAAGCTCATCTGATTCAATATCAGTTCTTTTTAAATTAGCGTAATCCCCATCGATACTGTCTACTACATATTTCTGCCAGGTGTTAACTGGAATTTTGTATCATTTATAGAAACATTAGTAACCATCGCGCAAGATTACCGACACATATATACCACACTTTCAATTATGTTATGCAATTTGCACTGATATAGTCTAGATTTACACTGATTTGACAGCTATACCACTTTCAACAACCTCATCATTGGCATTCACGCTATCCTGCTCGTTCCCTATCTCTGTTAGATTATTGAGCCATCGCTCTTTCTTTAACCAGAAATGGAAGATTGTAATCTTTATCACGTCCAAAAGCTTTACGCTCAGATACATCTGTACAGGGCCGATATTTGTAAACTTAGCCAGTGCGAAAAGCATTGGAAGCATAATTACTATGGTGATGCTGGCGTCTGCATAGGCTCCCATCTTTGTGTCGCCACCAGCTCTTGCAACGGCCTGTTGTGCATTAATAAGTACCCATGCTGGCATAAAGAATGACATCATAATAACCATGCTACGACAGATTGCTATTGCGTTTACACTTAGCTTACCAAAAACAATAGGAATAATAGCTGTTGTGCCAAATCCTACAAATGTCATGGCAACTCCAAAAGTAACCGCTCCTGATAAAAGCCAGTTCTTCTGTCTTCGGGCTTCCTCCAGATTTCCTTCGCCAAGCGTTCTTCCAATAATTACGCTTGTTGCAGAATAGATTCCACCAAAGGCAACAAAGAAAAGATTGGCAATGGCAAAGCTTGATGCCATACCCGATACAACATCTGCACCACCACGACCATTATAAATAGCTGTTGTAACTGTCTCTGAAAGAACCCAGGTCATTTCGCAGAACAGCATTAATGAACCCTTCTTAATAATCTCTTTGAATAGAGTAGTATCAATTCTGTATTTACTGCCAAAACGAACTGCAAAGTCCGGATTCTTTAACACATAGACAACTGCAAAGATTACAAACTCCACTGTTCTTGCTATAACTGTCGCGTAGGCTGCTCCCCTTACTCCAAGTGCTGGGAAACCAAAGTGTCCATAGATTAACAAGTAATTAAAGATTGTATTAATAAGTGTTGCTACGATTGTTACATAAAGTGGTATCCTTACCTCTCCCATATCTCGCAATGAGCTGGCAATACATACTGAACAGGTGAATGGAACACCTATTATAGCCATGATTTTAACGTAGCATACAGCCTCATCCAGGATTAATCCTGCCTGGGTATTTCCTATCAGCATAAGTGATAGTACTGATCTTGGGAATACAACACACACAAGCAAGTATGGTACAAATGCCAATAGTCCAATTAACAGCTTAAACATGAATGCCTGTTGCATTCCCTTTTTATCCTGTGCACCATAAAACTGCGTAAGGAATATGCCGCTAGACATGCAGATAGTATTAGTAAAAATCATAAACACAAACATAACCTGTCCAGCAACATTTACACCAGACATTGAAATATCACCTAAGCCTGATACCATAAAGTTATCTATAAGCGAAACCATGCTCTGGATCAACTGCTGAAGCATAATTGGCACTGCAATTGTCAGTGCCTTCATATAAAATTTTCTGTTTCCTATTATCTTATTTTTCTGTCTCATTTGTCTTACTCCATAATAATAAAAAAACTAATTTAAACTCCTCTGCCATGCCCTACTAAATGATAGATAAGGACAGAGCTTTCCTAAAGTGTTATTTCCTTTGTTGCCAACTTCTCTCTAAATCTCACATCATGCTCTACCAAAAGCATAGTTGGCTTATACTCCTCAATCAATTTTTCAATCTGCATTCGCGAAAAAACGTCAATGTAATTTAGTGGCTCATCCCAAATGTATAAATGTGCTGATGTAAGCAAACTTCCCGCTATGAGCACCTTCTTCTTTTGCCCCTCAGAATAGTCCTCTATATTCTTTTCAAACTGAATTCGGCTCATATCAAGTTGACTCAGTATTGAAAGAAATAAACTGTAATCCAGCCCATTCTTTAATGCGTAATCCCTCAGGCTTCCTCTAAGCCAGGAAGTATCCTGATTGATATAAGAGATGACAAGATTGGGAGCCACATTAAGTGTCCCTTCTGTTACAAGGTTTGACATAGTAGCCACACCAGCTGTAGCCAAAATCGATTTAATCAAGGTAGATTTTCCACTGCCATTTTCACCGCTTAAAAATACTCTCTCTCCTTGAAGCAAATCAAAAGATAAATCATTTACTACAGGCTTTGTACCATCAGTATATCCAAGGGTTAAATCTTTGCAATCTATAAGCACTTTCTTGTAGTGCTCCATAGGCATTACCTTAAGGTCGATGGGTTCCTCCAAATCCTGAAGCAATCCCTCTTTCTCTGCTATCTCACGGTCCATTCGCTTTTCGTAGGATTTCACTCTTGCCTGCATCTTCTTGGTCTTAGCGCCAATATAGGATCTGGTAGCAATGCTTCTGTCATTTTCCTTAACTGGGTCAAAGCCAATCTTTCTAGCCTCTCCCTTATCAGCCCATCTGGAAGATCTGTCTGCAGTAGCCTTCAGCTTTCCAATTTCCTTTAAATGCTTTTCATTCTCATGCTTTGAAAATGCATCTGCTTTTGCTTTGTTCTCCCACCAGCTAGAAAAGTTTCCCGCTTGAACCTCTATTGTTGCCCTATTTAAAACCAACACATGGTCAACACAGACATCCAATAAATCTCTGTCATGGGACACAAGGATAAAGCCTTTTTTGGAAGCCAAATAATTCTTTATAATTTCACGAGCCTCCATATCCAGATGATTTGTGGGCTCATCAATTAACAGGAAATCATTTTCTCCAGAAAATAAAACTGCAAGCATGACCTTGGTTCTCTCCCCAAAGCTCAAGGTCTTAAAGGGTCTGTAAAGCAACTCAGCATCTATGGAGAGCTGAGGCAATTCACACATAACTCTCCAACTTTCCACCGATGGCTTCCATTTTTCCATTAGCTCGTCCGCAGTCTTTTCCAAATCAGCGTCGCTAACCTTGTATGGAAAATAATCAAAAACCATATTTGTAGATATGCGTCCCTCGTAGTCATATCTTCCCAATAACAAATTCAAAAAAGTTGTCTTACCTTTACCATTTCTGCCAATAAATCCCAGTTTCCAATTGGTATCTATAGAAAAGGAAACATTTTCAAAAATATTGTCAAAGCTTCCTTCATATGCAAAGGTAAGATTAGTAATATTTATTTGTGCCATAAAAACCTCCAGTCCCCTGACATAAAAAACGAGCCTGCTTTTGCGTACGCAAAAACAGACTCGCTAAAAAAATCCTATATAATCACCTATTGGTGCAGATAAGGATACAAAAGCGATA
Source organism: Pseudobutyrivibrio ruminis (assembly GCA_015057315.1). GTDB lineage: Bacteria > Bacillota > Clostridia > Lachnospirales > Lachnospiraceae > Pseudobutyrivibrio > Pseudobutyrivibrio ruminis_D. The sequence continues at coordinate 2,545 of SVER01000064.1, read as the reverse complement.
ATCTAATTTAAGCGTACACAAACTAGCCTGTTCATCAGGCAAAAATCATTTTAGTTATTGTGGGGTAACTTAAGAAATAACCCACAATAATCCTGCTTTACAGGACAGCATTTCTCTTTCAGATAAATGCTGTTATTGTCCGTTTCTTGTCTTCCGACAAAAAACAAGAGCCTATGTGATTACTTAAATTAAACTATCTTGTTCTCATTTCCTCACCCACACACATCAACCAGTATGTTCTTTCTCTAATTTTCTATAATATACCACGATTGTTGCCTTGTTACAACCCCATCATTTCATTACTCTTTTAGGCCACTTGCAAATACCTACCTCCAGCGCTTCTATATTTATTATATCGCCAAAAGTTAGTTTTGTCTAACCAAAAAAATAAAAAAATTTTATAATGGTGATTTTATAGTAAAGTCTTCATGTAAAAATACAAAAGCTAAAACTAGAGTGATAACAACACTTAGCTTATCAATCGGAATAACTTTAGATGCATCCAATACAAACCACATGTTAGACCTCCCAATATCGTTTCTACAAACCTAATTCTTTACAAAGATTTTCGTATCTCTTTTGCTCTTTTTCCTTGATAGGTTTAGAGGAATCTTTGAAGCAATGATCAATTACATCGGCATCCTTTAGTAGCTCATCCATTGGTGAATCTATTACTAATTTGTCATCATGATGATATATTGCAGAGCAAATGGTATCTGTTTCTTCTACAGAAGTTATAGCTAATTCATCAAGAATCCTTCTAGCCAAATCAGCCCCTAAATGTGCGTGATCATCATATGAGCCACTCTTATATGCATGCATATCGTGAAGCATTGCTGCCATTGCTGCAAGTTCTTCATTTAGCCCACGCTTCTTTGCTAAAATTGTGGCTGCAAGAGATACACCGTAAAGATGTGCTGTAGCACTGGTGCGCTTCTCTTCTTCCAAAAGATTTAGTTCTTTATCTACGTATTCACGAAGTGTTTTTAATCTGCTCATTTGCTATCCTCCCCTAGATTAGAAAATATTGCATCAGTTCATATTTCAACTTACTACCCTCTTCTATATCTGCAGGTAGCAAGGCACGAGCTACTAATTTGAGCTCATCTGAGTCAATATCAGTTCTCTTTAAATTGGCATAATCGCCATCAATACTTTTTACTACGTAATACCAAGTCTCCATTTTCAAACATCATGCTCCTATTGTTTTGAATAGTTTTTTAATTCTTTGATAGAGTCGCTATCTAGGTATGTACAGCACTCTTCCACAGTCATAAGTCTTGAGCCTTTGGCTCTATTACAAGCTTTACACAGTGGAATTAGATTTCTAAAATCATCGGTTCCACCATGATATTTTGGGATGAAATGATCTATAGTCTGTTTGTCGACAGAAACAGTTTTGCCGCACTTGGCGCATAAGCCATTAGATTTATTCCATACCTCTGCCTTAAGGCTCTTTTTCTTCTTTCGTCTTCCCATGAGCTTCTAGTTCCTTCTCTATCCAAGTCATGATTACATCTACCAAATATTCCTGTTGGATTTTGCTTAGCTCTTTTCCTGGTTGTATTTTGTGCCATTTCCTGATGCACTCTCTGCAGCAAGTAGCTGTTGCATGTTGAGCTATGAATACAGGATGTCCTTTGGTTGGAGTCTGTTTACCATCATTTGGTATTACTGCAGGAGCCTCTCTTTGGGCTATAAAATCTGCAGCATGTTCGCGGATGGTATCAAGTCCTTTTTCTTCTATATAGTCTATATCTTTTTGTTTAAGATGAAAACTTGTCCTAAATTTAGAATTGCCCAGCCGTGTAAACAGCTGAGCAAACCACTCTTCTCTTGTCATTTAAAAATTACTTCCGTTCCAACCCAAATCATTTACTGGATATATACCAGGATTATCTTCTATTTCATCATAAATCTTATCCATCTCATCGGTAACAATTAAATTATAAGCCATATTTGCTCCTTAGCTTACCTAGAGATTCTCTTGCGTCATGTGTTTTTCCCTCGGCTATTTGTTTTTCAGAAGTAAGTAAACTTTGATACATTTTTAAGGCATCTGAAACACTTTGAAATGTTTCCATGCTCATTAAAACCATGTCACCGTATCCATTTTTTGTAACATAAATTGGCTCATCTACACTATGAGCTAGTTCTGATACTTCTGATGTATTTTTTAAATCTTTAATTGGTATTATCTGCGGCATAGTTACACCTCCACTATATTATGGGATAATTATACCATAAAAAGTACATGTTGAACATAGGCACGACATCTATGTTTTCTTCAGATACCTCTGCCGCTTCTTTATTTCCACATCCAATAATAGTGAAAGAAATAGCTAACAATGCAATTACTAATAATCTTTTCATATCATCCTCGCTTTTCGAAATATATGGTATAACTGTACTATATCATAACATAGTAGCGATAAACTATTCAAACATAGATTCCATCCTCTGATTCACCAAAATTGAAATTTTAAATTCCACCCCCAACTCGAGCGATGGAATTTACCATTACACAAGTAGAGTTTAATCTTTC
>SVER01000063.1 GCA_015057315.1 Pseudobutyrivibrio ruminis | reverse complement strand
GACAAGAGCTTTGAGGCGTTGATTCATGGCAGCTTCCATAGACAGCAGGATGTTAAGGGAACACATTCTTTAGAGAAGATTCTTCACTATGTAAAAGAACATGATAAGGCAAAGGTCATCATGAATGAGGATTGGAGAATGCTTCCAACAAGAACCAAGAAGCAGAAGAAATATTATAAGTCGGCTGAAAAACGCGATAAGAGAAGACAGGTTAGAAATGTATTCTCATTGTTCGCACAGTTGGAAGCTAGTAATCCTGACCTGAAGACTGCTTGTTTATAGGTGAATAAAATGACAAATGATAACAAAAAGCCATGGTATTACGCTAGAACAGAAGAAGATCTAAATAGCGTATATAAAATGTTTTGGAGATTCATGATTTTCGAGTTCAAAAAATAGCGTATTTGCCTGAAAATGAGGAAATCGATCTATATCTAGAATATGATTCATACGGTATAAGATTATTGTTAAAGTTTATTGAGAATGTTTCTATGAACTTTGTTCCTAATGATGATTACGAGGCAGATTGGTTGTCTGGCGCAACTATTGGGCTTAACGCTAAAAACCAGATAGTGTGGGCAGCGGACGAAGACCTTGAGGTTAAAAAGCTGCCATCTTACCTCCTTTGGATAGTAGGAGATAAGTTTAGGTATGCTTTGATTGATGAATCTGACAATCCTATTGAGATTCCAAATATGATTTTACATCAGATTCATAGTATCTATGATTATGAGAAAAAAGCCTATGTTGATGAAAAATTTGATTATGAGCTGATTTAATGATGGAGATAAAGCCATTTATTAATGTTTTATGATACAATTAAATTGTTTGTAAAAACGATTTTATATATAGAATTAAATGGGGGTGCTTATAATTGGTTACTGAAGGAAGAGGTTCCGCTGAATACGAAAATAATAGGTTTATGATTAATCCTAATATGAGTATTTTAGGAAACATGCTTTTTATCACAGATCAATATATTTCTAGAAAACTGGTAGGAGGGTTTAAGCTCACAGAAATGGCAAATCAGCTTATGAATGAGGGGCGTATTGATGATGAGTAGCTTTATCCATTTGAGGATGTAACCTGGGATACAGTTTTTGGAAATCTTAAATGTTTAGAATTCTATAATTATGGTTCGGATCCAGAATCTGCTAGAGGAGTTGCGAACTATATAAATTTCTTAGACTATATTCACAATACAGATACTACTAATTTCATAGATGATACAAAGACAGACACTTCACAGATGTTAGGACTAATGATGTCAGAGGTCTGGGCTGAAGTTAAACAAGGAATACTAGAGCTTCTTGAAAATGATAGTTTTGACAGAAACGAATTAATAGAAAGAGCATTGAAAATTATGATGGATTCTTTCTATAAAACTATTGATGAGTATTTCTCTTCGTCATACTTAGATGAAGCTGAAGGCGAGCATTTGTTTATGAATGTTTTTGCAGGAATGCAGGATGTTATCAATGATATGGTCTTTGATGAAAATACTTTGGTTAAGACAACTTATGCTTCTATAGTTAAGGGCGCCGAAGTACTTATATGTAATCCAGAATACTTACCATTTGGTGAAAGATTAGCATCTGCATCACGTTATTTTATGGCGGGAAGTAGTTTGCTAGTTAGTGAGAAATTCATGACATCAATGGGTGATTCCTTGGATAAGTTAAGAGAGAAGTATGGGGATGAAATAGTTACTTTATTACCAGCTTTGATTAGCTCAACAATTTGCTGTGCTTGCCTTGTTTCACTTGACCATAATCCAATGATTCAAGAACTCATAGTTAGGTTTAATGAAGTGCCTACGCTTACCTATGAGATTAGGCAATTAAAAGAATCTGCAGAACAATTTGAGAGAATTGCGGCAGAACTTGGAAGTTATGATTATGACAAACTAAAGATAGAAATTGATGTTTATAGTGCGATGGCTGAAGATATTTCAGTTATTGATTCACCTGATGCACTTAATGATTATCTTATGAAATATTATGAAAAAACAGGAAAGCCAATACCTTGGGGAAATAGAACTGTTGAGGAACATTGGGCTGATTCAAATAGTAGATTAGTATTTGAGTAGGGAGGATATTTGAAATGCCATTACCAGTGATAATGTTAATGGGAGCTGCCGCTGCTGGTACAGCAGGAGCAGCTAATGGAGTTAAGGGTGCACAAAAAATGTATGAGTCCAATAAGGATAAAAAGATGATTGAGGCTCAGCATGCTGTTAACACTCAGTTTTATGAGAAGACATTTGAAGTTGCAACAAAAGCAATGGACGAACTTGGTGAATTTGAAATTATGATTATGTCAGAGTTTCAAGATTTTTCTGATGTCATTGAAAAGATTGAGAACAGACCAAAGTTCGGTGAAATCAAAGACAAGGATTTTAAACTTCCAGAATATAGTGCTGATGAAATCCAAAAAGCTGCTGTAGGGGCTATCGCTTTGGCAAGCGGGATTGGTGGAGCTGCATTAGGAACTTTTGGTGGTTTTGCCGCAGCTGGTGCTACAACAGCTGCTGTTGCTGCTGTTGGAACAGCTTCTACAGGAACAGCTATAGCATCATTGTCAGGTGCTGCAGCGACAAATGCAACATTGGCAGCATTAGGCGGAGGTTCGCTGGCTGCGGGAGGCGGCGGAATAGCTTTAGGCACGACTGTGCTTGGAGCAGCTACTCTAGGCGTTGGACTGATGATAGGTGGTGTTATTTTCAATATTTCTGGTAATACTTTGAAGCAGAAGATGGAAGAAGCCAAAGAAAATATTGAAAAAGAAACAACAGAGGTTGATGAGGTATGTTTATATCTTCAGGAGTTATATAGAGCTGCAGAAAACTATAAGAATGCTCTTGCTGTAGTTAAAACAATATATGACAAGCACTTTGCTAGATTACAATATACTGTAGAAGTTGAAGGAACAGTAGATTATCGTAAATTCTCTGACACTGATAAATTGGCATATAAGAATACTGTTCTTTTAGTTGGTATTCTTTATGACATGCTTAAAGCTAAGCTTGTTGAAAAGAAAGATGAAAACTATAACCAGGTGAATCAGACATTGTTAAATGACAAACTAGGTGCTGCTCATGATTTCCTTTCTTCAGATAGGCTTATCAAAAAAGATATGCTTGGAGTTTTAGAGCATCATGTAGAAGATGAGCTAGTTAATGAGAAGCTTCCAGAAAAAGAAATAGCTATAGTAGAAGAAAACGAACTTACTAAAAATGTAAAAGATTTATCCGGAAAGGTTGGAAAAAGTGTTTCTGAAACAGCATCTAAGGTTTCAAAGCTAATTAAGCCAGGAACCTGTCCAAGCTGTGGAACTAAGTTGGATAAGGGTGCCAAGTTTTGCAATAAATGTGGAGTTGAAGTAAGCATCTGATAGCTTTAATTGAGCGGATAACATATCCGCTCTTATTTGGGGTTATTAATCAGTTTCATTCAAAGGAATATTTGACTGCACGTAATGTGCAAGAATAATATATATATAAATAATTATTTGAAGAGGGGTATAAATAGATGGATAAGAAGACACAACGCCTTGTATTAGTAGCAAAAATAGTTCTACTAGTATTCCTAATGGTTTTTTCTTTTTTTGTAGCTTCTACAAAGTCAACAGAATTACCACTATATAAGAATTCAGTTCAAACATTAGATGATTCTAAATCAATGGTAATGAAAGTTACAGGAGCAACATTAGGAATGTCAGTCTTGATAACTTTTTTGCCAGATGACTATGCAACACCATTAGCTGATTCTCTAGCTGATATGAATAAGTATTTCATATTAATGCTAGGAATGATTTTCTTTGAGAAGCTTTTGTTAACAATGGGAGTGCCAGTTGTTTTTAGGTTTATAATTCCTGTAGCACTGATTGTATTGCTAGCACATTTGTTAACGCAGAAAACTATTTTTAAAATAATAGCCTCTAAAATTCTTACATTGGCATTAGTTCTTGTATTAGTTGTACCTTTGGGGACTAGTATATCAAAGTATATGTGTGAGAATTACATGAGCTATGTTGATGAGACGATTACTGTTGCTGAGGAAGGCTCAGAATTGGTAGAGGAGTACTCAGATTCATCTACTCCTGATAAGAGCTTTTATGAGAAAGTATCTGGGTTCTTTAATTCAGCTATAGAAGGTGTTAAGGATTTATTCAATTATTATAAGACTATCATAGAGCGATTTATTAACTCTATTGTGATAATGATAGTAGCTTATTGTGTGATACCAGTATTGACATTTGTTTTGTTACTTTGGATTTTGAATCAGTTGTTCCAATTTGAAACATTCAAAGATAAGGGAGCAAGCTTTAGGCACGAGATAGAAAAGATGATTTCAAAAAGAACAATTAAGATAGAAGATAGCGAGGAATTAGAGGAATGAAAAAAATTATTGTTTTAAGAATAATAATTGTTTTACTAATTATCTTGACCATAGCGACTATTGTAATTTTCAAAGATAACAAGAGTGGTATTATATCAGGATATGATGATGGAATTGAACAGGTTGATCCAAATACGATAATACTAAGTGACAGTGGAGTAAGAGTATCATTTTCTGATGTCATTTTGTCTAAACCTGAAGAAACGAGAAAATTGGTAGTGTATGAGCAAGAGGGAACAGTTAGTTATAAAATAGAGGATCGCACTTTAGATTTTTTAGATTGGGAACCTGCAAAAAAATATCAGACAGTAAAATATAATGGTAAAGGTAGTTTTGTTGTTGAATTAGATCAGTTAACTCAAGAGAATATAATTGATGATAAAGAAAATAAGATATTAACAATTAAGATACCACATCCACATCTAGATACTATAGAGATAGATCCAGCTAATGTAGAGATAGGAAGTCAGAGTAGTGGTTTCTTTACAATAGGAGATATCAAATTAACCGTATCTGACTATAACACAATAGAAAAGGAACTGAGAAAACGTCTTAAAGATAAATTCGATATATCAAGCAATGGTCAGGAGGCAGATGATTTAGCAAAGAAAGCTGTTTATGAGATATACAATCCTGTTGTACAGGCCGTAGATAGTGATTATGAACTAGTAATAGATTTTCAATAATTCGTTTTTCTAAGTATTAATTGAATATATAAATGTAAAGCTCTCTGTTAAGTTTAACTACTTACAGTGAGCTTTTTTATTGTTTGACTGCACGTTACGTGCAGTTTTACGGTGTAAGTAGGCGATTGTAGTTATTTTAGAAATCGCAAAATAAACACGTCCTTATATGGAAAGAACATAAGCACGTATGTGCACCCATATAAGGAGGGAAAGCTGAATGATTACATTAAAAGAATTATGCGATTACGCGAGAGTAACACGTAGGACTATTCAGGGGTATGAGGAAAAGGGCCTATTGAAATCCGTGAGTAAAAATAAAATGGGGCATTTACTCTATGAGAATGAGTCCATTGAACAGGTAAATTTAATACGGTTTTATCAGAGCATTGGATTCAGTCTTAAGGAAATCAAGCAATTTGAAAATATGGATTCTGAAGATTTTAAAAAGCTGATGGAAGAAAAGATAGTCACTCTTCAAGCAGAAAGTGTCTTGGTGAAAGATAAGATAAAGAAGATTTATTCACTTATAGAAGAAGGTACGCAGTTTCCTTGGAAGGAGTAATGGAGATTTACTTATAATGTATATATTTGCAGGCCTAGTATGTTTACTAGGTCTGTTGTAGAAAATGGAGGGATTGAGCAATGAAAAAGAAAATTTTTGGAGTAGCACTGGTAATGGTGATGTCATTGAGCTTGGTGGGTTGCAAGAGCTCGGATTACAAGAAAGCTGTTGAATTGGAGGAGCAGGGCGATTATAGTGGAGCACTGGAATTGTTCAATGGTATTCCAGATTATAAGGATAGTTCAGATCACATTACTTACTGTACAGATATGGATAATGCTGTTACTGCATATGATGATGCGAAGACACAACTTGAGACACTTAATGCAGATCTACAGACTAAAATTGATGCTGCAACAACATTAACATCTTCGGGAACACCTTTAGATGAAACGTTAATTACTACATTAGAAACAAAGGTTTCAGAAGCAAAGGCTGCCAAGGTGGAAGTACCGGAAATGCCAGAGACAGCTGAAGATATTAATAAAGCTGCAGACACGATGAATGCCGCAGACTATACATCTGTAATTAGCAGTCTTGATTCGGCATATTCAGACTTAGATACAAGCATTAAACAATATGCTCTTGTAGATAACCCAACAGAAGCATTTGTAATAGAAAGATTAGGAAATGTAGAGGATATCGTAGATATATCGGCTGTTACTGAGGACAATGATCCAAACGGACATCTTGGTAGGGCAGGCGGTTATACTGCACAAATATACTTCTCTAGTGCAAATATTAATCAATCAAGTGTTTATGGTTCTACACTAATAGATAAAGGTACAGATGCAGGTGGAAGTATAGAAGTATATTCAACTGTAGAGGATGCCACAACTAGAGAAACATATTTAGCTGCATTTGATGGTGGTATATTTGCAAGTGGTTCACACAAAGTTGTGGGCACATGCTTGGTAAGAACGTCTGATAAGCTTACAGCTAGTCAGCAGCAGGAATTTGAGGCAGCTATTATAGAGGCTTTAACTGCACTTGAATAAGATATTTAAGGGAGAATGCTTAACTGATGGAGGTGTTTTTATGAAGTTAAGAAAATCATTTGTAGCATTGTTATTGGTTGGAGTGCTGGTATTACCATTTATGTGTAATTCATTAACAGCCGAAGCAAAAACTAAGAGTAGGGAAAATACTACAGCAGAGGTTTATAATCAAGTGGCAGTTCAGGCTATTCCAACACAAGATGGGTTAGTGGCAGTATTTGTAACCAACAATAGTACGGTAACTATTGATGACCTTGAATTAACAATTGAATATTTGGATGCTAACGGTGTAACTATAGATGTTGATACAGATGGACATGACATGATTCTTCCCGGTACAACAGTTGTATCAAGAATGGATACGCCAGACACTGGTTATACCAGTACAAAGGTGACATATACAATTAAATTAGGATGTTATAAGCAATATGAAAATCACGCAGCTGGCGTTGTAGTAGAATCTAACCCAGGAGCAGATGGTGTCATTGTTAAGATTACTAATAATAGCGGTGTAAATTTGGATGAAGTAGAGTATAATGTAGTTCTTCTAAAAGGAGATCAGTTTGTAACAATATGTTATCCAAATGATATCTATGATTTAGCAGCTGGAGCTACTGCAACAGAGAAGGAAAGAGTTTATAATAATCAAACATACAAGAGTTATGTATATGGTGCTGATTATGATTCAATCTTAGTAGTCCTCAATCAAGCACATACTTTTGGGTTCTAGGATAGAATATGTTATTGATTAGAAAAAATGGCGGAGCCTAAGCTCCGCCATTTTTCAGCTAAAGGTTCTCATAATACTTGCTAAACTGTTCTATTTTTCTCCCATTTCTTGCCTACAATAAAGAAAAAAATCTTATGTTTGTAAACCTTCCTTTTTATCTGTACGAAATACTTAAAAATGAGAAGCTTGTTATTAAGAATTAATTATTATATAATGAATACACATACTGAAAACATATTCAGTGAAAAGTAATTCAGCTTGATGCATTAGAGGTAAGATAGATGTTTGTAGGAAGAGTGGAAGAATTAAGCAGGCTACAAGAACAATTAAATAGAGAAGATAAGACTGCCATACTTATATATGGTAAACGTCGAGTGGGAAAATCTACCCTTATCGCAGAAGCATCAAAATCATTTGATGGCAAAGTAATAAGTTATATGTGCGTTCAATCCAATCTTGAGGGTAATTTAACATTGATGTCTAGAAGTATTTCTATTGCCCTGGGGATCCCAGAGATTAGATTCCAAACATTGAAGGATATATTCGATTATTTGGGAAGCCAGAATGATTCATTCTTATTTGTAATTGATGAATATCAATATTTAAAGCAAGCTGGAAAGAAAAATGAAATTGACTCCTACATGCAGATAATAATAGATATGCTTCCAAGTAATGTGAAACTTATTATGTGCGGCTCCTATATCACCATAATGAAAGAATTAATGGAAGAAGACAATCCATTATTTGGGAGATTTACAGAGATAATGCATATAGAAGAATTCGATTATTATGATGCTGCTCTGTTATATCCAGAGTCTGAATTAAGACGTAAATTCGAAAATTATGCTATATTTGGTGGAAGTCCTTATGTGCTATCTACAATAGATTCTAAAAAGTCAATAAAAGAAAATATAATAAAGCTGCTACTGCCAGAAACGAGTGTTTTAAGAACATACATCGAAAATGTAATCTTGAAGGAAATACAAAAGGCGTATGACATTAGAATATTTCAGCTCATTGGTAATGGGAGCAAGAAGTATTCAGATTTAATATCAGGATTAAGTGGTAGTAACAACGGGCTTCTAGATAAGCAATTAAAGAATTTGATTAATATGGAGGCCGTAGAAAAAATAGCTCCAATAAATAAGCTTGATGATAAGAAAAAGCAGTTCTATGTTATTTCTGATAATCTTATGAGATTCTTCTTCACATATATTTTTGGAAATGACATGGTTATTAGGATGCTTGGCGAAGAAGTCTTCTATGAAACGTATATAGAGAAAAGTATAGATGAATTTGTACAGAGGCGTTTTGAGGGGATTGTTGTTCAGTATTTCAAAAGAAAAGTCAGGTCTCGTTCAATAAAAGGAGTATTAAATATTGGTTCATATTGGTACGATGACCCTAAAGAAAAAAAGAATGGACAATTTGACGTGGTTTTGAAGAAAGAAGATGAGTATCTTATTTATGAATGTAAATTTTTTAATCGAAAGATGACGTTACAGGAGTGTGAAGATGAAGAGAAGCAGGTAAGTAATATTGGAAACCTAGGTGCTATAGAATTGGGATTTGTTAATCTAGGAGGTTTTGAATTCGAAAGTAATAGATATAGTTTAATTGATGGTGATATGCTATTTGCTAATGAAATTTGATTTTTTAAATGTCATCAACTGAGGCGCAAATCTTGGATGATTAGAAGACTTATTGTAGTATACACCAGTTGTTGGAGTTTTATTTTGTGAGTATGATTTATTTAATAGCACTTATAATAGTTTTAGTTGCTGCTGTTATACAGATATTTTGGCTGGGTATAAATATTGAGGACCCAGTTGAACGCGCTGGCAGAAGAGGGGAAGAGATTGCAACCGACATAATTAGCCGGGTATTAACAGATGATGATATCTTGCTTACAAATGTAAGGATATCATTTGAGGGAAGTCGTTCAGAAGTAGATAATCTGATTATTAATTCTCATGGTGTATTTATCATTGAGGCCAAGAATTACGTTGGGGAGTTAGTTGGTGGCTTGGACGATTATGAGTGGAAGAAGTATAAGATCACTCCAGGTGGAGATATCTACTGCAAGACAGTAAAGAATCCTATTAAACAAGTTAAAAGACAGATTTACATACTATCCCATATTTTGAGACAGCATAAACTTGATGTGTGGGTAGATGGATATGTCATTTTACTTGAGAAAAACAGTCCTGTAGATGACAATATGATTCTTGAAAGCTTATCAGATATAGATAAAGCTATTCATGGGCTTGGAAGCAATCGTCTTTCTGATAGGGAGATAGATATAATTACAGATATTTTTGATTGATAATACAGTAATAGGGCGTATAGACAGTAATGTTTATGCGTCTGATGATTTTAGAAGAGGAGTTTTGTAAGATTATATGGTAAGAAAGATTATTAGAAATCCAATGTTTTTGGCTGGGAAATGTGAGCCAGCAACTGAAAAAGATGCGCAGATTGCACAGGATTTGCTTGATACATTAAGAGATAATATAGACCATTGCGTTGGTATGTGCGCTAACATGATAGGTGAAAAGAAAACTATTATCGCAGTGGCTGCTGGGCCATTTCAATTTGTGATGATAAACCCTGTTATTACAAAGAAAAAAGGGGAGTATAAGACTGAAGAGGGGTGTCTTTCACTTGATGGAGTCAGACCATGTGTTAGATATGAGGAAATAGAAGTAGATTTTCTTAATCAAAATTTTGAAAAACAGCACTCTAAATATACAGGATTAACTGCTGAATCAATTCAACATCAAATCGATCACTGTAATGGGATAGTAATATAGCATTAGTAACCGCTCAGTCTTGCCGGACAGCGGTTACTTTTTTGTTTTTATAGAATATGATTTTGCAAATGAAAAAGAGAATGACACCTTAGTTGGTATCATCCTCTTGATTATTGGAATTTGATAAACGTTGGGCTACTGCGTACATGATGGTTATAACTATGAAGAATACGCCAGTTGTTGATAGCAATTCTAGCATATCAAAGACATGATCAAACAAATATGTAGTTAATCCATAAAAAATACCGAATCCAATTGTAACTGAGATTGATTTTATTAATACTTTTTTCATCTATATGTGTACCTTTCGTTATTTTGCAATGAATAATACTCCAAGTGTGCCTGGACCACAGTGGGATGATACAACGGCGCCAGCATTAGTTTCTAATATTTCTTCAAAATGATTTAGGCTAGTAAGATAGTCACGAACAGTGTCTACGATAGCTTTATCACAGCCTGAATGAGTAATGAAAACCCTCTTGTTATCGGAAGATAGCAAATCAGCTTCCATATCCTTCACATAATCCATGACATACCTAATATCTTTACCGC
>SVER01000008.1 GCA_015057315.1 Pseudobutyrivibrio ruminis | reverse complement strand
TCAATTCGGATATTTTATGGAAAGTTAATGCAATTATACCAGCTAAGCCTAAATATTGCTCGCTGAAATATTAAAAACCAAGGAAATTTTAAAGACCGGTGGAATTTACCATTTCACTGGAATTTACAATTTCAAGTTAGCATATTGGTAAGGACTGAATATCATCTACATTTTTATTATTTACAGTTCAAATACTAGCAATATTTAAAAATATTGTCAATATGATAAGTGATTTCTCAAAGTAAGTGCAACCTTTTAACTATTAGTTGCACTGTAAGCACTTAATAGGTTCTTTCCAGCCCCGTGTGCCAGAATAGATGTCAGTGAAGCCTGAAGCTATGTGTGATATCATTTTAGATATCGCAGGAAGGAGCTTCACATGGGATACAGTCCAGAACTTAAGGAGGCAATGCTTAGACGATTGCTTCCACCCGAAATTTGTCATTTTTAAACAAAATATGTCTGTTTTTTCTTATTTTAGACGATATACTCTATGTCACAATATAGCGTAATATGTTACAATTATTTAAAACTATCGAGGAGATTTTTATTTGAAAAAAGCATTAATTCTATCATTATTATCAATTACTATATGCCTATTAGCTAATATTCTTAACTATCAGTATTGTTCTGCCCAAAATTCTATTTCTCCAATAACTATCAAATGCGTTGGAGATTCTATTACCTCTGGGTTAGGTATGTCAGATGCACATAAGACATCATACGGTGGTGACACATATCCGTCTATTTTATATACAATGTTAAAAGACAATGGGGTGAATGCTATAGTTGAAAATGCTGGACATGAAGGCGAAAAAACCAGCTCTATTATTTCCAGATCTGGTAATATTTCACTCTATGTTACTGAAGATTTAAATTTTAACGATTCTGGTTTTACTGGTCCAATCGATGACAAAATAGCTGCTGTTTATTCTAATGATTTGATTGTACCAGTTACCTATACTTATACCTGCACTGATGTTAACCCTGTCATCATTGACGGACAAAAATATACAGCTGTTGGCAAAGATATAGGAAATAATCAATGGAAAGTTTTCTTATATAAGAACTCCAATAATACTACCCAGACAATAACAGCTGGAAAACCTGTTCTAATATCCAATTCACAAAATAATGATATAACTATTATTTTTGCGGGATCTAACGACAAAAAAGACATTACTATTGATGACTACGTAGAAATGCTAAAGGCTGGGATCACTTCAGATAGTAGTAAATACATCATTCTCGGACCATATACTGGGATTTATAATAGACCAAATTTTGTCGAAGGAAAAACTGCTAAAGAAAGAAAAACTTTGTATCTACAAAGAATGCAATCAGAATTCGGTAACCATTTTATCGATCTTGAAAATGAATGGTTTGCAAATGCATTTGCTATAGCTAACCAAAACGGTTATTTAAATGGATTACCTACTGAAAAAATAGATTTGATTAATTCAAAATTAAACCAGAACATTATCCCTGCTGAGTTTACATATAAAAATCAGGAAGGGAATCCTCATCTGAACAAAGCAGGATATACGGTTATTGCTAGACTTGTATATGAAAGGCTGAAAATACTAGGATATATTTAATGTTAAAAAGGAATTTTTATGAGAAAAAAAATAATCTTTATTCCATTTATTATCGTAATACTTGTAATCAGTTCTTTTACTTATGACAAATTTTTAAATCATAATAATTCGATTTATGGTAAGGAATTGACTACCGAATCCCTGATTAGCTACTCACAACTTGACAATCAATCTATTTCCCACATCAATAAATATCTTGATAAAGGAAATAAAACTACAGAGTATAATAATAAAATAAAAGAAATTGCAAACTCAGTTTTACCAGAAAAAACCATATATTTTTCAACTTCAGGAAAAGATTCCAATAATGGTCTTTCTGCCAATTCACCTAAGAAGAATCCTGTTCCTTTCATTGAATCTGGGAATTATACTGTTCTTCTTAAGGCTGGCGATACATTTTACATGGATAAATCAATCCAGGTAGGCTCTAATATAAGAATCTCCACTTATGGAGACAAGCAAAAAGCTCATATTTCCTTCTTGCAACAATCATCGAATTCTTTCCAGATATTTGATTCTTCAAAAAATATATACTGTCTAAAACTTAATGGGAATACTAAGGATACGGGATGGATAGCAATTGATGGAACCCAATATTGGAAAAAAATGCTTACTAATTCATTAAATAATGACGGTGAATATTGGGTGGATTCTGCAAGTGGAATATTATATCTAAAATCATCTAGTGATATTATTGGTAAAAAATTTAAATATTCACAAACAAGCAATGGTTTTTTCTTAAATAACGGATCAAAATGTAGTATTGAAAATCTGGAAATATATGGATGCGGATACCATGGAATAAGCATTGTATCCTATTCAAATCTTTTGGTAAATAATTGTTTTGTGCACGATATAGGCGGTGCTATACACACTTCTACTGGAGTAAAATACGGAAACGGAATTCAGGTATGGGCAACAGACTCCCACGATATAATTATTGCTAATAATACTGTAAGCAATTGTTTTGATGCAGGCTTAACCGTACAAATAGATGATTCGCAAAAAAAAGATGCCTACCAAATTTACTTCATTAATAACTATGTTGATCGTTGTAACTATGGATTTGAATGTTTTCAATCAGGACTAAATTGTTCCATTCATGATATTGTTGTTTCAAACAACATATTCTTTGATATAAAGGATATCACTGATGGCTATCGCTTGACAAAATATAGTAATGACTGCACATCATATCTTTGTCTTTGGTATTGCGATAATAATCAGGATAATATCCTGATAAAAAATAATATTGGCTATAAAACAGAAAGATATGCTATTAACTATGCATATGACTCCGCTGCACACCCTTATGTTTTTAATAATAATCTTCTTCAAGCCACTGATACAAAAGCTGCAATAAAGAATCCGCAAAATCATACTGGAGATTCTTCTCAGATCGATTATTCATTAATAAATATGGATGAATACAGAATTATTAACGATTATTTTACTACCAATTATACTAGCGATACCGTATTAAAATAATTCACTATAATCTGATAACAAAAGAAGCTGTTGCTGATTTATTCCAAATCAACAACAGCTTCTTTTTATATTTATTCTATCAATTATTTAATTCGCAGCTTTTCTCTTGCATATTCTTCCCCAGCAAGAATGAACTATATATGCTGCTATAATAGTAAATATTACATAACATAGAGCCTCAACACCCTTTATCTTAAGTAGGCCTATATTAATACGTCTAAGCACGAAACCACTATATTCTATTACTGGATAATGAAGAAGATAAATCTCAGATTGTAAAAAGCTTATTTTAAACAAATCACAAGATAAAATCTTACTCAAAACACCATATCCAAGTGAATAAACATAAACCAAGATCAACATAGGAACCAGAACAATACTCTTATATCCTAATGACAAAAATAAATAAGTTGAGCCTAATACCAGGAATAACGATATGCCTTCGAATACTGAGTAGAGCGCAAAACTATTTCTTTTGTTAGATATCGAAGAATAAATAACAGATAATATCATACCCATATAATACTCTAAGCATCTTATAAAGGGATTAGTATGCATACTATAACCAAATACATCAGGATACTGTATAGAACAATATTCAAGAAAGAAATGTAAAAGGATACATAATCCAACTATCACAAATGCCTTACTTACTTTATTGACCTTTCTAGCAAAAGATACCAGCACTGGAGTAAGTAAATAACAGAATAATATAGCACTAGAAAACCAAGCTACTGCATTAAATTTATAGTGTATATCTGGGAACCAGCATTGTATAAATAATAAATGCATCATTCCATTGCAAATTGCTTCTTTTACTTGTTCTATAGAGTCTATCTCCTTCATTGTATAAGGAATCATTATGATAAAAGTAAAGTAATAAATCCAACTAATACTTTTAATTTTTTTACTATAATAATTCAAAATAGAATCCGAAGATAAATCCCAGTTGTTAATTCTATAATAACCGGTTGTAAACCCTGAAATCATAAAGAAAAACATACATGCAAAAGCACCATAACCAGGTATTTTATTAAACCCTGAATGGTAAAAAATCATACCAATTATTGCCAGAAATTTCATTCCTGATATTGCTTTTTTATTTATCTCATTTTTCATTTGCAATTATTTCCCCCTCCGCAAGATTGCTCTTTTTACTTTACCCAAAAAAATTCTTGTTCTCATAACAAATGCTGGACGAGTATACTTTTCCATATATTGATATATATTTTGTTCAGATATTTTGCCACTTTCAATACCGCTCAAAAATCTATTTTTATACTTATTAGTCGGAACATTATGATCGTGATTATATGAAAGAGCTTTGACGTAATCAATTGGTTCGACATTAATATTATCTTTAACCTCGGCAAAATATCTTGCACCTCTTTCAGAATTTACCAGCACAAGCGAAAGACCTTCATCGCAATCATACTTATCGTTGTTCTGAAGGATTTCGTTCCCGCCCCACAAATCAGCTATTGTAATATCAGAAATTCTTTTGATGTCAGCGAATTTACAATCTGTGCAAGAGTCTCTGGATATCAATTCTTTAACGAAAGCTTTAAAATATATTGCATCATATATTTTTTCACCGTTCTTAAATGTCAGTAATGGAGTCTGATCTCTCCATCCATTTGATTTAGTTCTAAATTCAATATTAATAACTTCAGAACCAATCTTATTTTCCATAGCCTTTAGATACATTTTATATATCTTTGGAGATGGATTTGCATGACAAATAATATCGCATAATAAAATGTTATCATACTTCTTAGAAAGAATCTTAACAGCATTAGTCTGACAAGATGTTCCTACAAACAATACTAATCTTCCACTATCTAAGTATGCTTTTATCTTTGAATAAATATCATTTATTTCAGCACGAACATATTTTGATCCACAAAACTTATAGCAGTCATCTATTGTTTCCGCAACATCAAAAACCGCATTTAACTTTGAATCATTACGGACCCCACAAACAACTCCACCCTGGCTTATAACATGTTTTGCTAATACCAAGTACATGCCTCCAGAAGCGCTCTTCTTTAAGTCATCCTTATTCTTATTAACTACTGCATAAGCAGCTCCTGGACTATTGTATTCAACACAAACATTACTACATATTCGTTCGCATTTTTTACAATTAATACATTTATCCTTATCTATAACAGGATATAAAAATCCCAGGTAGTCTTCCTGCATCGAAATACAATTTTGGGGACACATCGCTTCACATAAGGAGCATCCATTACAATGCTGTTTATTACCATCTTCAAAATAATTCATAGTATAAAATTTATCCTTAACTTTTGAATAGACATTTTTGCTTATTGCGCCTAATCTTTTTTCTTAACATAGTCAATCACTTTACTACGCAATAAAAACAGGCACAAAACATAAACAATGCAACTAATCATTCCAAATAAGAAGAATGATACAAAAATATTAATGTTTGGAATCAAAACCTTTGCCAATAGTACAATCAATATTCCAACAATAGTACATATCTCAGTTTTGAAAAATTCCATAATAATCTTTCTCATTGGTATTAAAAATCCAAAGAAACTTCTCATTCGTAAAGTAATCATTACTAACGAAACAACACCAGCTATAACAGTTCCCAGAATAATACCATACACACCCAATGGTTTTACAAGAATAATACTTACAACAATATTGGTAATGCTAGTAATCAGACCATTTGCAACTGTACTCTTTGTGTTTTTATTCGTATAGAAATATCTGTAAATCAAGTCTCGAATTATATTTGTCTGCTGACCAAATACATAAATACACATACATAAATATACTGAATCAGCAGCCTTAGCAGTAAATCTGCCGTGCTCATATAAGATTCCAATAAACTCTCTTCCACATCCTACAAATCCAACAACAATTAAACATACAACTGCATGGAAGGCAATGGAATATCTCCATAAACTTCTTTGGCATTCTTCCTGACTAATCCTAACTTTTTCAACGATTTTAGGGTAAACATATATTGTCAGATTGCCAATTATCAACGTATTAATCATACCAACAATATTATCTGCATAAGACAAAATAGTGAGCTGTCCCTCTCCAATATTCGAAGATAATAAAGCATCAACCATCGTATTTATCTTATATATACCAGTACTAAAAATTGTTGGTAAAAAGATTTTTAACATTTCTCGTAACACCGGACTCTTAAGACATAATGCAGGTCTAAACCTAAATCCAAGTTTTACTACAATTAGAATATCAACAATAAATTGGAAAAAGGCTCCGCCTAAAAGTACTAATAAATATTGCTGTACTGTAAAACTCTTATAAAGTACAAGAGTAGCAATAATACCTACATTCGAAAGCATCAACACAGTTTTAGGTATAACAAAATGATTTATACATTGATAGTATGCTGTGGTAACACTTAGGATAGCTGGTAAAATCTGTATCCACATTGTCAGCATCATAAATTCACATACAAAATTATTAAATGTGGCATCTCGATCTACCAGAATCTCAACAAGCTGTCCTCTAAAAATATATACGCCCAACAATAATATTCCAACAACGCCAAAGATGATAGTAATAAAACTATCTATAGCTTTTCTATCAAGCTTCTTAACATATGCAGGAATAATAACAGTTGTAACACCTGTGCCAATAAAGGTTAAGAAAAATGTACTTAAATTATTAGCAAAATGATATGCATCCATCTCAACGGATACACCGAAATTTGCTGCAATAATAGCAGATTTATATATAGATAAAAACTGCGTAATTAAAGTAACAATCATCATTCCTGATAATTGCACAGCAGCCCCTGTTCTATTAATTTTCATATTTTTTTCCTTCGCTCTAATTCATAAAAGAATCAATATATGCGAAAGCATCCTCTCGTAATTTTTCAATTTTTCCATCTGTAGATGAATAATCAATTTTCTTCATATAATCCATGCTTGGTAATTCATCTATAACTACATATCTGTCTAACAAACCAAGCTGTTCCAATATAGCTGTTGCTCTATCATCACTTGGCTTTTTACCAGCATATGGATTGCGGTATGACCAGAATGTCTTATGGAACAATGCTGAAAATACTGTTCCATGGAATGACTGAGTTAAAACCAATTCTGCATTCTTCATTAATGTCAAGAATGCTATAGGACCAGTATGACCATACTTCTTAATGCCGTACTGATCCAAATGATATAATGTCCAAGACTTTGTATCCATCACATAAACTGGCATACCAGTCTCTTGAGAAATTTTTTGCATAGCTGTATTAGCATCTACTCTGTTGTGGAAAAATGCGTAGTTAAAGATAAATTTCTCTCCAATTTCTGGTAATTCAAACTGTTCTGTCCAGTCTTCCTGGGAAAGCAAGAAAACAGGATCCGCAACAATTTTATACTCATTACCTGTTAATTCCTTTAACCATTTTTGTCCATTAGGCTCACGAACTGATACCTGCTCATAATCTGCTAAATATTCACGGTACTTGTCTAAGTCTACGCCTGCCTCATTAATATTTACGCCTCCCAAACTAGGAGAATATGATACCTTTCGCACATTCTTAGCAAAGCTTAAATAATACGCTTCATCAGCATCTGGACAGCGTACATTCCAAACCTGATCGCCACCAGATATCAATAAATCGTAGTCCTTTTCAACTCCTACCAATTCATTAACGGAATGATAGCTCTTCTTTGATGTAATTAAATATTTATTCTTAAAATCTTCATACTCAGCATGGTACTGCTTTAATACTTTGCGATATCGAATATTATTAATATTGTTCTTGATAGCATCCTTCTTAAGTCTTAAATCTATCATAGAATACATATTTCTAGAACCAGCATTAGCAAAATCAATTAACTCCACATCTGCATTGTACTTTTCCTTCAATGTATGCTGTAATGCATAAGCCTGTAACATTGACCCACAGTTATGCGATGCATGAAATGTCATTATTCCTATTCTCATAAAATTTTCTCCTTTAACCTTTCAATTGAAATATTATTATCAAATTTTCTTGCAAACAAATATGGCGACTTTATTAAGCTATCAATATCCTCATCTTGCAATATATATGGGTTTCCTCTTTCCCAGTCCGTATATACCATATTTGTATATTTTATTCCTTCGTCTTCCCCAGGAATATACAAATTTTCCTTATATGGTGACATATTGAATAAAGTATGCATAAACACCTCATCAGCACATCTTGTATGCCAGAAGTATTTCTTTATAATCTTCTTATTTCTAACAACATACTCAGCAAATCCAGAAGTAATGGTTACCCAATTGGCACCTTTTCCAAGGTATTGCTCAATATTTTTAACCCTATTAACATGTAGTTTTTTCTGTAAATGGATAAAATACCGTTCAATATTATAGAGAAGCCCTTCTTCTTTTCTTCCAAGCTTTTCTTGAAATAAATGATACTCTTTACACCTTGAAAAGATATTTTTCCTATCCTGATATACGTCAAAATAGAGGAACTCTTTACCTTTATTTTTTTCAAAGAAATCATTTACATATTCCATCGATTTTACTGGCAAGTCTACACCTGATATGATGTGCAAATAATCATACTCAGTATCTGATGATAATGCTGCTTCAAGCAGGGTTAACTCACATTCAATTTGTGAATGCCCTCCCCAAGTCACACTATGTTTCTGAATGATATGAATATTCGTATACTTTTCCAAATCAAGCAATTTAGTAAAATCTTCTACATTTGCTTTCTTGTCAATATGGATATAAAAATCGTTATCTGATTGAGACTCAAGTAATAAAACTAATTCTTTAAGCAACTCAAATTGATTATGTGCAATAACTAAATATGCGTGTTTCATTTTACTTATCACCTTCAGCTAGTACCATTTTTAGATAATTCATACTTCCGTCTCTTAAATCCACTAATTTGTTTTCAACACTTTCATAGTCTATTGGAGTATCAATTTTATCTAAATCGTCAATATTTGCCACTCTATCACCAATTCCTATTTGCTCCAACAAATTACTTAATCTAGTATTTTTACCAGCATTCTTTGTTAGTCCGTAAGCAAATTTCTTTTGGAAAACTATGGAGAACACCATGCCGTGAAATGAATTTGTAACTACATACTTGGCATTTCTATGCAAATTTATCCAATCAATAACCGATGGTGCAAAAACCATCTCGCACCCCTCAGCTTTTGGTTCATATAAACTAACATACTTAACTGGAAGGCCCTTACGGCGAGATAATTCCGTAGCGTATTTTCTTAAGTCAGCATTAACTGTCATCATATACAGCAAAATATAATCTTGCTCATCAGTATCCTGAGAAATATTAATCCATTTTTCACTATCAATTAATAATGTAGGATCAATTGTCACATATATATCCCTTGTCAACAATTCTTCAAGCAAATCTTTGGCATCAGTTTCTCTAACAGAAATAAACTTGTAACGCGATAACTGATTCTTTAAAAGCGACTTATACTCATCATCAGGATCTTTCACTGAAATACTCGCAGCGTAGCTAGCTCGTTTTTTGTCATCACTAACAAAATCTAATAAATATGTAGTATCTCCACCACTTGCATTTAAATTCCAAACTTGATCACTGCCAACAATTATCACATCGTAGTCATCAACACATGACGAAATATTACTTAAATCATATTTTTTCTTCGATGTTCTCATTATGTTAGCCACAAAATCATCTACTTCTCGTTGTAGTTTTTTCTTATGACTAATCATTGGTAAGCTTTTTAAAAAGCCTTTTGGATGCTTAATCTCTTTTAACTGAATAGGCTTATATTGTTTCTCTATTGATGCGCTTCTATAATCAATAACCTCACACGAATGCCCCATTCCATTTATGGTTTCGCTTAAAGCATATGCCTGAAGCATTGCACCATAATTCTGCACTGCATGAAATGTTAATATTCCAACTTTCATAGTTCCCTCTCATTTAAATATGTATACTTATTTTTTTTGATTCACTTTTTATTAATACACTGTATGCAATAAGTAATGAATATGAAACATATACTGGTGTAACACCATTCTCACCAATTCCATAAAGTAACAGAACAATAATCATCATTTTTGATTTAAAGTCTAACTTTTCAGCAGTAAGAAACAACAAAATTGCCATTAATAGCAAATAAAAAATTCCCCAATGCAGAACTGTATATATATACATATTATCTGCGTAAATATAGTTATAAGTTACTCCCTGATAGACAAATTCCTTACCAAAAACACTATTCTGTCCTAAAAATGTCGGACTATACAAACTCAAAGCTTTTAAATTTGATGTAAGTCTATAACTCATCATCAAATCCAATTTCTTTAAAAACTGATATAAAAAAGGAATGCTCAATGACCAGGCCAAACTCAAAGAAAAAATCAAAAAGAATGGTATTCCATACTTTGTAGCATAAGTTAGCATTTTATCGACTTTTTCATTCTCGGCTAAATGAGATAGTAAAAAGCATACAAATATCAAATAAACAGCATCTGATTTGGTTAAATAATATAGCACTACTGTAACAGTAAATATAATCAACCATTTGAATATTGATAAATCTAAATTATAAACAAAGCAACTTAAAGCTATGTAAAAAATAAAAATACGTGCAATTGTATTAGGATGTGTTGTAAAGAAATAATATCTCATACCCATCTCACCAATGAGAAAATTATCACTTACCCCTATAGGAACAATCCTTGATACAAAAAATATGAAAAAATGTATCCAAAAAAACACTTTTGTTGTGCAATAAGCCACCTTTATAATTTTGTCAATTGTATCCCTGCGACATAAAAACATTAGTAGTAAAAGAAAAATAATGTTCTCATTATACATTTTAGTCGCAGTACGATATCCAACTAAACATGGAATCAAAAGATACACTACATTCCTAGCATATGGTTTATTTTGAATTAATGCTATTATCCAAAATATGACAATGCATAATATAGTTACACTTTTAAAATAAGTTATATATGGTCTTCTAGTAAAATCTGATTCGAATAGCAAACCATGAAGTGTAACCAGAAATGCAACTATTTGAATAGCATCTATCCTAATATATTTGTTACTTATAATATTTCTCAAAACCGTTTTTTCAACCTCTTAAAAAACCTTTAATCGCCCCATAAATCTCTAATTATAAAAACTTATCGACCAACATTCCTTTTTATTTCAAATGTTCTAAATAATAAATTACTTGCTTGCCAATTAATTAAGCAACGAAACGCCTTATATTTAAACTTTGAAAATTTACTTTCATTTAACAATCTATTCAACTCAGTATTACATCTAATACTTTTAAGCATTTCCTTAACAGAATCTTTATCCTTCTGTCCACTTATTGCAAAAAGTAACTGATCCATCATTCTATCATTGATAAGAGCATCATTAATATTCTTTTTAGTCAACTCTTTAACACTAATCCAGTCACTAACAATAGCATCCCACACGAGTCTGTCATTTTTAGTAAGTGAACCAACACTATCGTGGGTGTATTCGTACAGAGGCTCATCAATTACACTAATAGAACCTATATTAAGGAAATACTTAATATTAAATTCCAAATCTTCTCCCATTGATTTCTTAGTATTAAACAACTGAGTAATATATTCTTTTCTGTAAATTTTATTCCAAAGAATATTTATCCAATTTATTTTAAGATTTTTCTCCAGTGTATCTTTCATATCTTCACCAGATGCAATATGTCTTACACTTTGGCTACCATCTGCATATACATTTTTATAACCACACATAGCCAAATCAGTGTTTTCCTTTAATATCAAGCTAATTAGTGTTTCAATAAATAAGCTATTCATGTAGTCATCAGCATCTATAAAAGCTATAAATTCCCCGCCTGCAGCTTTTAATCCCGCATTTCTTGCATTAGATACTCCACCATTTGTCTGATTAATAAGTAATAGTCTATCATCCTCATCGGAAATACTTTTTACTATTTCAGCTGTCCTATCGGTGGAACCATCATTAATAACTATTAATTCTATGTTTTTATAAGACTGATTGAGGACGCTCTTAATGGCTCTTTCGCAAACTTTCTCACCATTGTAAACTGGCATAATCACCGATACTTTTGGCTTTATTGTCTCACTATCCATTTCACACACCTTTTATACTTGAACCAAACTAATTATTGTTTCTAACTTTATTAATCAAATCTCTGATATTAAGCATATATCTCTGTAAAGTCATATACGCCATCAAACGTGACACCTTTTTTGCCTTTATCATTTTTAGCATAATAGCATCATTCAATTTAACATCATCTATAGGATACCCCTCTAAAGCATCTATACATTGCTTGGCTGATACTGCTAAAGTCACCTTGTCTTTCTTTTCAGCTTTAGAGATATTTGCAGCACTTATCTGGAGCAATGTCTTTCTAAACTTCAGGAAATATAATCTCTGAAGTCTCTTTGAAGAATATTGGCTTATTCCTTCATCATCCAACATCGTTCTAGCTCGTTCCATAAAATTTTCAAGTAATGTAAAACGATTAGGACGATATGAATTAGATAATGACGCAGGATTATATCTGTAATTGTACAGACATTCTGGTATCATCGTAATCTTCTTTGAATGTTTGATATAAGGAATATTAAAGAAAAAGTCTTCTGATAGATATACTTTTTCAGAAACAAATCTCAAATTATATCTCTTAATTACATCCATAGAATATAAATTTGTCCATACACACATCTCTCGCCCATCATTGCTATTCTTTGATGCATCATTTCCTATAATGGGGCAAAGAATCTTTTCCATTATTTCTTTTTCGCCTTCAAATGAAACAGGCTCTTTTATTTTCGAAATATCTTTTATCTGATTTGCATCGATATATCTTTTAAAGCCACAGATAATCATGTCAGAATGTGTTTCACTTTGATACTTCACAAGAGTCTCTATCATATTTGGCTCTAGGAAATCATCTCCATCGATAAAAACTACATAGTCTCCAGAAACATATTCCAACCCAGTATTTCTTGCAAAACCTAAGCCTTCATTCTCTTTATGGATAACCCTAAATCTATTGTCAGATGCAGCTATTTCTTCACATATCTTGCCCGAAGTATCCTTAGAGCCATCATCAATCAAAATAACTTCAATATCTGTATATGTTTGATTCTTAATAGAGATTAGGCATTTTTCAATA
This sequence comes from Pseudobutyrivibrio ruminis, assembly GCA_015057315.1. Taxonomy (GTDB): domain Bacteria; phylum Bacillota; class Clostridia; order Lachnospirales; family Lachnospiraceae; genus Pseudobutyrivibrio; species Pseudobutyrivibrio ruminis_D. Next base: position 90,433 of record SVER01000008.1, on the reverse strand, counting down.
TACTGCTCAACATTATATACAGCTACAATTACACTAACCAATTTCATTAATCCCCCTAGACTATTAATAACATTTAATTGCTACGCTTTTTTAAGTTTTCTCATAGTATCCATTAATCCGCATTTATAGAAAAAGGTCTTTGTATTTTCCAAGAAATAATCCTTTTTTGTAACCGGAATAAAAGAATTAATATGTGAATCCAAATCACTATTAGATAAGTTTTCGTAATATTCTTTGCGTCTAGGATGTGGCACTGCAGAACGAGTCACCATGACACCATCAAGTTCAACTGCTAAATCACCATCAACCTCATACATTTCATATTTATCACAAATAGTCCTCAGGAGATTTATTCCCTTTTCGGAATGAACAATAACATGAGTGAATCCCTTATCATCGTCATTAATACCAGCTATTTCTGAGGCATGCCAAGCATCATAGATAGTATAATCACTATAACGTTTCTTAGTCTTAAACTTACACTCATAACAACTTGGTCTAGAGGATATTTCTTTAAAAAAGCTCTTAAGCATATAATCCACTCTAGCGCTACCATAATAAACTTTACCGTTCTCAAACTCCATTTTCATAGTACCGCTATGATATCCATATGTCTTATTTCTAAAAACAATATTCTTTATATCCGAATTATATTTATTTCTTTGATAATCTAAGTATTTTTTAAATAATTTTGGAGATGGTGTTCCGTGACATACCACATCTACCAAATAAAGATTGTCATACTTCTTCCCTAAATATGTAGACAGACCTGTAACCTGACATGTTGTTCCGATAAAACAAACGATTCGACCATTAAGTACGTATTCCTTAATTTTCTTGTATACATCGCTCAAATTGCTCTGTACATACTTCGAACCTCTCATTTTATTTATTTCATCCTGCAATTTTGCAGGGCTATCAATAATCACATGCTTTACTTCAAAATCGCTAGTATAACTTGCACAACAAACAACGCCACCATTATTGATAACATATTCAACTAAAGGAGTTGTAAATCCACCTGACGTACTATTAGACAGTACAGCATCTTCCTTTGTTCTAAGTGTAAAAGTCTTCAAGAATCCTGTTTCTGGCTCACTATACTGCTTTATAGGACAAACACGTTCACAAGCACCACAATTTATACACTTATCTGAATTTATTTCCGGATACAAGAAACCCTCAAAATCAGGCTTCATCTCTATAGCCCCTACAGGGCAGGCATTATAACATGCTGTACAACCACAACATTTTTCTTTTTCTTCAAATAACATCGTAATTTCCCTTAAAAAGACAAAGCTTTATCTAAATAACTATTAGTCAATTCCATTTCTTTATCGAATCGCTTATACACATCAACATAATCAATATCATTCTTTATGCTCATGACATCTCCGCCAAATCTTCTATCTGTAACACCGAGATTTGCGCAGAGCGAATCAATACGCGAATTCTTTGATACCTTAGAAGCATCGCTATAACGGTTAAATATCATAAACTTCTTTCTATAAATAATTGAGAAACAAGTTCCGTGGAACGAATCAGTACAAACGTATTCTGCACCTCTGATAATATTTAAGAATTTATCAGGTGCAACATCATAAGGAGCATAGTCACCAAAATCCTCATCAGTTTCAACATATTGATCAAGATGTCTTAATGCTACAATCTTTAATCCTGTTTCTCTTGCAAGTTTTTTTACTTCTTCTCTGTATGCAAGATTTTCTCCCAAAAAATAAGCGAAAATATATGGCTCATCATATATTTTCTCGACAGGTATATATTCATCCCATTGTTCTTTGCTTAAAGAAAATACTGGATCTAAAACTGTAGGCACATCTCTTCCTGTAAGCTCTTTTACGATTTCACTACCACGATTTTCACGCATACTAACGTACTCAATTCGATTAATAAACTGAGCTGTACGCTTCTTTTGATACCATGGAATCTGTCCTACACCAAAGCTGGATGCATAAGATATCTTTTTAATATCATCTGGCACAAACATCAGATTATAAAAATTGGTAGGCAATCCTGCAGGTGACCATAATTGATCACTTCCAGTTATTACTGCATCATATTTTCTAGCATCCTTACACAAATTAGCATAACCAACACTTGGCTCTGCTAGTTTAGTGAATTTTTCATCTCTAAACTTGTGAAATGCTTCCATTCTAATTGCATCATTTTTTGCAAATTCAGGATGCTTCTTCATACCCATTTTTTTATTAAATGCCTCTTTTTTATCCTTCAACAATACACTATTGAAAAGACGTGGTATGAACTTTATTTTCTGTGGAATTGAATACTTCTTTTCATATCTAATTAATTCGTAATCTATCCCACGATTTTCAAGCATTTTGGTGGTAGCAAACGCCTGTAGCATACCACCATAATTTTCATGAAAATATTTAATACAAACACCTACCATTGATGTCTTTCTCCAATCAAATAAATTATTTACCCATCTGTGCTGCAATATCTGCATCAACTATTTCTTCACCAGTCTTATCCTTAAGCTGCTCCATAGAAGCTGCTGAAAGACCATTGTTTACTGTTGCACACATATCACATGTACTACACTTATCAAGTTCTTCCTTTGTAACCTTGCCATCGCGAAGATCACGAACAATCTTGTTTTCATACATACTGTACTTCTTCTTTGTCCAGAACTTAGCCTTATGACGAATTACCCACCATAGTGGCACCCAAATATACTTGTGCATTGCAGGTGAAACAGAACCAATCATCCAGCAATCTCTATCACAGCATCTAACCTTTGAACGAACCTGCTCTGCTTCTGGAGAGTTCCAAAGCTCATCCCAAGACTGCTCATTAAGGTTACCCATAACTTCCTTATCCTTTGTACCATTACATGGCATTACATCGCCGTAAGGATCGATGAAGAATGTATCAAATGACATATCACATGGAAGAAGCCTCTTCTGTCCATAGATATAGTTGATAAGTCCGTGATTGAAGTATGCTCTGAACCACTTCTTAGGGCTCTTGCTAGCAAGAAGCTCATTAACAAGGTTCTCAAAGTTCTGAGCAACCATTGGACGATCCTTAATAATGTTCTTTGCCTCTACGAAATAGAAGCTGTTGTGAAGAGATGCTGTAGCAAACTCCATTCCCATCTCATCAGAAAGCTGGTAAAGAGGTACAAGATCAGGTGCATTCATATCCTGAACTGTCATACCAAATCCAACATCCTTCATACCCATCTCGCGAAGCTTCTTAAGTGTCTGATATCCTCTCTGGAAACCATTATCAAGACCACGAATCTTGTTATTTGTCTCCTCAAGACCTTCGATAGAAATACGAATACCAATCTGTGGGAATTCCTTGCAAAGGTCTACAATTCTATCTGTGAAGAAACCGTTTGTAGAGATAACAATACGGTCCGACTTCTTATAAAGCTCACGAACGATATCCTTGATATCTGTTCTGATGAATGGCTCGCCACCTGTGATGTTTGTGAAATACATCTTAGGAAGCTTCTTGATTGTCTCAAGTGAGATTTCTTCCTCAGGTTTAGATGGTGCCTTATATCTATTGCACATTGAGCAACGTGCATTACATCTGTAAGTTACAATTACGGTTCCATTTAATTTCTTCTCTGCCATTTCTTACTCCTTTATTAAAAACTTAGTTACTTTATTAATTCCAATTTGTGAAATATAAGCAAACACTGTTGCTCCGATAAATACTATTAAATATATCAACCAATAATTAACATAATTATTTTGAGTCAGCCTAAGCATATTTGCTTTTTCTAATACTCTAAATATAAACATATGACATAGGTATATTTCAAAACTTATACCACCAATAAAATGTACAAACTTGTTATTAAGAACTCCTTTACCAACAAAAACTATAGCGAGTACTAAAACCATAGCATTAATTAAAAGTGAAATAGCTGTATTGCTTTCAACAAAATAATAAATAGTAACTAGGCTTATAAACACTATAATAACTGCACATTTAAACTTGACTAATTTTGATATTTCTTCTCTATAAAGAAATACGATTCCACCAACCATAAAATATACGAAACTATAAGCAATAGATTTTCTATCTACGTCAAAATAACTAATGCATAAAATATTCATTATAAATGATGCCGTAAATCCTAACCAAGCTCTCTTCTTATCTGCAAGTAGAAAACAAAAAAATGGAAACATTAAATAGAATACAAAAACCGTCCCCAAAAACCAGCCTACACCTATTACTGTTATATCAGCATTAGGTATAAGTCCAAAGCAAAGTGTTAAATTTGCAAACACTTCATATAGAGAATTAATACTTGGTGAAACAATAAAGTCCAACAAACATAGTAGCGCAAAGAATGGTAATATTTTTTTATACCTTTTCTTATAGAATGAAACTATATCAACATTATCAGATATCATTCTGTCATAATATCCACAACACATTCCAAAAGCACTAATTGTCATGAACAAAAATACCAAATTAGTTAAAGCTGGAATAAATTGTACATAGATAAATCCATCCAATCCATATTTCCCATTTGCCAAGACATGCATAGCAACAATTCCTAAACATGCATAGGCGCGCCAGCCATCTATAGCCTCATATCTATTTTTATCTGCCATTATTGTCTCCTCTTTATAGAAATATATCTATTTGGATAAATCATAAAATCCAATGGTTTTATTTTCTCCATAATTATCATTGCAATTACCGGACATACAAAACTTGCTACTAATCCTATGACTATATGGATGATTAAGTTGTCAACTCCAAGCTTAATCAAAACACTTCTGAATGGTGCTGCAAACAATGTATGCATTAAAAATATAGGCATAGTATACTTAGCAATTGTTGCCATATATTCACTCTGAACACCATCATTGTATAAATAATGACTCAAACTAATTACAGAATAGCAAGCCATTAAGGCCCAAATGAAGCCTTGCAATTTAAAATGTATATATCCTAACTCAGTCAATGCACTTCCTAACAAGAATACCATAAATAATAATATACTCATCATGGCATTTGTCATTTTAATCACACCATAAGCCATTGTCATTCCAAGAACAAACCAAACGCAATTAGCCAATGTATTATCTATAATATACAAACCTGTGCTTACGCCAAACGTGTATGCCAACTTCATACATACAGATATGACAAGCATTAAATACTGTTGATTAACATTTTTAGATGTCCATGTAATCACAAACAATACAAATAAAATATATAAATACCAATACGGAGATGTTGGATGTTTGAATAAAGTATACCCCAAGCCACCAATTTCTGTATTTACAGATGATGCAAATACTTTCTTTAAAATCCATGTTGCAAACGAAAATACAAAGTATGGGATTCCAAGGGCAATAAGCTTCTTCAATACATTAATTTTCCATGCGCTTATATCATTTACAACAGAATATTTTTGGTATAAGTAACCACTGCAAATAAAAAACAACGGTACATGAAAATAATAAATTGTGTCTTCAAATAAGTTATATGCAAATGAATCTGCTAGCAAATTGGCCTTAACCATCGATTGAAAAAAATGTCCTAGTACAACCAAAATACACGCAATAACTTTTACATTATCTACCCATATATCTCTTTTACTACTAGCCATTTTTAGCCCTCATATATCTCCATTATCTTCTCTAAATACTCATCAATAGTATCAAAGCTCAATTCCTTGCATGCATCATGCATCGCCTTAGCCTTGGCGTCATCCTGCCAAATGCTGTGAATTGCATCACAAAGCTGATCCACATCTCCGCTCTCGTACAGAAGGCCGGTCTTGCCTACCTGGATAAGCTCTGGAATACCACCGATATTTGCACCGATAACTGGTGTTCCATACATCTGTGATTCCATTACTGAGAATGGGCAGTTTTCGTACCATTCTGATGAATAAACAGACATCTTGGCCTTGCGAATCAGATTAGCCAAATCATCACCGCTCCTAAAGCCCACATTTTTGATATTATCAACGCCCTTAAGCAAATCTTCCAATGGTCCCTTGCCAGCGAAGATGAAATTCACCTCAGGCATTCTCTTGGCTGCCTCAATCAGTGTACGTATGCCCTTTTCCTCAGAATATCTTCCGAAGTAAAGCACGTAATCTTCCTTCTCAGCCTCTACCCAAGGGATTGCTTCTATAAAATTATGAATTGCCACAGTCTTTGGTGCAAACAGTGGATTAGCGTCCAGCTTGCTCTTCATAAACTGGCTACAGCAAATAAATGTATCGATATATTTGTATGTGCCCTTCAGCTTCCAGAATGTTGCCTCTAAGGTACCAATGAAACTCTTAGCAGTACTTCCGTGAATACATTTACCCTTGGTGCAATTAATGAATTTGCCGCTCAGGCACTTCTCGCAGTTCTCATGTGTGTTAGGATTGTTACACATGTGATTAGGACAAACCAGCTGATAATCATGGGCTGTAAATACTATCTTACATGCATGTCCTGTCTGCTTTCTCCATTTTACAATCTCCAAAATCATGGATGGTGTTAACTGATAATTGAAATTATTAAGATGTACAACATCTGGCTTAAAATCATCTAAAACAAGTCTAATCTTTACCCTAGCCTCTTTAGAATAAATAGTCTTAAGGGGATAGGTTAGCTTCTCAAGCTTGCTGGCATCATGGAAATCCATATCAGATGTATACGCATTCACCGCATTACCTACACATCTACCTTCATGTTCCATTCCAAAATACTGAACCTCGTGGCCCTGTGCCTTAAGTGCTTCACCTAACTTGAAAATATATGTCTCAGACCCGCCATTTGGGTACAAGAATTTATTTACAATAAGAACTTTCATCTACTACTCCCTCTACTTTTTTGATTGACCTAAAAATGGCCATCTTGCAGAAGTATACATCATTCAGGAGTTGTTGACAATTGTTTAGTGGTTAAAAATACTTACATTTTTTACTTATTTATATGTAACATTTCACAAAACGTACACATAATAATAGCCATGGCATACATTGTGGTGTGCCATGGCTATCTATTATCCATATTTACCAAAGATATAATCATCAGATACCTTTACTATAACTACGCCATCCTTCTCGATTATTGAACCCTCTTCAGGATAAGCAGGCATATTATCAAGTATTCCAGAATCATATAACTCTAGATATTTTTCATTATCAACTATTTCCAAATCAAGGCCTATATCATCCAAAAGACCTATGTATGATTTGTGCACCATATCAGGCTTAGTCTGCATAGTTCCAAACTTTGCATAAGGACTAGCCATATCATACAGCTCATTTTTCTTAAACAATTCGTTAGCAGAAATATTACCAAAAAACGCATAATCATAATCATCTGATAACAACTGCTTTTGGTTAAGTGTAACAGCGATGTTATTCATGATCATATTGGACGAATTGCTGCCTTGCGCCATTGCATCTATATCTGCACCCACTGCAAAAATATTTCCATACAAAAGAATAATGCAAAGCGCTGAAATTGTCCACTTACGGATAATACCAATCTCATCAAGAAAGCACATAGCCAAAGGTAATGCAAATGCCATAGGCACTGTCATTTGCATCATAACAGTCTTCATACTTGGTGCCAGAATAATAGCTATATTAGCAGCTACCGGCAGAAGCACCCACAATATTCCATATATGATAGCATTCTTAGGTTGTTTTGCTAGCTTACGCACTCCAACAACAAACAATGCAATAAATAGCACAAAAGCTACAAATGCTCTAATTGGTGCCAGCACATAGTTTCCCTGAGTGAATGAAAAATAATCAGACCAGGCTTTATATATTACACATAGTCCACTAGGTATTCCACTGAGCATACCAAACACCGAAACCGAATCTGCCCCATTGTAAGAGGATGCAGATATGTGCCTAGCCATCATGCACACGTTCCATGCAATTTTATATAATATGCAGCTAACGACAAACACCACTGCTGACACCTTAAACACTCTAAAGCAATTGCGGTTATCTTCCTTATATATTAGCTTCATCATATTCAAGATAACTAACACAGCAAAAACTCCTAAGTCAACCTGATATATTCCTGTACTGAATATCAAAATAGCAATAGCTATTATTGTATTTCTAATTCTAACTTTCTTTTCATCTGACTCTCTTAATACAAAATATACTGACAAAACTGACAGCAGCACACCAAAGCAATAGTTAGCTGATGTAAATCTATATGCAAGAATACAACATGTGCTTGTACAGCAAGTAATCAACATCGCATACACATAATTTGACTTTCTTATATCCATAAACATCGATATAGAAATATAAGCAGCCATCGACAAAAACAGCAATGCCAACAATGTGGAAAAAGGCTCTGCACCATATCCCAATCTTGCTTTGTCAAGAAACAGCAATGCCCATCTGCCTGAACCCAGCTCTATATTACCTGCTTGATAATAGGTTGAGGCCCACAGTCCATCTACAGAATTAGTAAGCCCTTTAGCAATAAATGGCAAATAACACAAAGCTGAAACAATCCATGTAATTAACACTGGCTTATAAATTTTTCTTATCATCTCTTCCAATACTCTTATGCTCCTCTTTTATTTAATTTTGCCAGTTTTTAATTATAAACATATTGCTTGGGCAATACAATAAAAATAGCCAAGGCACTCCTTTGGTACGACTTGGCTATCCAATACTCTCCCTATAATCCCCATAGGCTTCTTTCAATTCTTCATCACTTAATAACGCAAACATATAATCTTCAACCTCCATCCTGTGTTCAGAAAGGTATCTCACTAGTTTTCCTTGTTCAATGCAGATGCTAATTGTTGCTTGTATAGCTCACCCCTGCATCAAGCTAAATGGTCTGATATCTGCCATATCTACAACTTTACCAGATACCTTCAGCATATCTAAATCAAACTGATTCTGAATATTAAGCCAAAACTGTGGTGTAGTTCCAAAATACCTAGCGAATCTCATTGCAGTGTCTGCTGTAATCCTTCTCTTGCCACTTATGATATCGCTAATCCTAGATTGAGGAATATGTACCTCTTTTGCAAGTCTATATGCTGTGATGTTCATAGGTTCAAGGAATTCTTCTTGTAAAATTTCTCCTGGTGATGTAGGTTCTAAACTCATCATGCTATAGGTCCTCCTTAGTGATAATCACAAATATCTTCAATGATTACATTCCCATTGTATCAATGACATCAGATAATAAATCCATATCATAACCACGCTTTTTACATCGTTTGTAATCTTTCTTGAATTTAGTGGTGGTTTTTAATGTATACTTCATTATTCTTCATCAAGCTCCGCAAATAATTCTTTAGCAGAAGAATAAGACTTAGCTGAGACTTTACCAGACATTATATCTCTAGCTTCCTGGATAGCTTCCTCAGTCTCTTTGTTATAGCGTGGCATTCTAACATCAAAAGGGATGCCACCTTCCATTAAAGATTTTTCAAAAAATATATTTACTGCTTCTGCTAAGGTCATGCCAAGGCTACCATATAAATCCTCTAAGCTAGCTTTTTTCTGCTTATTCATTCTCATGTTGAAATTTGTATCTTTTACTGTTGTAGCTGCCATAATCAACTACCTCCTTCTAACCATAGAATACACCTAATGTTTTACTTTTGCAACACAATGTTTTACAAAATTAAGAACTGCCAACATAACCGCAACATTAATAAATGGCGTTGCAGTTACCTTGAAAATCTACCCCTTTCTTATTACTATAATAAATCTTCAGATACTTACTTTTTTCAACAGACATTTCTAAAACATCCATTGCTTCAGCGACAGGAACCCCTTTATCCTAACAAGATTTTAAATAGCAATAGACATCTATTCATCTTCAACCTTTCTCCTGTGTTCAGAAAGGTATAGTTCCAGATTCCTGTACTATCAGTATTCATGTCTAGATTTTATCGCAGCCGCGATAAAATTGTAATGCTAAAAAATAGCCAGGGCACACTGTCTAGTGTGCCCTGGCTAAATAATTAATTATAATTACTCTAATGACGCTTTATATACTGCCCTCTTGTCATTAGGTATTTCCAATGCCTCCATTGCTTCATCAATAGTGAATCCCTTATTCTTAACAAGACTTTGAATAGCATTAAGCATGGCTTTATCAGTTCCCTGCTTTATTCCCTGACTTATTCCTTTCTGTAGACCCTTCTCTTCGCCAATACTCTCCCTATAATCCCCATACGCCTCTTTCAATTCTTCATCACTTAATAATGCAAACATATAATCTTCAACCTCCATCCTATGTTCAGAAAGGTATCTCACTAGTTTTCCTTGTTCAATGCAGATGCTAATTGTTGCTTGTATAGCCTTCTGCTTATCCCCATTATACAGCAGAACCTGCTCTTTTAAAATAGTGCAAAAAGCAAGGTATTCACCTATTATGTCATTTCTTTCTTCATCTGCAAAAATAACATTTGCCTTAAGATCTACATTTCCTTCTGCGCCTAAGAACTCTTCCTTTAAAGACATTTGTGTTGGCTTACCATCCTGCTTTCCTGCATACAATACATACAGCTCTGCCTTAGGTAAGATTATCTTACTATCTGTGTAGAGCTTAGCCTTAAGCTCCTTATGCCCCCATATATATGCCTGGTATGTCTTTGCCAGATACAATAATAATCTTACTAAAATATTTACACTCCAAGTGCTCTGAGCCTCTACCAAAACTACTAATTTGTCGTTTGCTATAAATCCTAAATCATTATAAATATCATTAGATAATGCATTTTCAATTGAAATGATTTTAAGATTGTCCACACCTGTCTCCAAGTCCTCTGGATGAAGTGCTTGATAAAGCTTTAGTAGATACTCCTTACTTTCATCGCCAAACATGTGGGTGAATAAACTATCTTTCACTGTTGCTTTTACTGTTCCCATTTTTATATCCTTTGTAACATTATTTCCCTGAATATTAAATCATATAGCCATAATACTTGAAAAAAGACATAGCCTTTGATAAAATAACCATTGGATGTAACGTATTATAGTATATCCAATGGTTATAGTCAATATTTTATTGTATTAGGAGAGTTTTCATGTCTGATAACATCATTGCACAAAGAATTACAGAAGCCCGTAACAATCTAGGAATTACAAAAGCAGAGGCCGCCCGCAGACTCAATTTATCCAATATAGGTTACTGTAGATACGAATACGGGGAACGCACTCCATCTATGCAAACATTAGAAGTTATTGCACAGTGTTTTGGAACCTCTGTTGAATATCTCACAGGAAAAACAGATGATATCTCACCAGCCAAGATTGTCGTTGATAAAAAAACAAACCCTGAATTATTCAACTTGTTGCAAACATTATCATCTAGTGATAATGATCAAATAAAGCGAATTTCAATATACGCTTCGCAACTATTGAAAAATCTTTAAAATCAAAACAGCCAGGGCACATATCATTCTAATGTGATATGCGCCCTGGCTGTTTCTATTTTTCACAATGCAATTTAACTAGCACTATTTCTCTTGGATTATTCCATCTAGGTACTCTTGCGTCGCCCAAGCCTGAGCTGGTTACCATAGTGGAATTTTTTTCATGAAATATTCCATAATCGTACTTTGGGAACAGGCGATAATCAGAACCCAGCAAGCCTCCTATAAATGGAAGGCGAATTAATCCACCATGACCGTGGCCTGCAAATTCTATGTCATATCCATATTCGGACAAAAAGTTAAACTTAGAAGAATCATGATACAGTAACACATTAAAGTAATCAGTGTTTGCATATCCTATCACATCCTTCATATGGACCGTAGAATTAACATAATCCAAACCTGTAAGCTTGTAGCTGATTCCATTGAACTCCACATCTACTGTTTCATTCTCAAGCATTACAACACCATATTTATCGCAGAGCTCTCGGAATTCATAATATGGAGCGCCATTATAATACTCATGGTTTCCTGTTACATAGTAAACAGGTGCAAGCTTTGTTATACCAACAAGTAAATCATCAGCATTATCTACAGTATGCTTTTCATCAACAATATCACCTGTTAAAAATATTACATCAGGCTTAGCCTTTGCCACAAGCTTTATTAAATCTTCTTCGTGATCACCAAACTCCTTGCAATGAAAATCTGTTATCTGAACAATTCTGTAACCATCCATCTCCTCTGGAAGATTATCAAATGTTAAATCATATTTTTTTATTCTAAGTGGGCTGATAAATCCAGCAAGAATAATGCCCCATAGCACCAAAACCGCTATTACAATTATTCTTATCAACCTTATTTTTTTACTCTTAATCATACTTATTTATACTTTCTCTTTTTTTCGACATAGTATTTTATCACTAAATACAAATAAAATAAAGCTATTGCCCATTTATATTTGAGCAATAGCTTGTATTTATCATTATGCACTCTTTGTGTATTTTTTACCGAAGAACTTAGCCTGTAAAAACCATACGCCCTTCTTAATCCAGTTAATCTTTTCTGTGTATGCAGCGGATACTTCCGTTACAGATTTGCCCTCACTAGATACCTTAAGAATCCATACATTCATAAGAATCTCTGACACACGACCAAACAATCTAGCCTGAAATGCAGATAGATTTGATACATCAATTCTTTCCTCCACACCTGCAAGTAAATTAAACATCCACTCACAGTAGGCATCGAACAAATCCTTTTTCATGATGCACATATTATACATGCTTCCATTTGTCTTAGAATAGATGGCATCCAAATACTTAAGATCCTCTGGATAAAGCTGAGCCATAACCTCCCTGGCTATGTCCAAATGGCTACCATCTAGGGTGTGTGAATAATGGCTATAAAGAGTCTCGATAAAGTACTTATTAGTCTTTGGTACTACCATATCGTACTCTGACATCAATGAGCTAATCTCTGCCTCAGACAAAATATTTTTAAATGGATTTTCATCATCTCCACTATTTTTCTTAGAAGAAAAATAGCGTCTGTAGTGGCACAAGCCAACCACATCCGCCGTAATATTTTTCCAGATGTAATAAGTAGCTGTAAGCTCACAATAGTATGGGTTCTTCTCAGAGATGTTATCACCGGAATCATCTCTAACTAATGCTCCCGGTTTATTAATCCCACACTCCTCATATAAAATATTATCTTTGCCCTTTGCTCCCACATGAATTGGCACGTAACAATCCTGTTCAGGTAACAGGCATGGTTTGTGAGTCGCTATAAAGATTTTTATATCCAAAATTAGTTAATCCTCTTCGCCATCCTCTTCGTCGGCTATCGCTGCCGCTGCGCCTGAAACCGCAGAAACTACTGCGATAACAGCTACGATGACTACCAATAAAATTAATGCAAAAAAGAAAATTAAAAAACCGCCCTCAGTCATAGTAAACCCTCCTTCTCACAACTAAGTAAATTATAACCTACTGTATCTACAAAAGCAAATATTACCCCTTGATTCCCATGTAGTCCGCCTGTTACGGTAACAATTTTCCTATTTCTCATACCCTATTGAAGCGAAAATCTTTTTTTCTAATTCATCTGCTTCTCTTTTCAACTTTTCATGATTAGGCTTTGGGGTATTCATTATAATTTTAAAAATATCTCTGCCTGCGTCCATAGGTAATGCACCGATATTAGGCTTATTATATTTAATTGTGTTATTTGATTCCATGATAAAACCTCTCATTTCCATACACTACTAACTCTTCCTAATAATACTTACTATCAAAATAAAAAATACCCACTACCTTAACTGCTTCGCCCTGTTGAAAATTCCTGGGAAGTGGTGTTTGGTGTATTCCATGATTCGGGCACGCTTAAGGGCTGTGCCAAACATTCCCTGGGCCAAAGGCTTGTATAAAAACTTAAGAGTTTTAGAATTGTCAGGAAGATACTTCTTCATCTCCTGATAGAGCTCTGTTTCAGACTCGGCGTTGCACCATTTTAAAATATCATCGCATTTAATTCCGCCCTCGATTTGGCGAACCATGGCAGATTGGAAGCTTCTGAAATATATCTTAGAAAGAGTTCCAAGAGCTTCAAAATCGCAGGTCTTCCACTGCTGTTGCTGGTCATAGATTCGCTGCACACGAATCTTCTGAAGCTTGAAATAGTCATCAATGGCTCCACCTGTAAGGCGGGCCTGACCTTGATTTCTATAGTGATACAGCACATCATTTAACACTGTAAGAGATGTGGTGTAATCAAGAAAATCGCAGTTAAATAATATATCCTCTACATGCTTTATCTGCTGAAATATAAGACTATGCTCCTTAATAACACTTGTCTTATAGCACTTGTTCCAAGGATACCCAAGCATTGTAATTGCTTCCATTTGCATGGCCATTTTATGAATGGTTGCAGGATCACTTGTGGTAACCATATCGTCATCATAATCCATCTGCTCTAAGCTAACGCATTTACGATATTCAATCTTGCCTGATTCGTAATTACGATAATCCTCGGTAAAGCTATATACCAGCAAATCCACAGGATTACGTTCCAGCACTGCTGCACATACTCTCAACAAATCACGCTCATACAAATCATCCGGATCTAAAAAGAGAATATAATCTCCTGTGGCATGCTCAATGCCTGTATTTCTTGCTTCGGAAACACCCTTGTTTTCGCTATGCTTTACATAGAAAAATCTATCGTCCCTTTGTGTGAAACTGTTTGCTATTTCACCTGATTTATCAGGAGAGCAATCATCTACAATGATTACTTCAAAGTTGTCATAGGTCTGCATTGAGAGGCAGCCTAGGGCATCGCCAATATAGTCGCCCACCCCATAAGTAGGCATTATCACGGAAAATTTTATATTCTCACTCATACTTCAAATGATACCAAAAACATACACGCTCCGCAACACAACCTTAGGTTCTCATGCTCCCGCAGGGCACCCTCCATACCTAACCATGGGAGCCCGCCGGCGTGGGCCCCCACCCATGGTCAGGCATGGCGCCCCCCTGCTCGCGCTTGCCGACTTTATTGATGTGTTGCTCATTTAATAACCCACGAAAAAAGTCCCTTGGCTAAGAAAAGCCAAGGGACAATACTTACCTAGTGACAGCCGCCGCCACAGTGACTACAATCGCCACCGCAGGCTGGGTGTTCGCCACGTTTATGTGATTTTATTAGGGAGCGGATTATTGCGCCCACGATAACGGCTAGGATTAGAATTACTATTGCTGTTCCCATGATTATTACCCTCATCCGTCAGCTGCGCTGACACCTTGTCTCGCCTCCCGGCTCGGTCGTTGCTAAACAGGCTCCACTGGAGCCTAGCAACCCCAAAAGGGGAAGGCTCATTATTTGTTATACTTGTCCTTGCGGAATAGTCCGTAGATAAGGCAGCAGATGGCTGCTAGTCCGAAGATTGTTCCGAAAGTGAATCCTTCGCCTGTGAATACCTTGCCTACCTGGTAGATGATAAGGCCGATTACCCATGCGAAGCCACACTGATATCCGATAGCTGTCCAGAACCACTTAGTGTTGTTCATCTCACGCTTGATTGCACCCATAGCTGCGAAGCAAGGAGCGCAAAGAAGGTTGAATGCGAGGAATGCCATACCAGATGCATCTGTAAATGCTGCACGCATTGTCTCGTAAACATCACCTGATGCACCATAGATGATAGCAAGTGTACCAACGATGTTTTCCTTAGCAACAAGACCTGTGATAGAAGCAACTGTTGCTTCCCAATCGCCAAAGCCAAGTGGAAGGAAAATCCATGCAAGGCACTTACCAAGACCAGCGAGGATTGAATGATCAATCTGGTCTTCCTCAAGCATTGTAAATGCTCCATCAACAACACCGAAGAATGTACAGAACCAAACTACGATTGTTGAAAGTAAAATGATTGTACCAGCTTTTTTGATAAATGACCAGCCACGCTCCCACATGCTGCGGAGTACGTTACCTACTGTTGGCCAGTGGTATGCTGGAAGCTCCATAACGAATGGTGCTGGGTCGCCAGCGAAGAGCTTTGTCTTCTTAAGCATAATACCTGATACGATGATTGAGAAAATTCCAAGGAAGTAAGCTGTTGGTGCAACCCAAGCTGCTCCACCGAAGATAGCGCCTGCTACCATTGCGATAAATGGAAGCTTAGCTCCACATGGAATAAATGTTGTTGTCATGATTGTCATCTTACGGTCTCTATCATTTTCGATAGTACGTGATGCCATGATACCAGGAACACCACAACCTGTACCAATAAGCATTGGAATGAATGACTTACCTGAAAGACCAAACTTTCTGAAGATACGGTCCATGATAAATGCAACACGTGCCATGTAACCGCAAGCCTCAAGGAATGCAAGGAAGATGAAAAGTACAAGCATCTGTGGAACGAAACCAAGAACTGCACCAACACCGGCTACGATACCATCAAGGATAAGTCCCTTAACAACATCGTTACAATTAATTGCATCAAGACCAGCCTCTACAAATACTGGAATACCAGGAATCCATACGCCATAGTTTGCTGGGTCTGGCTCCTCATTTGACTCTACATAAGCCTTTGCAGCCTCATAATCCTCAAGTGTTGCTTTTTCATACTCAACGGCCGCTGTCTCCTCATCCTCTACAGGATACTCAAATTCGCCTGTAGGCTCAGCGCCTGTCTCCTCTACAATAAGGTCATATCCATCAACGATAAGCTGATTTGCTGTGTACTCATCAGCTGCTTCTGTATACGCCTTTGAACCGATTGCAAATAAGTGCCATCCATCACCGAACACACCATCATTTGCCCAGTCTGTTGCCCATGTTCCAACTGTTGTAACTGATACATAGTAAACAATAAACATTACAATAGCAAAAATTGGAAGTGCAAGGAATCTGTTTGTAACAATCTGATCAATCTTATCAGATGTTGTCATTCCCTTTGCCGCTTTCTTTACACAAGCACCAATGATTGTGCCGATGTAATTGTATCTTTCACCTGTGATGATTGATTCTGAATCATCATCCATTTCCTTCTCACATGATACAATATCATTTTCAATGTGAGCAATAACATCAGATGAAAGACCAAGCTTTTCCTGAATCTTTGTGTCACGCTCGAAAAGCTTAATTGAATACCATCTTTGAACATTTTCATCAGAGATGTTATGTAAGCAAAGCTCCTCAATATGAGCAAGTGCATGCTCTACCGAGCCGTCAAATCTATGTTTTGGTGACTGAGGATTTGCTTCCTTTGCAGCCTTTGTAGCTGCTGCAACGATTTCCTTAAGACCTCTGTTCTTAAGAGCTGAAATCTCGATTACAGGAACGCCAATCTCCTCTGAAAGCTTGTTAGCATTAATCTTGTCACCGTTCTTTTCTACAACATCCATCATGTTGATAGCAATAACTACTGGAATGCCAAGCTCAACAATCTGTGTTGTGAGATAAAGGTTTCTCTCTAGGTTAGTACCATCAATAACATTGATGATAGCATCTGGCTTCTCATCGATAAGATAGTTACGAGAAACAACTTCCTCTAATGTGTATGGTGAAAGTGAATAAATACCTGGAAGGTCAACGATTGTTACTTCCTTATCACCTTTATATTTTCCTTCTTTGTACTCTACAGTAACACCAGGCCAGTTACCAACGAACTGGTTAGAACCTGTGAGAGCATTGAACAATGTTGTTTTACCGCAGTTTGGATTACCTGCTAGTGCAATACGAATTCCCACTTTATTCTCCTCCTTTTATTCTACTACTATCATTTCAGCATCAGCCTTGCGAACTGATAGCTCATAGCCTCTAACTGTAATCTCTACTGGATCTCCAAGAGGAGCGATTTTTCTAACGTAAATCTCTACACCTTTTGTAATTCCCATATCCATAATTCTGCGCTTTACTGCGCCTTCACCGTTTAGCTTTGTAACATTGACTGTCTCGCCAACATTAACATCCTTTAATGTTTTCATCTTTCTCTCCTTTACACGTATATCTTCTGAGCCAGCTGCTTATCTACAGCCACTCTTGACTCCTTTACATTTACGATTAGGTTTCCACCTATTTCGTTTACAACTGTAACGTGTCCGCCTGGCACAAAACCAAGCTCCTGAAGATGACGTTTAACATCCTCATTTCCACCAATTCGTTTAATCATTTGTTCTTCGCCTGTTGGCGCTACTACTAATGGCATCATATATTACTTCCTTAATATTTATTTAACCCTCTGTTAGATGACTATTACGAAAATCAATTGTATCCAACTAAAGTTTGACATTATTAATAATCGTTAGCATCCTCTAACGCACGTATAATTTATCACAAACTTACTCCAGTTTCAAGTGCCTAATCTGAGTTTTTTATAAATAATAACTAAAAAAAGAGTTCCGCATTTGCGAAACTCTACAAAATTTCAAAACCGTTGTTATACCATGCCGATCAGCATTCCTATTGTATGAACTATAAATGCACAAATCCATGCTATGGCACACTGCCAAATCACTACACACACAGCCCACTTACGGCCCATCTCTCTTTTGATAGATGCAATAGCTGCCACGCATGGTGTATAAAGCAATGAGAATACCAGCAAGCAAAATGCTGTAAGGCTTGACATAGCCGCTGCAACTCCTGTAGTACCAAACAATACTTCAAGCACTGATACCACACTTTCCTTTGCCATAAATCCTAAAATAAGTGATGTACAGATTCTCCAATCTCCCAATCCTATTGGCTTGAATAATGGTGCAAGTCCTCCTGAAATAAGTGCAAGGATGCTGTCCTTCTGGTCTGCCACAAGATTAAGATGAGTATCAAAGCTCTGTAATATCCATACGATAACTGTTGCAAGGAAGATTACTGTAAAGGCTCTCTGTAAGAAATCCTTTGCCTTTTCCCAAAGAAGCTGAATTACATTTCTTGCGCTAGGCAATCTGTAGTTTGGAAGCTCCATAACAAACGGAACAGCCTCACCCTTGAATCTAACCTTTTTAAAGAACAACGCTGCAAGCACTCCAAGGAATATTCCAAGGAAATACAACACAGTGATTACAAGCCATCCATTTTCTGGGAAGAATGCTGCTACGAAGAATGTGTATATTGGAAGCTTTGCAGTACAGCTCATAAATGGTGTAAGAAGAATTGTCATCTTACGGTCCCTGTCACTAGGCAATGTACGTGTAGACATTACCGCTGGAACTGTACATCCAAATCCAATCAAAAGTGGCACAATGCTTCGGCCTGATAGACCGATTCTTCTAAGCATCTTATCCATGAAAAATGCAACTCTGGCGATATAACCACTATCCTCTAAAATAGATAGGAAGAAGAACATGGTGATGATGATTGGAAGGAAGCTAAGAACTCCTCCGACACCTTCAAAAATACCGCCTATAATCAGCTCATGTACGGTAACATTTACGTTTGCCATAGTAAGAGCCTTGTCTGTAATATCAGTAAGGAATGCAATCCCTTCTTCAAGCAATCCCTGTAACCATGCACCAATAACATTAAATGTAAGGAAGAACACCATAGCCATTACGCAAATGAAAATAGGAATAGCTGTGTACTTTCCTGTAAGCCATTTATCGATACGCTGGCTGCGGATGTGCTCCTTGCTTTCCTTTGGCTTGATAACACATTCCTTGCAAACCTTATCTATAAATGCAAAACGCATATCTGCCATGGCGGCACTTCTATCAAGACCTCTTTCCTTTTCCATCTGCTTTGTGATGTGCTCTAAGGTCTCGATTTCGTTTTCATCTAAATCCAGCTTCTTAATAATCTGTGCGTCGTTTTCGATGGCCTTGCTGGCTGCAAATCTGACTGGAATATCAGCACGCTTTGCGTGGTCCTCCATCAGATGAATAACGCCGTGGATGCATCTGTGAACTGCACCACCATTATCATTCTCGTCGCAGAAATCATCTACCTGAGGTCTTTCCTGATACTGAGCCACGTGCATCGCGTGAGCTACAAGCTCGTCGATACCTTCGTTCTTAGCTGCCGAAATAGGAACTACTGGAACACCTAACATCTTTTCCATTCTGTTGATATCCACTGAACCGCCGTTACCTCTAAGCTCATCCATCATATTAAGAGCAACAACCATAGGGATGTTAAGCTCTAACAGCTGCATAGTCAGATACAGATTTCGCTCTATATTTGTAGCATCAACAATGTTGATGATAGCCTTTGGCTTTTCGTGTAAAACAAAGTCTCGGCTGACAAGCTCCTCGTTAGAATATGGTGACATGGAATAGATTCCTGGAAGGTCTGTGATGCAGGTATTATCCTTGCCTCGAATGACGCCATCTTTTCTATCTACAGTAACGCCAGGGAAGTTTCCTACATGCTGATTAGAACCAGTAAGCTGATTGAAAAGAGTAGTCTTACCACAGTTCTGGTTACCCACAAGTGCGAATGTAAGCTGTGTTCTCTTTGGAAGCGGTTCACCATCACCCTTAAGATGATATTTACCTTCCTCACCAAGACCTGGGTGGGCGATGTCATGCTTGTTTGCCTCCACTGGTGTCTCTTCATCCTTGATGTTCTCCACTAACGTTGCATCTATTTTTTCTGCATCGGCTAGTCTAAGAGTAAGCTCGTAACCGTGGATTCTAAGCTCCATTGGATCTCCCATTGGGGCCAGTCTGACAAGAGTTACCTCCACGCCTGGAATTACTCCCATATCTAAGAAATGCTGTCTGAGGGCTCCCTCGCCCCCGACAGCATCTATTCTAGCTGTTTGTCCAATCTGTAAATCTCTGATTGTCATATTACTTTCCTATCATTGTACCAGTCTGTCCGCCTACTGCGTTGCCAGCATCTGACAGCTTGGTAATTAATACCTTTCTAATAGCTGAATCCCCAATATAATCTATGGCAGCCTGAATCTTTGGTGCCATATCGGTTTCACCAAATTCTCCTGATTCTAACATCTTCTTAGCTTCTGCTACTGAAATATAATCAAGTGGCTGCTCATCTGGCTTGCCAAAATTCTTACATACCTTTGTTACGCTAGTAAGGATTACAAGCATGTCTGCCTCAAGCTCTGAAGCGAGCAAGCCTGCTGCTGTATCCTTTTCTACTACTGCTGATGCGCCCTTAAGCTTGTTGTCCTGAGTAAGCACTGGTATTCCGCCACCACCTGCTGCAATAACCACCTGGTCTGCATCGCACAGAGCCTTGATAGCATCAATCTCCACAATCTCCATTGGCTTAGGTGCTGCCACGATTCTGCGATAGCCACCATCTACCTTAACAGTGTGGTTGCCCTTAGCCTCCTCAGCCTCAGCCTGCTCAGCCGTCATAACACGTCCGATTATCTTAGTAGGCTTGTAGAAAGCTTCATCATAAGGATCAACAGTAACCTGTGTAAGAATAGTAGAAACAGGCTTATAAATTCCACGGCCTACTAATTCTGAACGAATAGCCTGCTGCAAATCGTAACCGATATAACCCTGGCTCATTGCGGAACAAACCGACATAGGTGTAGGTGTGTAATCAGGATGATTCTGATAAAACTCTGAAAGAGCTGTGTGAATCATACCAACCTGTGGTCCGTTACTGTGGGTGATAACCACCTGATAATCCTGCTTGATAAACTCTGCCACAGCTACAGCTGTGCGTTTAGTAGCATTCCATTGTTCTAGCACTGTAGTGCCAAGAGCGTCATGTCCAAGTGCAATAACTATTCTTTTCTTTCCCATACGATGCCTCCCTTTTTTGCCTTTATTACTTATTTTATCACATTGTTAGATGCTTTAATATCTATCTTCTATTACGCTTGTTTCCTATGATAGCAAGGGTGATAATTATTCCAAGCGCAGCACCTGCTATATCTATCCAAATATCAGATACCTGGCCTGACCTGCCCTCAACAAAAAGCTGAATCGTCTCATCCACAAAAGCTACAAACAATGCTGCCATCTCAGGATTAACAAATCTTTTAAACCAGCCCTTAATGTATGTGGCAAATTCCAAACATAACAACACTCCAAGTATTGCATATTCTGTAAAATGAGCTGCCTTTCTGACTATGTACATTCCATTATCATCATTAGTGATTATTGGAATAACTTTGTTAATAACAATCAAAAACTTGCTACTTTCAAACTCTGACACTACTGCCGGCTGCATGCTATGCCCCCAAATGACACAAATCCATACAGCAATTAAAATCCCAAATATAATCTTTTTCTTATTCATAGCCTACATTGTAACACATAAAAAAAAATGGGTACATGATTTGCACCCATTTTTTTACTTTTTATTGTACTGATTCAATCTTATGAGTAAGTGTTACCTTAATAGTCTCTTCCTCATAATCCTTGTTTGCCTTGGCAACCTTTACTTCAACTGTAGAGCCTGCTGGCAAATATTTCATGATATTGTTAAGTGTGTTAACTGATGTTACCTTACGTCCGTTGAATGATGTGATAACATCTTCTGTTTCGATACCTGCTTTCTCAGCACCAGAGCCTTCAACTACCTGTGCTACATAAACACCAACTGGAATTTTGTACTGCTCTGACATCTCTGATGTGATATCTCTACCAGCTATTCCAAGGTATGATGCCTCAAGCTCAGAAACAACATCGTTGTCTACCATCTGCTGAATGATGTTCCATGCGTATGAAATAGGAATTGCATATCCCATACCCTCTACGCTTTCCTCAGCAAGCTTAGCAGATACAATACCAATGACCTCACCCTTAGCATTTAAAAGAGCACCACCTGAGTTACCAGGGTTAACAGCTGCGTTTGTCTGAAGTAGGCTGTTTGTAACAACATTACCATCATCATCTGTAATAGAAACCTCACGATCCTTAGCAGATATGATACCGTTAGTAACTGATGTACCATAGCCCATTGCGTTACCGATTACGATAGCTGCCTCGCCAACTACTGTCGAATCTGAATCACCAAGTGTGGCAACCTTAATCTCTGACAATGTGTCTTCCTTAATATCCTTGATTGCAACTGCAACAACTGCAAGGTCGCAAGATGAATCTGTTCCCTTGATTGTTCCTTCTACTGCCTCGCCATCGTTAAATGTGATTGTAAGTGTCTCGGCACCGCTAACTACATGATTGTTAGTAGCGATGTAGATGTTGTCCTCATCCTGTGAAACAATGATACCAGAACCAGCTGATGTGGTAGGCTGCTGCACTGCTCCAAAGAATGTCATGTATTCCTTAAGCCCTGCATTTGTAACCTGTACAATAGCAGGAAGAACATTTTCTACAATTGATGAAACATCTGTTGAAACTGTAGATGATGTGGTTGTAGCTGTAGCTGCGCTGGATATCTTACCTGAATCACTACTGCTCGACGCCTGCTGTGTCTGGGCTACCTGTGGCGTATCTTCCTTAAGGAACTTATTAGATACAGTAACCACTGACTGGAATGCAAGTCCTGCAACTAATCCAAAAACAAGTGCTATAGCTGCTGTTCTTCCTAGCTTTGCCCCAAAGCCAGAAGACTTTTTAGCTTTCTTGTTTCTTCTGCCATCATCATAAGGTGACCACTGATAATATGATTCACCCTGGTTAATCTCATCCTTCTTATAAGAATAAGAACCATTAGTAGTAGAACTACTTGTTTGGCTTGTGTTAGTTGATTCACTTGTATATGAACCAGTATCCCCAGTATTATTTGTATCGTTGTTTGTGTTGTTTGAATAAAAATCGCTCATAAACTCGCCTCCATTGATTTTTCATTTCATGAACGTAGAATAATCCCGAAATGTGACGACTAAGTGACGGTTTATTCAACAGTAACTGATTTTGCTAAGTTTCTTGGATGATCAACATCAAATCCCTTGCCTACAGATACATAGTAACCAAATAACTGTAGTGGAATGATTGCAAGTGAGTTAGTAAAATATTTATTAGTCTGTGGGATGTACATTACATAATCTGCAACATCCTCAATATCCTCGTGACCTACTGTAGTAACAGCAAGGATAAATGCTCCACGAGTCTTACATTCTACAATGTTAGATACTGTCTTAGGATAGATGTTATCCTGTGTTGCTACTGCTGCAACAAGAGTGCCCTCTTCAATAAGAGAAATTGTACCATGCTTAAGCTCTCCAGCTGCGTATGCCTCTGAATGGATATATGAAATCTCCTTAAGCTTAAGTGAACCTTCCATAGAGATAGCATAATCGATACCACGGCCGATGAAGAATACATCCTTAGCTGCAACGAAACGGTTAGCAAATTTCTGGATACGTTCCTTGTTGCCAAGAAGCATCTCAATCTGCTCTGGAAGCTTCTTTAAATCTGCAATAAGAGACTTCATCTCATCTGCTGAAAGAAGTCCTCTAACATCTGCAAACTTCATAGCAAGAAGATAGAATGCGATAAGCTGTGCACTGTAAGCCTTTGTTGTAGCAACTGAAATCTCTGGACCTGCCCATGTGTACATAACCTTTTCAGCTTCACGGGCAATAGAAGAACCTACTACGTTTACAATAGCAAGTGTCATGTTGCCCATAGCACGTGCCATTCTAACTGCTTCCTTTGTATCAGCAGTCTCACCTGACTGTGAAACCGCAATAACAAGCTCGTTCTCCTGAAGGATTGGATTACGATATCTAAACTCTGAAGCGATGTCTACCTCTACAGGAATGCGAGCCATCTCTTCAAATACATACTTAGCTGTAACACCTGTGTGATATGCACTACCGCAAGCAACAATACGGATACGTGAGATTGCTCTAATCTCTTCATCTGTCATACCAAGCTCTTCTATATCAACTGTGTCATTCTTGATACGAGGATTAAGTGTATCACGAACAGTCTTAGGCTCCTCGTGGATTTCCTTAATCATAAAGTGGTCGTAACCACCCTTTTCTGCTGCATCTACATCCCAATCGATTGTCTTAGATTCTTTTTCGATTGGCTGACCATCTACATCGAAGAATTCGATTTTGTTCTCTGAAAGACGAGCAATTTCTTCGTTCTCGATGAAGTAAACTTCACGGGTGTACTTAAGAACAGCTGGTACATCAGAAGCAATAAGATTGCCATCCTTACCAAGACCTACGATAAGTGGGCTGTCCTTACGAACTGAATAAATCTGATTTGGATAATCAGCAAAAATAATACCAAGGGCATAAGCGCCCTCAACACGGTGCATAACCTTTGTTACACATGCTAGAGGATCATTGCCTGCCTTGTAATAGTAATCAAGAAGGTGTGCAACTACCTCTGTATCTGTTTCAGATTTGAAATTATATCCACGCTTGATAAGCTTATCCTTAAGCTTTGCGTAGTTTTCGATAATACCATTGTGAACAACGGCAATTGTCTCATCCTCGTTAAGATGTGGATGAGCGTTTGTCTCGCTAGGCTCACCATGAGTAGCCCAACGTGTATGACCGATACCGATAGTACCCTGCATTGTAGCACCATCGTGAGTCTTTTCGCTGAGAAGACGAAGACGTCCCTTAGCCTTTTCATATTCAATCTTGCTACCATCATATACAGCCATTCCTGCTGAATCGTAGCCTCTATATTCTAGCTTACTAAGTCCATCCAAAAGTATAGGCGCAGCCTGTGATTTTCCTACGTAACCTACTATTCCACACATAAAAAAAATTCCTTTCTTTGCATTATAAAAGCCTTTACATTTTACTACTATTTAACATAAAAGTAAAATGAGGATTGGCCCTATGGTCAATCCCCATTGATTAACTAGTTATTTCTTCTCTTTTTCATCTGATGATGACATATCCGGTGTCTGGTTAATCTCGGCACTTGATTCTGAGAAACCAGTTTCGTTCTGGATGTAATCGCTAATCTTATCAACTACATCATCCGTTGCATCGTAGTTCTCCTGATTGTACAAGAACTCATGAAGTGTAACAACATTACTTGTAAGTGTACAAGGAACAACAACACTACCAATCTTCTTGCTAATAGTTTTAGTCTTAAGCGCAAATGGGAAGCCTGCTGAATTTGTAACCTCATAATCCTTAACTGCTGTAGCCATTCCTACGCACTGTCCCAAGCTTAAGCTTGTTGAAATCTCTGGGAAGACATCATCACAAATCTTGTTGAGCTGTGCAATGTTAGCCTTCTTGGCCTTTTCGATAAGAAGCTTGATAACTGTACGCTGATTCTCAGCACGACCGTAATCGTTGTCAACAGCATATCTGTTACGACAGTAACCAACTACCTGGGCACCATTCATGTGATATACACCTGGCTTATCAAAGTAGCAGTCATTTCTATCCCAGTACTCATCCTTATTAGGATAGTACTTAAGAACATTTTCAACCTCTGCTATGTAGCCTGCAAGTGCGTTCTGACCTGTCTCAGGATTGTTAGTATCAATCATTTTCTGAGTAACCTCAAGGTCAAGTCCGCCTAAATCATCAACAACCTTTGCCACTGCATAGAAATCAACTGAAACATAACCTGATATGTTAAGGTCAAGGTTCTTATTGAGCATCTCAATAGCTGTCTCTACACCACCGTGATTGTATGCGTAGTTACATTTTCTGTATTTGTCATCCTCAACCTGTAGGTAAGTATCACGCTGAACAGATACCATCTTAACTTCCTTAGTATCGTTGTTAATAGAAACAAGGATGATTGTATCTGAGTTACCACTGTCAAGGTTACCGTTAGAACGGTTATCTACACCAAACAAAGCAAGTGTTGTATATTGGCTAAGTACTTCCTTTGTCTCTGCATCCAAGCTATCGTTTTCAAGCTCTGACATGTTAATATTGTCCCAATTAACCTTACCGAACTTGCTCCAGAAGAAGAATACAATAAGGATAACAAGTAGTACCGCAATCTCCACAACAAAAATAGTGCGCTTCATCTTTTTCTTCTTAGCATTCTTTCCTGCTGGGCGTCTTGCTCCGCCTCTAGCAGCTGCTGTTCTTGCATCCCTGCTGTCTTTTGCAGATGATTTGGATGCTGGCTTTCTAGAGCTACCTGCGTGGCTGCCTGAATGATTGCCAGGTCTACCACTTGGTCTGCTACCACCTGGTCTTCCTGAGCGGCTGGCAGATGCCCTTCTGGCACTGCTTGATGCTGAACGTCTAGCTGGCATATCATCTTCCTCAAATCCGTACTGTGAATCGTACTCGTATAATTCTATTTCGTCATCTAAATCCATGGAATGATTTGAATAACCACTTGGACGACTGCTATGACCATTTCTGTTAACCGGACGGCTTCCGTTTGGTCTGCTTCCACTTGGTCTTCCTGAAGGTCTGTTAGCAGGTCTGCGACGGCCTGTGCCTTCTCCATGTCTCAAATCGTAATCTTCGAAATTACTCATTAACTGAATATCTCCAATCTTAAGTTTGATACAAAATTTGCTACTACTTTTTAAAGCAATAGACTATGCTAGTCTACTCTACTCATTCTAGACTTGTCAAGAATGTAGGAGCATTCTATGGCATTTTATAAAATACAAATTTAAACTTCTTCTTTTTGCTCTTGTGTTCCAGGAAGAATATAGTTTTCCATTCCAATAGGTAGATTTTTGTTGTAGAACTCGTCACCCTTTTGTATATAATCCCCATGCTTTTCCATAAGCAGCTGATGATTATCTGTTGGTGTCTCTACTGTCCTGTCCTTCCATCTGGCAACTACCCTTGGCAGGACAATCACCCTAAAGCCACGCTTTCTTGCCCTCAGACAAAAATCAAACATGGCATCCTGTCCGGTAAGTCTTGTGTCAAAGCCGTGCAGCATCCTGTATACCTTGGCATCTATCAGGCAACAGCCACAATCTACAACCGATACATCACGGGGCATACTGCCTATTCCATCGTATGTATCCCTAAACAGGCTTTGTCCGTGAAAGGCTGGATACCATGCACCATCTGTGTCAAAGATGTAGCCCACGTTATCCACCTTAAAGCCTCTATCTATAAAACGCACCCCCACAACAGCCACATCAGGCTGACACAGATATGCGTACATCTTTTTTACATTGTTTCTGGTGTATAGCTTAACATTTTCATCCCTTAGAAACATGTAATTGCTAGAAAATCTTCTAAATGTAGAATCATCATAATTCAAATGCCACTTTTTCAATGAAGCATCAATTCTTCCGTCACAGAAAACCTCTTCCTGTCCCAAATAAGAAATAGCTAGCGCCATGTGCTCCTTGCAGTAGTACTCTGCCGCCTTACGCTCTTCCTTATTCATTGCCCTATCACTTGTTCTTTTGTGATAAATCAGAGATGGCACATGGACAATAGGTTCATTCTTAAAGGCTGCCCTTAGAATGTATTCGTATAAATAGGATGTCTTTGCCTTTTCGTTAAACTCTCCAAGCCTGCTACTTAAGCTTTTTGAGATGCAGACAAAATCCCCTATGTAATCTGTCTGCAAAAATAATTCTTTATTAAAATCTGATTTGAAATGAGGATTTTTTCTATCGAGACCAACCAGTTCATCATGGTCGGCATAGACAATACAATCCTTGTTATCTAAGGCTTCTATCTTTTCATTTAGGGCACTAAGAGTGTTGCCACTTAATCTATCATGCTGCCCAAAGAAAACCACATAATTCCCTTCCGCAAAATGAAGGCCCACATTATAAGCGTAAGCTGCGCCATTATTCTTTTTCAGCCTACGATAGTGAACCTTATCAACGATATCCGGGAAGAATTCCTTGATAGTCACCTCAATATCATTTGATGGATTGTTATCTAAAATATATAATTCGAATTCGCGATATTCCTGTTCATCAATGGACTCGAGACAGTCCTTAAAATTATCCATATCAGTCTCGTTGGTCCAGACTACTAATGAAAAATAATTTTCTGCCACTACTTCGAGCCCTTTCCCCCAAATACAACTGCTACTGTTTTAAGTATTATCTTAATATCTAATCCTAATGACCAGTTGGAAATGTACTCTGTATCAAGTGCCACCACCTGCTCAAAATCCTTGATATCACTACGTCCACTAACCTGCCACATTCCAGTAAGCCCTGGCTTAATAGATAGTCTGGCTCTGTGATGCAATGCGTAGTTTTCGTATTCGTCCTCAAGAGGTGGTCTTGTTCCCACAAGAGACATATCTCCTACCAATACATTTAAAAACTGTGGTAATTCATCAATAGAATGCTTTCTAAGGAAACGCCCAATAGGAATAACTCTAGGATCGTTCTCCATCTTAAACATATTTCCTTTGATTTCATTCTTTTCTACCAGGTCTTTCTTTCGTTCCTCAGCATCCATGTACATGGTACGGAATTTGTAAAACTTAAACTTACGACCGTTTTTTCCGATTCTGGTCTGGGTAAAGAACACAGGACCAGGTGACTGGATTTTGATGATTGGTGCAAAAATAATAAATGCTATCAATGTAAAAAACAGCCCCACAATAGCACCGATGATATCCATTAATCTCTTAGCAAATGCCTGTCGATTATTAGCAATATGCATGCTGGTAGTAAGCACTATATACTGACCGTATTTTTCCATTATACGATTAGGCATAAGATTGCTGGTGTGAACAAGTGGTATATGCACTGTAAGCCCCTGCTCTACCAGCCTTGTTGCAAGGCTTTCCTCGCTTTTTCTGGTGTTACCATCTAAGAATACCTCGTCTACCACGCTGGTGCGAAGATATTCAAAAAGTGAATCTGCACTGGCAATAACAGGAATCCCCTGAATTGTCTGTCCTGTCATATCTTTATCCACAACTGCAACTCCCACAACCTTGTATTCAGGATATGGGCTAAGTGCTATTTCGTTAAGACATTTTTCTACATTGTCAGATTCTGCTACCACTACCATGGCAGTCTTGTTTACATCTGACAGCTTACGACGTCTGATGACACGCTTCCATCCCACTCTGAACAAGTACGAAAAAACAACCATGCCAATAGCAAGCACGCCCAGTACTGTTCTAGAGTGCAAATAAGAAGTCTTAGACATGTACATATACAAAAGCACGCCAAGAAAATTCACGGCTGAATGCCAGATAGTAGATATCAATTCTTCATATTTAGTTCTCCGCAAAATGCCCTTGTAGGTCTCTGTAAAAAACACACCTGCCAAGTCAATGAAAGGCAATATCTTAACCAAATTCTGATATAGGTTGAACCATTCGAATTTGTCCAAAAAGATAATGCTTCCGTTGAACTTAATCATAACACCCAAATAAAGTGCCAGTTCCGCTGCCAGCAAATCAAGGATGATAAAATCCAGGTGCTTTACCCAAGAGCGTTTTTTCTTTTTGTACAACGCTTATCCCCCTGTTACTTCCCCATCTATATAATACAATTATAAATTATTGTTGTTTTTATATCCATCATTATTCTTCACACCGTCATAATCCATTTTTCTAGTGTGATATTCAATGTCCTCTAAAAGCTTACGATTCTTAGCAAGCAAATCTCCAATAAGTGCAATCATAAGAGAAATAAATCCCATGATAAGAAGAGTACATCCTAAAATAAGAGACTGAATGTGACCTGCAGAATTACCCATAGCTACAAAAACAAGGAAGCGAATAATCACCCCAAGTCCCACGATAAATGGAATAATTGCAAGGACACTAAAGGTCTTAAGTGGCTGATACATAAGATAAGCTCTAAGGATTGTAACCATAGATTTCTTAACATATCCCATCATGCTATTGAAAAGACGTGATGGGCGAAGCTCACCGTTAGTTCTGATTGGCACGCTTGTCTGAGCTATTTTGTTTCTGCCTGCCTGAACGATTGTCTCAAGAGTGTATGTGTAATCGTTTGTGACATTAAGACGCATTGCCGCATCTCTTGAATAAGCTCTAAATCCACTTGGAGCATCTGGAATATCTGAGTTACTAGCCTTCTGCACAACCCAGCTTCCTAAATGCTGAAGCTTTTTCTTAAGTGGCGAAAAATGCTCAGTGGCATCGATTGGACGCTCGCCGATTACAATATCAGATTTGCCCTCTAGAATAGGACGAACCAAAAGCTCAATATCATCTGCTACATACTGATTATCTGCATCCGTATTTACGATAATATCTGCACCATTTCTAAGGCATGCATCAATACCTGCCATAAATCCATAAGCAAGGCCTTTGTTGCGGCGGAAATTAACCACGTAATTAACTCCCCACTTTCTGGCCACTTCTACAGTATTATCCTTGCTGCCATCATTAATAATTAAATATTCGATTTCATCTATTCCATCAATATGTTTTGGCAAATCGTTAAGGGCTATCTCAAGTGTTTCTGCCTCATTATAGCATGGAATTTGAATGATAAGTTTCATAGCTACTCCTTACTCTTAAAAGAATAATCAAATTTTGTAAGTGACAAATTAGGATTGTAATAAGGGTCTCCCTTACTATATGCATCCTTCCACTTTGTCATAAAATATTTTGTCTCTGCATCCATTCTGGCCTTTTTATCAGGATCCTCATGGTCAAGGCCACGGCTGACAGATTCTAAATGATACCACTCTGAAAATGGTGTGTAAACACAAAGTAAATCCTTTGCCCTAAGCTTAAGGCAATAATCCACATCGTTAAATGCTACTGCAAGCCCCTCATCAAAGCCACCTACTGTATTAAATGCAGAGCGCTTTGTAAGAAGACATGCACCTGTAACTGCCGACAAATCCTGGACGCAGGTGCTTCTGTAAAAATATCCCACCTGCTCTCTGCCGCTTCCTAAGAACTGGGAATTGGCAACACCACCAAGGCCGATGATAAGGCCTGCATGCTGCACAGTGTTATTGCCGTAGTAAAGCCTTGCACCAACTGCTCCCACATCTTCTCTTCGGATGAAGCCCATCATCTCTGAAATGGCATCACCATTAATCATTCTGGTGTCGTTATTAAGTAGAAGCAGATATTCGCCAAGTGCCTGGCGCACACCATAATTAATAAGTGCTGAAAAATTAAAGGTACCCTTTGTATCAGGATGTGCCTTAGTGAAATCACACACTCTTGCGCTGATATCGTTTCTTCTTTCCATCTCCTGATAATATCCACGAAGCTTTTCATCAGCAGAATTGTTTTCCACAATTATAAATTCATAATTAGGATAAGTAGTCTTCTCCACAATGCTATCGATACATTCCTTCAAATCCTCCACATGATTCATATTAGGAATGATGATAGAAAGAAGTGGTGTATCTGGCCACTCATATATAGTTCTATAATATCCCAGATGAGTATCAAGCTCTACCCTTGCTGGAATTCCAAGTCTCTTATAATGGTTCTCCACAGCACGTCTGCCGTTTTCGTAGGCATACATCTTTGCCTCTGGATGGTCGGCTGTAGAATCTGGATGGCACCTCCAGTGATATAGCACCCTTGGAATATGATAGATGTTAGTGCATTTTTCAAGAACTCTCAAATCAAAATCATGATCCTGTGCTCCATCAAACTCAGAAAGAATACCGCCGCTTGCCTTTGCAATATCTGCCCTGACAACAAACAGATGGGTGATATAATTATGGGAGCACAGCAAATCAATATTGAAATCTGATTTAAAATGGGGAAGAAAATACTCATTACCCTCCATATCAATCTTATCCTCGTCGGAATAGATTGCTTCGATTGTTCTATCCTTATTAAGAGCCTCTGCAATATAATACATTGCATCTGGTGTTATCAAATCATCATGATCCGTAAATCCGATATAATCTCCAGTGGCAAGCTCCATAGCTGCATTAGTATTACCAGCGATTCCCGTATTATCAGTAAGCTTTTTATAGACGATTCTCTCATCCCACATGCCGCCAGTAGCAGCCTTAATAATATCGTAAAGACCTTCCTTAGGACTGCCGTCCCCAAGGCAAAGCTGCCAATGTGGATAGGTCTGATCCGTAAAGGAATGAATCAGCTCTGTAAGGAACTTCTCCTTTGTATTATATAACGGAATTACGATACTAATAACTGGATTATACGCAAACACTGTCTGGCGCTGATTTTCAAGTTCCTGCTCGCTAACAGGGTTCTCCTTTAAAAACTGTCTATAGCTATAGTGTTCCTGGTCATGACCCATCATTTTTCTGATGGTCTTAGCCACAGTCTTTTTCACACCATAATGCTGCAAATAGAGCAGACCCTTTTCTATTTTATTAGTAGGTTGTTTATATTCTTTAATCTCACTCATATTCAAAATAATCCCTTATTGCACCAGCCAGTGCCTTCGGATTTCCCATTTCTACAAAAATATGTTTTTCGTCGGCATTAAACAATTCGTGGTTGGCCATTCCATCACCAAGAATCATTGGCTTTTCCATAGCCTCATAGATATATGCCTTGCCAGGAATAGTTCGCTTAGCCTTCATAATATCCCCTGAAAAATGACCTGCCAGGCACAAATCAGCTGCTGCAATATGCTTAGCCAAATCCTCCTGTGTAAGCCAATCAATATAAGTTACGTTTGGCTGAATCGGCTTTTGCATCTTGTCTGATATTGGGCCGATTATTTCAAAGCTGATTCTATCATCATCTGCAAACTCCCTAAGGGCATCCAATATTACATCCACCCCCTGAAGGTTTAGGATTGAACCAAAGTACAGCACCTTCTTTTTTTCACTTTTTGCCTCGATACCGACATCTGCCATAGGGTGATAAATAGCTTCATTGGCATGCAGATAATATACGTAAATCTTATCAATTTCTTTTCCAAATTCCTCTGAGAAAAAAGTGCCGTGAGCCACCGTATCACAAACAACATAATCAGCACTTTTGATGGTAGCTTCATCCAGCTTATGTGTCAGCTTTGCCACCAGGCCACCGTCCCTAAACTTCTTTCTATCCATAATCATGGTGTCATACACCGATATAAAGAAATCTATAAACAGCTGTCTTTTCTTAAGCTTTCTCTTAAAAAACGGAACCACCAACTGTGGTGAAAATCCCACAAAAGCCACATCAACATCCCGCATAGACTGCCTAATTAAGCTAAGCCACACATAAGCAAGCCTCTTAGGATAGCTCTTACTTTTGCTTCCAATTACTGTAAGGCTGGCTGCCCTTTGCTGTAGGTAATCAATCTCCTGCGTAACCCTGATATAATCCAGATTTTTAGTTGTTATATAAAGAACCCGCTTGCCCTCGAACTGGCAACCCAAGGTTTCAAATTTATCCATACTATTTCCTTCAAACACAATTTGTGTTTAGTATATCACAAGTTGCTATTAACGGACATACAAGAAATGCGAAAATGTGGATTTAGCCCCAGGTCCCCTCACACCTGTCCTTGGCTAATCCATTTATCTAGACGTGCCCTCCAAGAATCCAGCCAACGCCCCTTAACTACTTGCATCATTGGAGAGGAATTGCTGATTTTCTTAATGCCACAAACGAGCATACGTCACGTGTCCTTTCACGGCTTTGACTATTCGAAGGCACTGTATGTATCTCACAGACACTTGATGGGTTTCATAATAGCAGTGGCGGCAATATTAGTATTAATTGCATTCATATTACATTCGCCAAGTAGAATTAAAAGCAGTTTTTGGATGTTTTCCTACCGGCTTCAAGCTCAGTCCATTTCGCTATCAGCCTTGGGCTGCCGTCCGTGGCAGCCCATATGAAAACATTCAAAAACTGCTTTAAGATTCTACTAGGCTCATTCCAAAATCATGCAATTAATACTAATATTGCCGCCACTGCTATTACTCTAGGTTGAGTGTGTCTGTGAGATACATACAGTACCGACAGAATTGTCAAACCTTGAAAGAACACGTGTAATAGAGAATGCGAGTTGTGGCATTTAGAAAATCAGCAATTCTTCGACTGTGCAAGTAGCTAAGGGGTGTTGGTTGGGTTCTTGGAGGGCACACTAAAAACTTTCGGCAGCTAGCCCAAGGCAGGTGTGAGGGATCCTTGGGCTAAATCCACTCTAAGCTGTAGCGGTATGGCCGTTAATAGCAACTACACGCCCCTCTCCTTGCATTGCCTATAAGGTTGGTTTAGAATAATTTGTAAATTATTATTGTTGGAAGGATAATATGGCAACTATTGCAATCGTAATGTCTACCTATAATGGGCAGACTTTTTTAGAGGAACAAATCAAGAGTATATTAGGGCAATCATTTTCGGATTTTAGGCTATATATTAGGGATGATGGCTCTAAGGATGGTACTCTTTCTGTTATAAATAGGCTGGCTAAGTATGATTCACGAATTACTGTAGTTTCAGATGATGCCAGTGGACACAATAAGAATATTGGCTTTGGCGGAAGCTTTGCGATGGCTGGCGCATTTGCACTTGCAGATGATAAGGAGTTTAAGTACCTGGCTTTCTGTGACCAGGATGATGTGTGGGAGACTGGCAAGCTTCAGGCGGCTGTGGATAAGCTTTCAGGTGTTGATTCGAATACTCCAGGGCTTTTTGCTTCTAATTATTATATCTGTGATGAATGGCTTAATGTGAATGGAACATTTTGCGATAACAATCCTATGGATAAGGTTACATTTCAGAATATGTTTTTTGAGGGTGTGTTCCCAGGATTTACACTGGTAATTAACAGGTGCTTGGCTACGATGGCATTCCTTAATGACTATTCTAAGGATATTTATTATCACGATAAATGGGTGTCATTAATTGCATTGGGTCTTGGTGGCGAAATCATTTATGACGCTGCTCCTCTTGCTAAGTACAGGAGACATTCTGCTGCTGCATCCTCTACTAATCTTGGTATGATGGCAAAGATTAAATGGCGCATTAACACTGTGTTAAATGGAGATTTCTGTCCAAGAACAAAGATGATGCTTGAATGCTTTGATAAGCTTTTCTCAGATAAGGTAGATGCTTCTACTAAGGATTTTCTAAAGCTATTTGCTGGTAAAAATCGCATGAAAAAGATATTCTATCCAAAGGCATTAAGACGTAGTGTCTCTGGCGAAATTCTTCTTAGAATAATTATCCTACTTGGAAAACTTTAATAAATTAGGACGTGAAATGAAAGAAAAAAACGTTAAGAAAAATTATATATATAATGTTGCATATCAGATGCTGGTTATTATCACACCACTTCTTACAGCCCCTTACATTGCAAGGGTGTTAGGTGCAGGTGGAATGGGTGTGTTCAGCTACGTCACAGCCATTGCAGCTTTCTTTATTATATTTGCTAATCTTGGCACCTCTACCTACGGACAGCGTGAGGTTTCCTATGTGCAGACCGATACTTATAAAAGATCTGTGGCTTTCTGGAACACTGCAATATTCAGATGTACAAGCACTGCCATATTCCTGTTTATCTATGGAGTGTTTGTTTTTTTGCTTCATCCAGATTGGATGATTATCTACATTATTCAGTTTATCGAAATCATCAATGTAGCCTGTGATACCAGCTGGTTCTTCCAGGGGCTTGAGGAGTTCGGCAAAATCGTCGGCCGAAATGCAGTCTTTAGAATCATAAATCTTATTATGATTTTCACCTTGATTAAGGACGCTGATGATTTAGCCCTCTACACTGCCGGAACTGCTATTATCACTATGATGGGCCACGTTTCACTGTGGGTTTATCTGCCAAAATATCTTACAAAGGTAAGGTTTTCAGACCTTGCTCCATTTAAAGATACCAGGGTTATCCTGGGGCTTTTCCTACCTACTATTGCGGTACAGATTTATCAATACTTAGATAAAATCATGATTGGTATGTTCACTGAGGGCAATGCCGAAAACGGATACTATGATGCTGCCATGCGAATCACCAAGATGGTGCTTGTGCTTGTTACATCTATGAGTACTGTTATGGTTCCACGCATCGGCCAGTACTTCTCTGAGGGCAACAAGGATGCCATCCGCGCTGCCATGTACAAGGCTTATCAGTTTGCATGGTTCTTAGGATTGCCACTGATGTTTGGGCTGTTTGGTATAGCCGATAGCTTTGTTCCATGGTTCTATGGTGATAGCTACGAAAAGGTTAAGCTTCTGCTTAAGATTGTTTCACTTTTAACTGTGGCAATCTCCATCAACAATGTAACCGGTATTGAATACCTGGTGCCTACCAAGCGTGAGAAGTTATACACGCGCACTGTGCTGATTGGAGCCGTTATCAACTGTTGTCTTAACCTTGTGTTGATTCCCAAGTTCTTATCTTATGGTGCTGCATTTGCATCTGCTGTGGCGGAACTTAGCATTGCCGGCATCCAGCTTTACTATGTAAGGCATGAGCTTGATATCAAAGTGATATTTAAAGGAGCATATAAGTATCTGATAGCTTCTTTCATGATGCTGCTTCTACTTTTACTTGAAGATAGATTTTTACCTGCAAATATCATTGGAACATTACTTCGAGTGGTCTCAGGTGCAACACTTTATTTTGCACTTTTAATCGTGCTTGTAGATACATTCTTTATAGAAAATGCTACAATCGTAATTAATAAGGTTAAATCAAAATTAAATTGGAGATAGGAATGAAAGCTTTAGCATATTCTTTAATGATTTTATTTGGAATAATCGCCATCGGCACTTTTTATTTTGGTGTGAAGAAAAAGGGTCGTTTGGCATTTATCAGAGGTGTATACATTTTCTTTTTGATTTACACTGCAGCGATGGGTGTTTTTTTCGCACATTATGTACCAGATTCATCTCCTGACGAATCTGCCCACATTGCCTATGTATATTATCTTAAAGAAA
Organism: Pseudobutyrivibrio ruminis; assembly: GCA_015057315.1. Lineage (GTDB taxonomy): Bacteria > Bacillota > Clostridia > Lachnospirales > Lachnospiraceae > Pseudobutyrivibrio > Pseudobutyrivibrio ruminis_D. The sequence goes on along the minus strand of SVER01000008.1, from coordinate 52,910 downwards.
CAAATGAAATTATCCCTCATTTTGAGGACATGCATATTTTTAACAATGCAATGATGAAGTGGTCTACTGAACCAAACTATGAATATCAACAATCACTTGTCAACTATCTTTGCCATCCACCTCTTTATTATCATATTATGAGATTAGCTGGTGGTTTCACCCCTACTGAATCAGATGTGGTTGTAACCATCCAAAAGATGCAGCTTAGATATTTCAGTCTTGCCATATCTCTCATTGGTGTTGGCATTATGCTTTACATTGGCTACTCTCGCATACCAAAACAGCGTCCTTGGCTACATCTTTTATACGCTATCACCATCACAAGCATCCCTATGCTTTCCTATGAATTATGTGCCGTTACAAATGATGCCCTGGCTCTTGTTACAGGTGCCATCTGCATCCTTGGGCTCATTAGATTCTGCGAAGAAAAGCGCGGTCTTAGCACCTATATGCTAATTGCTGCTGGAATCTCAGCATCACTTCTAACAAAGCTTACTACTGCAATGCTTTGCATATTTATGGCTCTTATAGTTCTTATTGTTACTATGATTAAAGAGCGCAGCCTTAAGGCTTTATTTGCCAAGGAATTTTTATTATCACTTCCTGTTTACGGAATTGCAGCACTTTACTACATCCTTGTGTACAACCGCTACGGAACAATCCATCCATCCTTAGAGCTTATTTGCAGCAAGGAGTACTTCGAAAATACGATATATTATGTGGACAAGGCTGAGCGAACAAGCTTCACATTTAATGAATATCTTTCATATTACTTTGAGCGATTCTTCCTGTCATGGTCAGGAATCGAATCAATACATCGTTTTATGAAGACCTTCACCTACAGTCTCACCGCTATACCTTTCGAGCTACTTTGGGTTCTTCCTGTACTACTATTCATTCCAATAGTAAACAAGAAGGCCGGCTCACTTGCCCTTCCTCTTCAGGCTGGCTGGATTTCATGTGTACTCACATTCATCTATCAGCTTAAGAGCGCTTATGGAACTTATCTTACACGTGGATATTTAGGCGGATTTGCCTCTAGATATTATTTACCATTTATACCTGTTTTGGCACTGTCACTTGTCGTCATTCTTGTTAGCCTACTTTTAGACAACGGATTCAATGCCGAAACAGAAGAAATCACAGTAAATGGACCCCTTGCCAACTTCGGCAAGCGCATGTTCTACAACCAACTAATTTACGCCATAGGATTATGCTACGCCTTCCTACTCTTCTACGGCAACTTCCCATTCTTCCTCCTCCACTTCGCAGCGTAGGCCGTGTTCCCACACGTTAGTCCGCCTGTTACGCTGTCAATAAATATATTACACCGTCGCGAGATTGGCTCCTTGTGTAATATATTCATTGACAGCTACAGGCTCATTCTAAACATCTGGTTCGCGGCTTCAATACGTCACTTTTCGAAATGCTGATAGTCTTTTGATGAATTCCATGCTCCACCCCAACTGAATCCGTGTGCGATGAACAGCTGATATGCCAGGTCTGTTTCATCAATCTTGTGAGGAAAATCGGCGGCGCGGTCTACATATGGAGTGCTGTTGGCTGGCTCTATGTTGAGATTGCCATTAACTGTTTTGATGTATGGGTTGTAGAGGGGATTGATGTCTATGGCCATTCCTTTGCCGTGGTTGGAAATTTTGGTTGTGTGGCTAATAAATCTAAAGTTGAAGCAGGATGAATTGTTATCTGCCATTGACGCTTCATCCTCTGCATTATATTCATCCACCAGCTTAATCTTTTCTATCTGATAGCCAGCCTCATATAGCTGCTCAAAAATCTCCAGCAAATCTTCTGCGATAGCCTTGTTGCAGATTATCTCCCCTTCATGGGGTTGACCATCAAATCCCACGTGAAGTACATGTAGATATCGTAAATCCGATAATGGCACTGTGCAGTCATCCTTGTAGGACTTTCCCTTTATCCTTGCGAAGATGTCGCTGTCGGCTGTAAATTCTATTCCGTAGAAGTTTTCTGTGTCTTTCACATTTGTTGTGGTCATTTTTACCTCCGATGCATTAACTATTTTATCTGTTGCTTCTTTAGAAGATTCTTTTTCCTCTTTGTTTCCTTCAATATCTTTGCTGTTTTCAGCATCCAATTTTGCTTCAGCCTTAGACACAGTATTCTCTTCTTTTGAAGATATTTCCTCTTTCACATTGACTTTCTTTTCAGTGCGCTCAACATCTGCTGAAGCCACCTGCTTCTCCACTTTTGCACATCCACTTAGTGATAATGCCAATGCTATGCACATTATATATGCTATATATCTACATTTTCTATTGCATCTCATGATAGATTCTTCCTTTTAATCAATAATGCATTCTCATTAAACTAATTGACGCTATACTCTGTCACAAGCAGCAAGCTAAATGCCCATAAATCCATTAAGCTTGTGACAGAAAAAACAAAAATCCGCCTTGTTTTCTCATGTTTCTGTCACAAAATATCCTATAACTCCAGAATTTCCATTTCACTTGTGACAGACCTAACACTATTTCTGTCACAGCAATTCTGATAAAGCCTATAGAATCGTTGCACTTGTGACAGAAATGCTCACTTAACACATCTTAAATCTTAAATCCTGTCACAAGCTTCCTCACAAATCCCATAACTTCGCTCCCCCTGTGACAGAAATGCTCACTTAACACATCTTAAATCTTAAATCCTGTCACAAGCTTCCTCACAAACCCCATAACCGCGTTGCCTCTGTGACAGGATTTCACTGATTTCGGCTGATTTCTGTCACAGCATAACCTTCAAATCCTATATTTCCGTTATCCTTGTGACAGAATTTCACTGAATCTGGCAAATTTCTGTCACAAATATGCCCACAAACCCACATTTTCCGTTACTCTTGTGACAGACAAAGTGGATATTGTAGTAGGATAGAAAGAACTCCTGTCACAATATGAATGAAATTATAGGAAATTCCATATTTCTCGTGACAGGATTGAAAATTTTATTTTAACTCCAGCGATGGAGATACATACACATGGTAGCCTAGGGCGTCGGCTTCGTCTTGGATGTAGCAGGCCAGTTTGTCGCTTGTAGTGTATTCTAGAAGGTAGACCTCGCCGCCAGCGTCGCTTACTCTTTCCAGGTAATCAAGGAAATACTCCCTGTCATTATCTGTGGCTTCGCCGAAGGTACCGTCATCCCAATTGATAGAGGTGTACACAGTTTCCTGGTTGACACCATCTATTACTTTATCTAGGGTATTGTTTTCATCAAGATATCTGCTTACGTAGGCATCCCCACCGTTGACTATAACAGATTTGCCTGTAGCCTTTAGACCAGACAAAATTGTGGTCAAACCAGCATAGATTTCCTCTCTTGGATCAATATAATAGACATCGCAATTATCAATAAAGAATCCATCTATGCCTTTTTCTATCAGCCGTGGGGCAAGCTCACCTAACACAAACTCCTGCCACTTAGGATTGCTTACATCCACCCAACGCTCATCTTCCCAATTTTCGTAAGAGCCTGTAGTTATATCCTCATAATCCTCATAATAATCCCTAAAGCTTTCCACAGAGCCTACATTCAAATATGAATAGATTTCACCATTTGTCTCTTTAAGGCTTGCGATTTCATCAGCAGTATAATACTGAGCATCAATAACAAGCACATCAAAGCTTGCATCCTCTGGAAGCTCACTGTACTCAGCGCCGATGTACACGCCGTAGTCATCACCAGGAATTACATCTTCGCAGCCTGTCAGCATCATGGCTATTAAAATTGACAAAGATATAATTTTGTTTTTCATAATACCCCTTCCTTTGGTCTAATAATAACAAAACTGATACATTTTATCAAAATTTATATTAAATATTTTGAATTAGATAATTGACAAACACAGCAGTAATATGTATTATTCAAATGACTTAGTTAAATATTTAAAAGCTATTTATGGAGACAAAACATGAATATTAATGGAAAAGAACTAGCACATGGAATTATCCAAGGAGGGATGGGAATAGGCGTATCCCTTTCAGAGCTGGCTGGTAATGTAGCCAAAGAAGGTTGCATGGGTGTAATCAGCTCTGTAAACATTGGCTTTAAGGAGCCTGATTTCCTTAAAAACCCATTTGAAGCCAACATCCGCGCCCTAAAGGAGCATATCAAAAAAGCAAAGGAAATATCTGGAGGCAAGGGATTGATTGGTGTAAACATCATGGTTGCAGTCAGCCACTATGAAGAGACTGTAAAAGCAGCCATCGCTGCTGGAGCAGATGCCATCATATCAGGCGCTGGCCTTCCTTTAAAGCTGGCAGAGCTTGTAAAGAATACAAACACACTTTTTGCCCCAATCGTTTCAAGCAAAAAGGCTGCCCTGCTTCTATGCAAAACATTCTCCCAAAAATCCGGCATACTGCCTGACTTCATAGTAATCGAAGGTCACAAGGCTGGTGGACACCTGGGATTTTCAAGAGAAAATCTTGAAGAAGATACCTGCCAGGAAAACTTAGATATCCTAAAGGAAGTGTTGGAGGTCATCAAACCTTTTGAAGAGAAATTTCATAAGAAAATCAGAGTGTTCCTAGGTGGTGGAATATTTACTGGCAAAGATATGGCAGATGCTATAAATGCCGGTGCTGACGGTGTGCAAATTGGTACAAGATTTATTGCTACAGATGAATGTGATGCCTCAGATACATTTAAGCAGGTGATTGTAGATAGCACTCCTGATGATATAAGAATCATCAAAAGCCCAGTAGGCATGCCAGCAAGAGCTGTATACACCCCTCTGCTGCAAAGCCTGGAAAAGGGCAAGACCTTCTTTGCTGAAAAATGCAACAACTGCCTTACCGCCTGCCCAAAAGGTGACAAGGTGCCTTACTGCATCAGTCGAGCTCTTATTGCTGCTGTGGAAGGCAACCGTGAAGAAGGATTATTCTTCTGTGGAGAAAATGCATCCAGAGTAAAAGAAATCCTATCTGTAAAAAATCTTATCAATGAACTTCTCACTGATTGCAGCGCGAATCTAACAGCTGGCAATATCTCTATCTAAAAAAGCAGGGGAGCTAACAACTCCCCTGAAAACTTAAAATACCTGTATACTTCAAACACATTATTTAAAAAGGCTCCTGTAATACTCAAGAAACTCCTCATATACCTCATCTTCTGTTTTTGTTGTGCCAGTATAAGTATGGGAATAAAATGCATCACGGCCGCCTATATATTCCATTAGCGGATGATTTCTGCGAAACAATACCCATGCTGCACTTACCATAGAAGTTTTTCCACATCCATCGGCAAAATAATGTCCCCTAATATCTATTTGAAACTCTGTAAAAGCAGCTTCCTCCACTGGGTCGCCTGGAGATTGCATAAGCCTTTCAAACAGCTTTGGATAAAACCATTCCATATGTTCTTTCATCTTAGCCACTTTCACATAAGCATATTTATCAGAATCCAGAACTCTGATTAAATTTTCTTCCTTCACAATTCCTCTGTTAATTATAAGGCCAAGATGCTCTATTATTTTTCTTATATCTTCCGGCGACGAAAGTGGCGCATCTCTCATATCCCAGGCGTAATTTATTGCATCCTCAAAATTTTTATGAGCTAACTCAGAGGCTTTATCACCGCTAGTTATTAACACTATCTTTTCCTTGCCTTTGCTTGCAGAAGTATCCACAATTCCATTAGCAGTTCTAGAGCGCAGCCTGAGATTTCTTCTCATTTCTTCTAAATATTTATTAGGTATCATATTCTACCTATCCTTTGCATCAAACCATTCAATTGCCTTCATTTCCAGTTCTTCAATAACCGGTGATTTCATTTTATGATATTCTTTTCTCTTATTAATATTTTGTTCAGCTGCCTTTCGCTTTATATCTTCATACTTCTTTGCTTCATCTGGAAAAGTATTTAAATAATCTCTAAATGCAATATATGCCTTCCATGTTCTAGAACCTGCAGTAACAAGGTGTACGTGATGTGTTCTATCATTTTGACCAGGATGTCCAATATAGTACATCCAATCATCGTCCTGAACTTTTCCAAGATACTTAAAACCTTCTGCCTCAAAAGTATCTTTGCATTTTTCTACAACGCTTTCATCAGATATAGCCGCAGCAATATCAATAATAGGCTTTGCTGGAATCCCGTTTATTGAGGTGCTTCCCACATGCTGATATTCCAAAATATCCTGATCCTTTAGCAACTGCTTCAAATACTCTATTGTACGAGCTGCTTCATCTGCCCACTCGCTATCATGCTCGCAAAGCTTTACAGTTCCTTCAACTAATCCTAATTCCATAGTCTAACTCCTTTCTCTCACCCTAAGCATTTATCAAACGATAATAATAACCCTTTTTTTGAATCAGCTCTGCACTACTTCCCATCTCTACTATCCTTCCCTTATCCATTACTACAATTTTGTCAGCATTTTGAACAGTAGTTAGACGATGGGCTATTACAAGGACTGTCCGTCCTTTCATTAACATATCTAAAGCTTCATTTATTTTCTTTTCGGTGTAAGTATCAATCGAACTTGTAGCCTCATCCAAAATCAGCACAGGTGCATTGGCAACAGCAGCCCTTGTAATAGAAAGCAATTGCCGCTCACCCTGACTCAGGTTGTCGCTTCCCTCACAAACCATAGTCTCCATCCCCTTTGGAAGATGACTGATAAAGAAATCTGCACCAACCAGTCTTGCTGCTTCCCATAATTCATCATCAGTAGCATCACTTTTGCCGAAGCGCAAATTATCCGCCACTGTTCCTGTAAATAGATGGGTATCCTGGGATACTGTAACTATGGCCCTTCTAAGGCTTTTTTTGTTAATATCCTTCATTGGTATTCCATCAAACTTGAGAGTGCCATCCCATATTTCATATAAACGATTCAAAAGGCTTATAAGGGTTGTTTTACCTGCACCGGTTGTACCTAATACTGCTACCTTCTCACCAGAGTGAATATCTAAGTTAACCCCTTTAAGCACTTCTTTATCATGATTGTATCCAAATGTAATATTTTCCATTACTATCTGCCCTTTAGCTGATGCTAAATCAAGGATTCTTTTTCCATCATCTTCTTCCAACGGAACATCCATCACATTGAATATTCGCTCAGCGCCTGCAAGAGCACTTAGTATATTGCTTATCTGCTTGGTCATATCAGTAAGTGGTTTATAAAACTGGGAATAATACTGTGCTATCAATGCTACTGTACCTATCTGAGCTGCACCCATAAGAGCCATTGTTGCACCTGCCATCAGAACTATTGCGTAGCCAAGCTGATTGATGCCATTTGTTACAGAGAATATTCCATTACTAAAAACACCTGCACTAAATGTGTTTTCAAAAAGCTTTTTATTGCTATCTGCATATTTTTCATATACCTGATTTTCCATCCCTGAAATACGAATAAATTCCTGACTCTGTAAATATTCTCCTGCGATACTGTTTAGTTCCATAAGGCTCACTTGGCTCTTTGCTGTATGCTTCATGCTTTTTTTTGCAAGCCAATTAAGGATTGGTATTATCATCAATACAGTAAACAGTGTAACCAGTGCAAGCCAGACATGAACCCTAAGCATTGTAATAAAAATAGCAACACAGGTTACAGTACCATTAACCATATAAGGCAGACTTCGTCGCAACATATTTCCCAAGCCATCCATGTCATTGGTAAAGCTACTCATCAAAGCCCCTGCTGGCTTGGATTCCACTGCTGAAAGAGGTTGTCTTAGGATGCGACTATAAAGCTCTTTTCTTAAATCAAGTAACATCTTATTTCCAATGGAAACCATCAACTGTTCCTCGATTAGTGCAGCTATCATACTGATAGTATAGGCTATAGCCATCAAAAGCATCAGCTTTACTGCACCCCAAAGAGGTGACTCCTCCCCCCGCAAAAAAGCCCCTATTGTAGTAAGCAATCCTGTATCTATCCCACTCTGTCCTATAAGTGGCACAAAATAATCATCAACCATAGGCTTCAAATAATATGTACCCCTAACTGTAGCTGCAGAACTAATAGCCATACAGACACAGGCTGCGAACAAGCGAAACTTATATTTCATACTCATTCGCAACAGGCGCATCCCTGTGCTTTTTATATTTTGTGGTCTGTTACTTTTCTTTTCAATCATCTATCTGTCCTTTTTGAGTTTCAGCTATCACTTTATATAGATTGCAGCTTTGTAGAAGCTCTTCATGGGTTCCAATCCCTTCAATCCTTCCACGATTCATGACGATTATCCTATCTGAATTTTTAATTGTGGATATTCTATCACTTATCACTATCCTGGTTTTATCTGCATACTCCTCTTTTAACTTTCGAACCACTTTTTCCTCAGTGATACGATCAAGTGCGCTAGTCATATTATCCAAAATCAGAATAGGTGCATCCCTTAGTAAGGCTCTGGCTAAGCACATGCGCTGCCTTTGACCTCCTGACAGATTTTTACCGCCTTCTGTTATAAGACTTTCATATCCATCAGACTGATTTTTAATATATTCATCTATACAGGCATTTTCCGAAGCCTTATCAAGCTCTTCCCTTCCTGGGTCAGGTATGCCAAACACAAGATTCTCCTTGATGGTTCCTGTAAAAAGCTGAGGTTTTTGTGGAACATATCCAAATAGTTTCATCCTGTTATCTGATTTATAGGAAAAGACGTGCTTGCCCCTTATATACACAGCCCCAGATGTAGGCTTGTACAATCCCATTATTAATTTAACCAGTGTTGTTTTACCTGCACCGCCTGTGCCTGTGATTCCAATCAATTCACCTGCATAAATATCACCGTTGATGTCTTTAAGCAAATCTGATAATGTACCATCAGATGGATATGAAAAGCAAAGATTTTTAATTGAGATTTCTGGGATTGCATCAGAAGAATTGTTGAAAGCATGGTCTTTTTCAATAGGTTTATCTTCTTGTAAATCCCTAATATCTACAGGCTTATCTTTCCACTCTACCATTTCAATTATTCTGTCCAAACAAATCCTGCTAGTAATAAGTGGCACCAATATCATGGAGATTATTAAAATCTGATACAGTATTTGATTTGCATAGGAGATGAGACAGAATAAATCTCCTACCGATAGAACTCCTTCTATGATTCTTCTTCCACCAAGCCATGTCAGTGCAAGTACTGACATATTAATAGCCATTTTCGAAAATGGATTATTTAAAACCGCAAGCCTTTCTGCTGACAGGCTACTATGCATCAGATTTTCTGCAATATTATTGAATAAGGTCTCTTGTTCATCCTCTCTGGCGTATGATTTTACAGTTCTCATACCACGAATATTCTCAGAAAGGCACTGATTCATTTCATCATAATGAATCAACATTTTTCTATAATATATACGGCTTCTAGCGATTATAAATACCAATATCACTGCAAGTACAGGGATTACCATTAGAAACACTTTTGACAGATCTTTGCTGATTCTAAAAGCGGAAATCCATGAGAACACCACAAGCAAAGGACACATCAAAAGGCTATGTATCATTTGAAGGGCTCTCCTAAGGTTGGATGCATCTGTTGTAAGCCTCGTCAAAGTAGTAGCCTGACCAAAATGATCCATATCAGTGCTTTCAAAGGAAAGAATCCGCCTGAATAACTGATCTGTAAGATTCTTAGTAACTCCTGCAGACCATCTAGACACAAAATATCCTTCTCCTATTCCCTGAACCACCAATACAAGTGACAATAGGCCTGTCACCCCACAGGCTCTGGCAATATAATCCAAAGGCTTTTCACTCAATACCCCATCTAATACAGCTGCCATATACTGTGGTATCAAGATTTGAAGATAAGCCCCCAGACAAACAAACAAAAGCAACATCACCAAGCAGTGTTTATATTTATATGAGTATTTCCAAAGTTGAACTATAGTTTTCGTAACGACTCCTTCCCGGCAAATCACTTATCTAAGATTTGAAATAGTTCTTTTTTTACAAGCTCAGTTTTTTCTTCATCTACATTATGACTTATTGCATAACAAAGCACTCTTGCAAGAGATAAAGATGTAATATTCTTTAGTAAGGTATCTTTGTCATAGCCCTTATTTCTATTCCAGATATCCAGAATCTTTTCAAATATAACAGGATAGTTTTCTATACTTCCTAAGTGAACCACATCAGTAGAACTGATTAATCTAAAACCCATGAAAGTGCTATACATTGCCGCCATTTCCCATACTCTATCCCCACTTTTTGCCGAATCCATATCTATAATCATCATACCTTCATCTGTCTTAAATAGATTTGCAAAATGAAGATCTCCATGAACAAACCCATTTCCTTCTGGGATTGCATCAAAAATACTACGCAACTTTTGCATATATGCTGGTTCTATGTACCCATCAATTCTATTAAGAACTTTATTTTCATATACGTCTTTAGCATCTACGAGACCAGGTATCACCACACTGTTTATTTCATCTAAGAACTTCACATAATCTGTACAAACCCTATCCATCTTTTCAAAGTCATCTATTAGTATCTCGCTAAGAGTTCTATAATCCAGCATTTCGTATATCAGTCCGTATTGCTCCCCTGATTTAATCACTTGAAAACTCAAAGCTGTTGGTATCCCAAATTCAATAGCCTTATAACTCATGTTTTTTTCTCTGAGCACATCCTTAAGAGTATTCTTAGAAGAAAATAGCTTACAAATTTTGTCATCATTAATACGATATACTTTGCTATTCTCTCCGCCTCCGATTATCTCGAAGTTTTCAATAGAAAACTCTTTTATAGGTGGCAAAACATTTACTATTCCACAGACTCCTGTTAAGCTAAGAGTTTCATATAACATTTGTTCAGTATTAATTATGGCTAAATTTTCTATAGTCTTTCTTAAAATAATGATTACCCTGATACCGGCACTACTCATATATTTGGTATCCTTAGCGTCTAAATATAAAAAGCCATTCTTTTCTTCTGCAAAATATGCCGCAATTGCCTCTTTTATTTCTTTAAGAACTTCTTCATTGTTATTACTATCAACAGTTTGAGGAAGGTATATAGTAAGGTCTTTATTCTCAGAATCATAAAATATATTCATTATTTCTGGTTCCTCCATTACATTTCCGCCTTTTCCCGTAGTAGTTTCTGTTATTATGATTATATTATCATTATTTTCTGAAAACAAACCCTTCTACCTCTGTTTCACACTTTTTTCAGTAATTCATTTATTTTCCCCACTGTGACACTTTTGTGACATTCCACCGTTTATTATATGGCTCAACAACACGAACTTAATCGATTAAGAAACTATCAACGTTTTTTTATTTTGGAGGTCAAGAGATATGAAAAAGAGAATGTTAAAGATTCGTTTATTCGCTGGCGGGTTAGCCGCTGTAATGTCAATGTCAACACTTTCATCTGTAGCTTTTGCCGCAGAAGCAGAACCAATTGAACAGGTTATTGAAGCTGAAAATCCTAGCACTGATTATTACGCACCTGAGATTATACAGGAAAATACAGTAGTCACATTTGAGAATACACAAGAAGCTACTGATGAAGTTAACACAAATGATGTTATGAATGAAATGGTTACTGAAAATGAAGCTGAGACTTCTGCTACAGAAGAAGCTAATACAGTAGCCGCAGATGTGCAAGTTACAGAGATGAATGTTGCAGATGAGGTAGCCGTAGATGAGGTAGTAGTAGATGATGCTGTCGTAGAAGATGCCGAAAATAGCACCACAACAGATAAAGAAGCATTAGATGTTCTTGTTGCTAAAATGGATGTTGAAAATCCTGTAAAATGCACTGATACTTTTGTTAAGGAAGAGGTTGTAGATGGCGCTCTGGTGCGTAAATATGTAAGAGAGGGTAGACTTGAAGTAGAGCGTATCTTTTACTCTGATGGACGCTTTGTAGAAAAAATTCTTACTCCAGGATTATTAATCCATCCACCAAAGATAGCCGGTAACGATAATGTTACACAGAAAGCTGGCGAAGTAAAAGTCACACCATCAATTTTAAATTCGGAGCGCACATATAATCTGGATGGCACTTGGACTGAAACTACCTACGACAAAGGTGTTGAAAAATCTAAGACTGATTATACTGCCGAAGAAATGCAAAAAATTATTAAGGCAGAAAACCAAACACTATATGATTTGTATGAAGCGAAGAGAATTGAAGAATCTGCTTCTTTAGAAGAAATTCTTGATTTCTTTAGCAATTTAAATAAAGATGGAACTGGTGTAATTGCAGAAAACGCTGACTCTATAGATTCTACAGAGGAAGTAAAAAAAGAAATGCCTAGCGGAGATCTTCCTCCAATCATTAAAAAGGCTTATTCTATGGCTTTAGATAAGGCAATTGCCAAAATGCCAGGTGGCGCTATCATTGGGGACACCGTAAAAAATATAGTACTGAAAGCTATGCATTTAGATCCCCCGCAACAAGACCCTAATGAAGCAGTGCTAAAACGTATTGACGAGGCTCAACATAAGACAGAGCAACTTCTTTCATCAAATAAGCGAGTGGATATCATAGTAAATGCAATTGGCACCACTGGTCAAGCTCTTGATTCATTTACTAACAGTTGTACAACCCTAGCCCAGGAAATATACAATGTTAGAAACAAGAATTCCTCAGGTAAAATTAGCGAAACCAGTATGCTAGTAAATATTGCTAAGAAAATTGGCTCACCAGACCAATGGATTAATAGTGGCTCACACATTTTCTCAAAGCTTTCAGATGCCGCTGCAGTACTTGGTTCAACAGCAAATAATGGTACATCATCAGATCCAAACAAGAGAAATATCTACCAGTTATTCTTTGATTATAACAAAGAGTCCTCTATGTTCTCTGGTGAAGCCATTGATAAATCTGCAGGCCAGCTTCAACAGAGAATACAGGATTTCGCTCTTAACTGTGATGTATTAATGGAAGTATTAAATATTCATGAAAAGGTTGCTAATTTTACAGATGAACAAATAGACTCATTAACTAACGAAGAAGACAAAGCTTTTTGTAGAAAGGTTAAGAATAATAAGTCTGAAATTGAAGATAAGAAGCATCTTGTTACATGTGCATTTACTGGAGACAAAACTTCTGAGTTTGAAAAGGCAAGATATGGAATCATTGATGCAGTGAGACAATACAACAGCCAGAGCAGAACTGTATTTTTTGAACAGACAAATACAGGCTTCAATGAAGTTGCACTTAGTACAAAAGTATACACTCAAAAATCTGAAAAAACTAATATGACAACATTAAAGTCTCACTCTGGACTTAGTGTTGATCAGCTATATAAGCTTCAGAAGCATGTTAATGGTATGGGTATTACAATGGAAGAATATTTAGACCAGGTTGGATTCGATTTATCACCAATTAAAAATACTGACAGAAAAGCTTACCTATCTACACTTTCTACAAAAACAAAGTCATTCCACAGCGGCCGAGGAAAAGGTCATGGTTATTGTTCTAAGTCATACACTGGAATTAACATGAGAGAAAAGAATGCTGCAGAAAGCTCACAATATTCATTCTACAAATATAAGGGTTACTTCTGGGAAAAGGATGAAGATACTACATACAGAGATGGCATTCTTGTAGTGCTTCAGAAAGAGAAATAATTGTGCAATCATTCATCAGCTAAGCTGACCTTCCCCCTACAAAAGGGGGAAGGTTTTTATTTTTCGTCAACAACCTGGAACACCAAGAACTTTAGATAATAGCTTTCATCTGCAGCCCAAAGTATTGGGTGGTCTGGTGCTTGAGTTCGGAACTCAACCTGACGAAGGCGCTTATGAGCAGCCTTAGCAGCCTGGCCGATTACTTTTACAAACAAATCCTGCGTCATGAAATGTGAACATGAGCAGGTAGCAAGATAGCCGCCATCTTTAACAAGCTTCAAACCCTTCATGTTAATTTCACGGTAGCCCTTCATGGCATTCTTTGTAGCTTCACGGGATTTTGTAAATGCTGGTGGATCCAGGATTACTACATCATATTTCTCTCCTGCCTCTGCAAGCTTTGGAAGTTCGTCCAGCACATTTGCCTGACGAAACTTTACAGTTGCATCCAATCCATTAAGCTTGGCATTTGCAGTAGCCTGCGATACAGCAAACTCTGATATATCAAGACCTGTTACATCTGCTGCACCTGCGATACCTGCATTAAGTGCAAATGTGCCCATGTGGGTAAAGCAATCAAGTACCTTCTTACCCTTACATAGGCGCTGAATGGCAAGACGATTGTACTTTTGGTCAAGGAAGAAGCCTGTCTTTTGACCGTTAACCACATCTACCATATAGTGAACGCCGTTTTCTACAATCTCTACATTAGTATCAAACTCTTCACCAATAAATCCTTTATAAGGTGCCAGTCCCTCTTTCTTACGAACAGCTGCATCGCTACGCTCATAGACACCACGTATGCTAAAGCCATCCTCTGCCATAAGCTTTTTAAGATGCTCTACAATCTGCACCTTGAATCTATCAATGCCAAGTGCCAATGATTCCACCACCAGCACATCATCATACTTATCAATTACAAGACCAGGCAAGAAATCTGCCTCGCCAAAAATTACTCTACAGCAATTTAAATCCTTCTCTAGCAGCACAGACTTACGATATTCCCAGGCATTCTTTACTCGCATGGCAATAAAATCATCATCTATAAGCTGTTCTTTATCTCTTGTCATCATGCGCACTCTAATCTTTGAATTAGTGTTGATGAAGCCGCGGCCCATCATATAGCCATCAAAGTCGTGGACGATGACGATGTCTCCGTTTTCGAAGGAGCCCATTACTGTGTCTATTTCGTTATCGAATATCCAGGCGCCGCCGGCCTTAATAGTGCGGCCTTCGCCCTTTTTTAATGTTACAATTGCTTCCATAATAAAATAATTTACTCCGGCATACTCCTAGGTTTTCATGCTCCCGGAGGCCACCTCCCATTGGAAAGCAACAGAAACTCCCCGCCGGCGTGGGTCCCCTCTGTTGCTTTCCATGGGGCCCTCCTCCTAGCGCTTGCCAAGACTGTGAGTATGCCTCATTTAAAACTTAAAAAAATTGCTTAGTCACGAGAGAAGACGTCACGGGTGTAGACCTTGTCGCGGACGTCGTCGAGGCAAGGGTTGTAGCGGTTGGCGATGATGGCGTTGCTGAGGGCCTTGAACTTTGCAAGGTCGTTGACTACGCGAGAGCCAAAGAATGTGGTGCCATCCTCTAATGTTGGCTCGTAGATGATTACGGTGGCGCCCTTTGCCTTTACACGCTTCATAACACCCTGGATTGAAGACTGACGGAAGTTATCAGAGTTAGACTTCATAGTCAGGCGATATACGCCGATTGTTACTTCCTTTTCAGCTTCCTTGCTATACTGGTTAGACTCACCATAGCCATAGTAGCCAGCCTTCTTAAGAACCTGATCTGCAATGAAATCCTTACGTGTTCTATTTGATTCAACGATGGCACGGATAAGCTCCTGTGGAACATCGTTATAATTTGCAAGTAACTGCTTTGTATCCTTTGGCAGGCAGTATCCGCCATAACCAAATGAAGGATTATTATACTGGTCAGAGATACGTGGGTCAAGGCAAACGCCCTTGATAATAGCCCGTGTATCCAAGCCCTTTGTCTCTGCATAAGTATCAAGCTCGTTGAAGTAGCTTACACGAAGTGCAAGATATGTATTAGCAAAAAGCTTTACAGCCTCTGCCTCTGTAAATCCCATTACAAGAGTATCAATGTTTTCCTTGATGGCGCCTTCCTGAAGAAGTGCAGCAAACTCATGGGCTGCCTTTGTAAGAGCGACATCATTTTCATCTGTACCAACAATGATACGACTTGGATAAAGATTGTCATAAAGTGCTCTTGATTCGCGAAGGAATTCAGGGCTAAACAAAATCTTATCAGAATCCATCTTCTCACGGATTCGCTTTGTATAACCTACAGGGATTGTAGATTTAATAACCATAAATGCATTAGGATTTACCTTTTTTACAAGCTCGATAACAGCCTCTACTGCTGATGTATCAAAGTAATCCTTTGTACTATCGTAGTTTGTAGGTGTTGCAATAACTACAAACTCTGCATCCTTATATGCGCTCTCTCCATCAAGTGTTGCTGTAAGGTCGAGCTCCTTATTTGCGAGATAATCTTCAATCTCTGGGTCTACGATTGGAGACTTTTTGTTGTTGATTAAATCTACCTTTTCTGGAATAACATCTACAGCCATTACGTGATTGTGCTGTGCTAATAATGTAGCTATAGATAATCCTACGTAGCCGGTGCCGGCTACTGCAATTTTTCTATTCATCTTTTTTACTCCTTTTTACCCTCATCAGTCAGCTTCGCTGACAGCTTGTCTCGCCTCCCGGCTCGGTCGTTGCTGAACAGGCTCCACTGGAGCCTAGCAACCCCAGAGGGGGAAGCCACTATTCTTCCTTCAAACGATACCAACCATCGAGGATTGATAGGTTTGGGTTGTAGTATGGGTCGCCTTTTTCGAGGATGTCGGGCCAGTATTTTTCCAGCTTTTCTACCTCGGAGTTGAAGCGAGCAACCTTTTCGCCGGTGTCTTCGTAGCCACGGGATTTGGATTCGTAGTGGTACAGCTCTGCGTGTGGGTTATAGACTACAAGGTAGCCTTTATCGCGTACCTTCATACAGAAGTCTACATCGTTGAATGCAACGGCTAGGTCTTCTGTAAGTCCACCAACCTCTTCATACACCTCACGTCTAACCATAAGGCAGGCAGCGGTAACGGCTGATAGGTCCTGAGTGGTTACGGCTCTAAACATGTAGCCTGGTTCGCTACGCTCTAATCCAACAAATGTGTGACCAGCAATACCGCCGATTCCCATAACAACACCTGCATGCTGCACAGTGTTATCAGGATAGTATAGAAGTGCTCCGCAGATACCTACATCTGGGCGAAGGCACACGTCAACCATTTCCTTGATACAGGTTTCATTGATGATTTCTGTATCGTTGTTAAGAAGCAGGAACATATCACCCTTTGCAACTTTAGCTCCGCAATTGTTAATTGCAGAGAAGTTAAAGCCTGGTGTTTCATAACGAACTATCTTAACATCAGGACGGTTCTCAATGCTCTTATAATATTCAAAGGTCTCAGGCTCTGTAGAATTATTCTCAACTATAATGTATTCAATATTCTTGTAAGAGCTTCGACTATCTATTGATTTAATGCACTTATCCAAATCATCAGTGTGGTCCTTATTAGGAATGATGATTGAAACAAGAGGCTCCTTGCCCCAATTGTATGTGGTGCGATAGCAACCATAGAATGTGTCCTGCTCAACAGTGGCAGGAATTCCCAGTCTATCGTAATGAGCCTGCACCGCCTTAGCACCGGCATCAAAAGCGTAAAGCTTGCTTTCTGCACTCATGGCTGTAGATGCTGCGTGGCTTCTCCAGTGATATAGTGCCTTTGGCACGTGATGAACCTTAGTGGCAGCCTCGCAGTAGCGAAGGATTAAATCGTGATCCTGGGCACCATCATATTCCTTGTTAAATCCACCAACCTTCTCAAACAAATCCTTTTTGAAAATGAATAAGTGGCAGATGTAATTAACCGAGCAAAGTAAATCTAAATTGAAATCAGGCTTAAACACTGGCTCAAAATATTCCTTGGAATCCATGGAAATCTTATCCTCGTCTGTGTAAAGCACATCGATTTCGCGGTCCTTATTGATAGCTGCAACGCATTCGTACATAGCGTTTGGAGCCAATGTATCGTCATGGTCGGAAAGCACGATGTAATCACCAGTTGCAAGAGCTATGGCAGCGTTAGTGTTTTCGGAAATACCTAAGTTATCTGAAAGCAATGTGTATTTGATTCTGCTTTCCTTAGGGTATTTCTTCTCAATAAACTTGCCGATTGAATCATCACCACTGCCATCTGCCAGGCAAAGCTCCCAGTTAGGATAGGTCTGGGCGATGATAGAATCAATAAGCTCCACTAAGTACTTTCCTGGTGTCTTATATAATGGAATTACAATACTCATAAGCGGATTGTAATCAAACTTTTCATCACGCTGGCGCTGAAGCTCCACATCGGTAGGGCCAAAGCTTGTAAGGAAATCCATGTAGGTGTACTTAGGCGCATCCGCATCCTTGAACTTATCAAGGGCATGCTTGATAGTTGCCCCTAGTCCGTTGTCCTGACGATAAAGCTCGATACGCTCCCACAGGCTCTTCTTAGGAAGCAAATTGCCACCAGTAAGTACATGCTCTGTATCCACCTTGCAATCGTAAACCTGTCCATTTGCAGTGATTGTAAGGCGAAGCTTCTTGTAATTACCCTTGTCAAAAACTATCTCTAGGCCTGAATCACATTTTTCAGTAAGCTCAGGATAAACACCGTAAACGTCTTTTCTGAACATACGCTTTACAGAAATTGGGATTTCGGTGTTGCCATCATATAGATGGAACTCCTCTGGAACATTGCCGATAGCCCAGCCTAAAATCTGAATCTTATCATCTGTAACAGCGGCACGCTCTAGATTGTATTCGTATTCCTTCTTAAGTTTTTCAAGGTCACGACCTGTAGCCTTGTAGACAACGCTCTTTGTGTCGCCTAGCACGCAAACAAGCTTAAGGGATTTAACCTCCTTAAGGTTTGCTGGAAGCTCTATCTCGCCAACGTATTCCTTGGAAACGCTTTTGTGAGCTGCAATGTAGCGACGACGAACCTCGTTGCCTTCGTTGATAGTGATGTCCATCTTGTAAGGCTGTCCGTTCATTTCAGCTACAAGCTCGTAGCCCTTAGGATTATCGAATGGATAAAATCCCTGGAACAATAATGTATTTTTCTTGGTTAAGTGATATCTGATAAATACCACATTAAAAGTATCTCTCATTGTATATACACCTCATCAGTCACCTTCGGTGACAGCTTCCCCTCAAGGGGAAGCCACTTTCCAGGTCCCTGCTTTAATATCAAACTTTTGGACACCGCCGCGGCTATAGCCATCCTCAACAGATAGAGAATCAGCAATATCCTCAGTCAATGTACCGTCTGCAATTATATCATAGAATAAATCTTCTACAAGTGTTGTATCTGCCAAAAGCCCATCCATTGTATCCTTAGTACTATCGGCAAACTGCTTAACAAAGTCCAAAATACCCTGCTGAAGCCTTCTAACATCTTCGCTTACATAATCATCATCCTTAAAGTGAGGCTGTGGTTTGCCACCTTCCATGGTGAAGTTGATAAGCTGTCCCACTGGCGCCTTAAGGGCACTTTCCAGGAACAATTGATATTTTAACAGCTTGCTATCCCCGATTTTGTTAGCATCTTTTATCTCATAGATTGCATCCGCACGGCCTCCAATTCGCTCAGGCTTGTTTGAATGCAGTGCCATGTAGTGCCCTGCAATATCCCTGCCTGTAAGCTTCATTAAAAAATACTGGATTGTGCCGGAAAATCCCACATCAATAACTGCCAAATCAGATGATGTTGCGATGAATTCATTAGCATAGTTAAGATAAGAATTCTTCTCAACTGCTGCTTTCTTAAGTATCTCATCCTTGTATGGCGCAATCATTGCCATCAGTGCATCCTGAGAGGTTTCGTAATCAATCTGAACATCCTCTTCACCAGCATGGATGCTGATTCCAAAGCGCTCATCCAAAAGATTACTGAAGCTTCCCTGATACTTTTGTCTTAAAAGCTCACGAATATCTTCATCATTTTCAAGAGCTGGCACCGCCACTGCCCTGCGGGATGTAAGGAAATAATGAGCAACAGGCATATCTACAGCACGATTCTTGCAGTAATCCTTAAGCATCTGCTCTAGCAAATATCCTTCCCTGGCAAGAAGAAGTAGCGCCTCACCAGACTTTTTATTATTCTCTACTATCCACTGAATAAAGCGGGCCATAAGTGGTCCCATAGTGGTGTAGCCAAAATCGTAGTTGTTCTTAAACTGCAAAGTGCCATCATCCTTGTAGGCAAATGGTGAGTTAAACAAACCACCGTTTAAAGCCTGCCCTAACATCAATGAATTAGCAATGCTTTCCTTGGCAAAATCCTTAAGATAAGCAAAATCTGATAGTTCAAGCATTGCCCTAGGGCTAAGCACCACATGGCTTGCCACTCCTCTGTCCATGAGGAACTGGGAATCCGAACGGAAATTGTCTCCCACATGGATAAAGCTACCCGGATTAATACCTGAAAGCAGCATATCCCACATGCTTCCGTCATCCTTTCTAGCTCCTACCTCGCAGGAAATAATAAGCTCGTCATATCCACCGATGCCGCATTTATGAAGAATTCCTACCATCTGGGCGCGGTTAAGATACATATCGCTCACAAGAATTACATGTCTGCCCATAGCCTTCAGTGTGTTAAACACATCCACCATGTCCTTCCTTGGCATGCAAAGCCTTGTTTCAAGGTCAACCTCTAGCTTCTTAATATCCTGGGCGATATTTCCTAAGGTCTTGTCGTTAGCCACCTCCACATAGATTTTATCTAATGTGGTCATTGGGCCATATTTCTTAGCTGCCTCTGCCTCTGCAGCCTTTCTAATCTTAAGGAACTGAACCTTCTTACCAAACTTATTAAGAATGATTTGCTCCATCAGCATAAACACATCATCAGGCTCATAGATGCCACGAGTAACCAGTGTATCGAAAATATCAAAGGATACCACATCATAAGCTCCAAGCTTCATAGTAAGAAGCTCCTTATCAATCTTAAATGTGTTAAAGAATGGCCTTAAGCTCTTATTCTTAACTGTATCTGATTCGTTAAGATACAGGATGTAATCGTCGTAGCCCTGCTTTCTGGAAACAAACGGCAGGATGCGCTCTAGTGCGTGGGCAAGTGTACCATCTGTCTGCCCCTGCTCCCTAGGGAAATCCTCATAAGTGTAGCCATGCTCTAATAAAGGGCGTAGGGCATCACATCTAGCCCAGAAGAATGAACCGGCAGGATAGTTAAACACTGATGGCATATCACCAAGGTCGTACTCCTTGAAAAGCTGTCTGCCTATGCCTTCATTAGCAAGCCATGAATAGGCAATAGTAGGAACCTCTTCCTGAATATCAGGATAGATAAGACCTGCATTACCCTTCTTAAATAAATCTATGATACCTTTTATCTTATCCTCAGAGCCTAGTAGAAGCTCTAATGAGAACTGTCTCCAGCCTCCCTTCTCCTGACCGGAATAAAGGGACTTCTTACTGTGTATATGTAAAAAATAATCGTGATTTAATATTTCATTTGCAAACTTTACATATAGAGGTGCTAAATCCCTGCCCCTGTTTGGAAGAGGCCGGATATCGATTATCTTAGCCTGTTTTAATTCTTTAAGTCCTGATTTAATTTCAGCAACATTAGCATCCTCTTGACAGGAGATATACAAATCAAACCTGTATGGCATATTTGCAAAATAGCTAACAAACTCTGGCAACAAATCCACGTAGAATAGATGCAGATGAATAGCTATGCTTGGCTCTGGCTCTCCCATTGCAGCCAGGCGCTTAGCTTCCTTTGCTGCCTGTTTAGCACGCTTTTTCTCTTCCTTGGCAGCACGCTTTGCCTGGCGGGCTGGTGTATCTTTTCCAGATAAGAAAGACTTAAAAGCTCTGATGCTTTCTAGTGTCTGATAGCCTCTGGTATTAACTGTGTTATCATATATGGTCTTAATCTGCTCCAGGTTAGCTTCAATATTTCTGATATGAACATCCTTAGCTGCTATCAGCTCTTGAAGCTGCTTTATCTGATAATCACGGCTTGCAATTGCAAAATCAGCACTTGTTTTGCTGCGGCTGTTTGCATGTTCTCTAAGCTCATGCAGATTTTTAACATCCTTAAAGATATACTTTGACTGGAAGTGATTCTCCATCTGCTGATAAGCTGTCTTTTCTGCATCAGATATCTCCACCAAATGCTCTGGCAAATCACTAAACTTGCTGGCTCTGTAAAACACATAATTGATTGGTACAAGAAAATCAAATGTCCACTCGTAATCAATTATCTGCCAACCTTTATCTGTTTTAATAACATTATCAAAAATTAAATCTACATCTAAGTATTCACTTGCAAGCACTCCACGTGGCAAATCCACCTGGCCGAACACCTCTTCAAACTCAGGGCTAGTCTGAAACTCCTTAGCATTCTTAAGATAAGCATCCTTAACAGCCTTGATAAATACAGCTGCATCATCTGCTGTAATATGCTGCCCTTCAAGAAATTCACTTTCTATGGAATCCCCCACCAAATTACTTTCATTTACGCAAAAAGCAGAGCCTTGCAAAACTTCCTGCAAGCCTCTGTAACAATCATAAACTCTATGTATGTGGCCTTTGGCCTCTTCATTGTAGGGGCGTTTAATAACTACCCTTTTTCCGTCTCTTTCTACTATATCTGTGATGATATTGTATTTTGGATTACGCTCATTCGAAAGCTTTTCGTACAGTAATCTCTCCATTATCTAGCAATGAGCAGATAGTCGCCTGCTCCTCCCCCTATATAGTCCTCTGCGTATATTTCTGTGGTAAACATATAATCCGGGCTTACCCTATAGGTCTTAATGTCCTCAAAGCCAGCTTCCTTAAGGAGCTTCTTAGCAAAGTCCGCAATTCTTTGCTTTTCAGGCAAGGCATATACCAGCTTGCCATCTGTAGATAGCATCTTCTTAAGAACTGATGGTGTTTCTGTTAAATAGCCTAGGTTGATGATAATGTTAAATGTACCTTTAATTTCATTCAAATTATCAGCCATACCAACAGTTACTGTTGCCTGCTCTTCTTCCTTAAGCCATTCTACCAAGGCTTCACTGTCTGGTTCGATAATAAGCACATTATCACCCTTTTCAATCCCTACTGGAGTCAGCACATTACTCCTAAGGTGAGATAGGTTTTCAATTGCCTCTTCTGTTCCCTCATCAAAAATACGCCTGTTATACTTTTCTTGAATCATAGGCACTCCCCTTTATTTTACCTGCTCAACAGAAACAATTGAATTCATATCATAAAAACCTACAGTATTCTTAGTGCTTACAACTGTAAGATTCATAACATCGTATAATCTGTGGTATGCCACAAAATCTACTCCATCAAAGCCTGTGCAGCTAATAGACATTAGGTACTCGCCGCCTTGCATATCCATCCGTTGCGTAAAGGTAGCCACGTATTCGCTGCCCTCTTTACAAAGCCCAACATCACACTTTTCGTACATGGTGTTTGTTCCTGTAACATCTATTCCCTTAAGAGTCTTAAATGTAAGTGTGAAAATAGGATTCTCGATATCTGTATTGAAATGCACCTTGGATTTAACCGTAAAGGTACTTCCCTTCATAATAGCATTAGTGTAATTGCCGTTATCATCTATGATTGCAAAATCCACAATAGAAGCACGGCCATCACCATATTCATTTACGTTAGGATTAAGCTGATAGTTAGACTTCCATGTAGTGCCATTATCTGCTGTATCGTCATGCTTGCCACCATCTGCTGCAAACCCGTCTGCCATATCCACCTTACTGTTAAGGGCTGGCTCCTGACCTACTAATATCTTCTTGTAAATATCTATCATATCCTTTGGTGTGCCCTCAGCCACCTTATCACCCTTGTTGATAAGCACTGCCTTGTCGCAGTATTTGCTGATAGCGCCCAAATCGTGAGAAACAAATAGAATAGTCTTTCCTGCTGCCTTAAATTCCTCGAACTTCTTGTAGCACTTAGCCTGGAAGAAAACATCACCAACAGAAAGAGCTTCATCTACGATTAATATCTCTGGATCGATATTAATAGCAACCGCAAATGCAAGACGTACAAACATACCGCTTGAATATGTCTTGACCGGCTGGAAAACAAAATCTCCTATATCTGCAAAGCTAAGAATTTCATCAAGCTTCTCATCAATCTCTTCCTTGGAATAGCCAAGCATGGTTCCGTTAAGATAAATATTCTCCATACCTGTATATTCCTGATTAAAGCCTGCACCAAGCTCTAGCAGTGCTGAAATACGACCATCTACAGTAACCTGTCCTGCTGTAGGAGAAAGCACTCCTGTGATAATCTTTAGAATAGTAGACTTACCAGAACCATTAGTTCCAATAAGACCTACGCACTCACCCTTTTTAACAGTAAATGACATATCCTTAAGAGCGTAATGCTCCTTATAATTCTTTTTCCTTGAAAGCCCTAGGGTATCTGCCACCCTGGCTCTATTGCTATCGTAGAGCTTATAAACCTTATCCACATGCTCCACGTTAATAACGAAATCGCTCATATTATCTCCAATCTTACGTATTCCGTTATATTTTAACACATTTTCACCATAGTATACAAAAAATCTGTTTAAGAGCCAGATGTGCCGCAGCACTCACCCAGCTTCACTTCCGTTTCCACCCCTGATTCTGAGGCCTTCAGGATATCATCATTGATGATAGCAACATTCTTAGGAATTAGTAGGATGATAGTGGATCCACCGTATTCAAAATGTCCCTTTTCACTGCCTCTCATAACAGCAGCAGGTGCCATTTCTTCATTTACGATGCGGCCAACTAGCATTGCCCCTACTTCCATTTGGACGCATCTGCCAAAGCTCTTTGTGTCGATTACCGTATACTGTCTGGCGTTTTCAGTAAAAACAGGCCCTGCTTCTAATGCTACTGGTTGAACTGTGTGATAAAAACCTGGTATCACCACATCTGCCGATTTCTCTCCTGAATCAAAATAAGCGTAGCGATGATAATGGCTAACGCAAAGGCGATATACCAGGCAGTATCCACCTTCAAAAGAGGCTGCAAGTTCTCCGTCCTTTAGCAAATCAGCAATTGTAAAAATGCTTTGCTTCACAGGAATAACCAAACCATCTGTAATAGGGTAAACCTTTAGCAATCCATCGCATGGTGCCATTAGATGTGATTCATCTAAATCCAGGGGCCTAAGCTCTGGCTTAATCCTTCTGCAGAAAAAATCGTTGAAGCTGCCTATATCTCCAAGAATATAGTCCGACATTTTAATATTGTTAGCCCTGGCAAAGCCTTTAATAATACACTTTGAGACCCTTGAATCCAAGAGCCACCCTGAAAAATCTGATATCGGTTTTAACAATAAAGGGCGAAGTAGTATTCGCCCTGGCTTAGTGTTATATAAAAAATTTAATCCGTTCATTTACTCATACAATAAGATTAGTAAAGTGGCTACTAATTCTATAAATCCAATTAATAATATAATGGCAAACTGCTTCTTATTAGGCTTTGGAACCTTAAAATTGCCGATAAACAACATTGCTACAACAAGCATTACCCAAAAGTAGAATACTGTAAGATCCGCCCTGGTAAACCAATGTGCCACCAATGTAAGTGGAAAAATAAGGGCAGCTGCAGTAACAGGAAGACCTGTAAAATAAGACTTACCCTTAATAAGTGCCTCTTCTGCTCTTTCATCAGCCGTGGAGTTAAAATATGCCAAACGAATAAGAGCCGCCAGCACATAAACCGCCGCAATAGTGATAAGCAAGAGCACTAAAGATCTGTTCTCCTGCATATCCACACCTCTGCCCAAATCTACCAAAATACCGCTAACTCTGAGCTGAGCTATACCTATGGATGCCGGTAGCACACCAAAGCAAATCAAATCCGATAGAGAATCAATCTGAACTCCAAACTCCTTTTCCATATCCGAACGATTCTTTTTGGTTCGAGCCACCTTGCCATCAAGACCGTCCAACAGACCTGAGAACATCAAAAATAATGTACCACAATATGGATGTCCCATACCTGTCATGGTAACAATGATACCTACCACACCTGACAGTGTTGATAGATAAGTCAAAATCACCGTGTAATCGTATACGCCTATCATACAATTTTCCCCTTTATATATCCTATTAGTGTTATTATTCCGCTGACTGTGACACAGATATAAAAAGTCATACCTCGGCTAATCATATCCAGTTCAAATGCAGCGCCTTTAGACATAATACTAGAAAATCCATCAATCATCAAATAATCTGCTATTCCTAATGCGCCTGGAATAGGAACATAATTGTAACCGATTGTAATGAGGCATTGCTTTGAAAACATAAGCCCTGTCATGGATTTGTCACCGCCCATAGCTATAAACGCGAATGCAGGCACCATAATCTGCCCTGCTCTTTGTAGAACATTCCAGAAAAAAGCCTTCGCCATAATTGCCTTTTTATTGGCAATAAGCCCCACACAATTAGCGTAATCTTCTTCTATCTTATCAAGCTTCTTAATCCTTCTATCAAAATGATGGATTAGCTTTTTATCATGAAGATAGTTCATAATCCGCCTGATACCTGAGAATACCCTATCACCGCCCTTTAGAATAGCCAAAAATATTAGGCTTAATAAAGTTAATCCTACAAATCCAAGAATTATGAATATCTTAGCTGTAGTATGAAAGCTCAGAAGCACCTTAGGATTCACAATGATTGCAACAATCCCCAGGAAAATAATAGCAGCATTGTACATCATCAAATTAAGGATTAATGCCGCAGATGCTACCCCTGCGCCAATACCATCTTTCACCATAAAATAAGCGCTGGCCGGCTGTCCACCGGTAGCAGATGGTGTTACAGCAGAAAAATAAACATCCGATGTACTGTACAATAAACCGCTCAAAAAATGAGTCTTGCAGCCAATTCCCTTTAAGATAGAGCAAAGGGCTACCCCTTCAAATATGATGTAGCTCAATGCTGAAAGCATGGATATGGCAATCCAGGCTTTATTTGCATCTTCAATTTTGTTAATTAATGTTTCTACAGACATACTCTCACTTTGTTTTAACAGAGCCCATACCGTTAAAACCGAAAGAACCAGTGTGAAGCACATCCAAAAAAACTTTTTTGCATTTTCTTTTTTCATATATCTTATTTTTTCTTTAATTTATTTTCTAATTAACTTTATCATATTGACCCCCGTTGGACAAATAGCGTTTCACTTTTATTTCCTTAAATTTTATAAAAAGCGGGCAAGCACTATTCTTTAGTGCATGTCCGCTTTCTACGCGTTGCTCCATATTAAATTTTACAATGCGCTCATATCGGCGTAATCAGTTATCACCCCGTCTACACCCAGGCGTTGAAGGGAAAGCATTTGTCCCTTATTCTGTGGTGCATATGTATACACCATGCTTCCTGCTTCATGAATAGCCTTGATAGTTTTTGGAGTGAGAGTCTTCATGTTGACTCCATAGTACTCTGCCGGAAATTTTGCAGGTAATGTAGATTTACCAAATGATGCCAATAACATAATTGGTTGATTTGAATTAAGCTCTTTGATTGTTGACAAATAATCGTAGTTAAATGACAAAAATACAATACGGCCTAACATATCATACTGGGCACATTTGTCGTATACCTGCTCTGCAAATTCCGGGTCATCTCCGATATTTTTTAGTTCGCAGAACACTCGCATATTTGTGGTGCTTAACAAATCTAATGCCTGATCCAATGTAGGAATACGCTCGCATCTGTAATCCTTATCAAACCATTCCCCCGCATCTAATTGTAATAGCTCCTGGTATGTGTGATCTGCAACTGTGGTCTTGTCTCCTGTTAGCCTTTCCAAGGTATCATCATGATAAATCACAAGTTCCCCATCCTTGGTCTTTCTAACATCGAATTCTACTGTCTTAGCTCCGCATGCGTAGGCTCCAGCAAATGCACTGAGAGTATTTTCCGGATAGGCACCAGAATAGCCACGATGTGCTACAATCTGAACCACAATATCTTCATCTGCATCGGCGGGTAAGTAGAAGAATTCATTTGCGACCAAAAAAGAACAAAGTAAGGTGACTAAGCTGACAGCTAGCGTTTTCCCCACTTTGAAAAAATGTTTTTTCCCCATACGCAAGCCCCCTCTCTCTAGTTATCTATATTTTACCACTAAATCCCGCACCTCGCATAAAGCTGACATAAAAAAAATGCCCGAAATCCTCAGGCATTTTTTATTAAATATTCAGTATTGCGTTTTCCTTGTAAATTCCTAAAGAGCATCTGCAAACTGAGGCTGAAGCTTTCTAAATACATGAGTTCCTATGGCAAATACAACTATTGTAAAGCACCAGAAGTAAAGTGTAAGCCATGGCTTAGTCCAAAAGCCAGTCTGAGCTATAAAGCTGTCACGGTAACCGCTTGTGATGTAATACATAGGGTTGAGCTGTAGCAAAATAACCAGCCATCTTGGTATCTTATCAACCATAGTATCAAAGTTCCACATAATTGGTGTAGCCCAAATGCCTACCTGTAAGAATATATTTACTAGCTGAGCCATATCCTTGAAAAATACGCAAAGGGCGCTGGTCAAATAGATAAGTCCTATTACAAGAGCCATCATTGCTACAAAATAATAAACAAGCTGCAAAATGTATGGTGTGATTCCAAAGCCATAAAGCAAGCCTACAATCAATGTAAACAGTGCAAAGAAACCATGTACAAATACTGATGAAATGGATTTTACAAAAGGTAGTACATTGATTGGGAACACTACCTTTTTAACAAGGTAATTGTATTCATGAAGCACTATGGTTCCTGCAGATAATACCTCGCTAAAATAAAACCAAGGTACAATACCGGCAGACAGCCAAAAAACAAAGGGTGCTGATATTCCTGCCTTAGTGCCCTGTGTTCCCTGATTAAGAGCCTTGTCAAAAACTATCCAGTACACAAGCACCGTGATAACAGGCTGAACAAATGCCCAGATAACACCTAATGTAGAGCCTGCAAACTTCTGTTTAAAATCGTTCTTTGCAAGCTTTGCTATAAGCTTTTTGTTTGAAATAATATCTTTTATCATTCTTTTCTACCAAACCTCTATTTAACGGCTGAAAGTCCATCGTTGCATCTAACACTATAAATGCTCACTTCATCATTTTCAAATACTAATTTAAGCATTGGACTTTTTGCCTTGTAATCAGGATGTTCCATTTTAGTAACAACTAGGTAATTTATATCATTCATATTCAGCGCTGTCCCTGCTTCAGCTGGATTGTTGCTGTAGAACTTTTCGTTGATAGAAAGCATAGCCTCTATCTGTCTTTTAGTTACATCCGAATAATCGTAACCTTCAAGATAACACTGTCTTTCAGAAAAGGCACTGCAGTAGAAATAAATACTTCTGTAATCTGTCTCTTCCGACAATCTATCAACTGCCACAAGAGCATTTTCATCAGTGTTGTCTCTAAGCCATAAATAGGCCTCTAAGGTATCCTTTGATACTAAGCTTGGTTCCTCACCAGCCTCTTTATTAAAAACAGCATTTTGCTTAACATCATCATAGCAAAAATATGCCAAATCAACTGCAACAAACAGGGTTCCTATACACAAAAATACCATAGTAAAATATGCAATGAAAGTCTTGCGATGCTCCACTATATATTTGATTGCGCAATAGAAAATAAATCCAGCGTTTGTGATAACAAAATAACCCTGAGACATCCCTGGCACACTTATAAAGCAAAAACCAATAACTCCCATGATTATAGAGCCAATGGCAAACCAGTCAAATATCTCTCCGATAACGCCATCCTTAATGAGAGTGTTAAATTTCTCAACAGTGAACCCGATAAATGGCAATAAAAGTGGACCAACAATACAAATGCCACATACTATAACTGCAATAATCACCCAAGGGAATGACATGTAATCGAAGCCTAGCTTTGTGATAACCTGCCCTATTCTGCTGGCCTCAATAGTACCCTCTGGAGATATTTGCATAGCTCTGTTATTAGAGCCGGAAGTATTAAAGCCTACGGTAACAATAATATATGTGAGTACAAAACCTACTGTACCTGTTAAGGCATACAAAAATCTTGGTAAATGAAAGCTTTTAAGGATAATAGCTTCGATAACAAAAACCGACCATGTGATAGCCACAAGAAGAATCCCCGTAGTACCTTTAAAGCCTGTAGCTGCTGCAAACAACAGATATATTGCTATGAGAACCCTACCATCTAATTTGTCGTACCATACCTCCACAAGTATATCTACCACCAATATAGACAATGACATAGCCATGCCAAGAGCATTGGCGTTGCTAAACAAATGATTATCGAGCCAAGAGAATGGCAGCTTAACACCAACAATATTAAGTGGCATTATGCATACACAGGAAGCCAGGATACCAGCGCAATATACAAAGTAATTAAATCTATGTATAATTTTGCACTCTCGGATTCTTTCTCCAATGATAACCATACTAAGGCTTGTTGGAAGTGCGCACATAAGAGCGTTTCCATTCATATATAGCCTGAATGCATCCATCTTAAATATATGCTTGCACATGGCAAATATTAATTCGTAAAAATAATGGTAATAGAATGTAAGACCATTTATACGAATATCAGTATTAGGAAACGATCTGCTAAGAGATACAATATTTCCAGTGTGGAACAGATAATCATGGTAAACCTGAATAGTCTGTCCGCCGAATGCACCAATATATTTTAGCTGGAAATTAAGGACTGAAGCCAAATAAATAAATCCAAATATAATTATTCCAGTCCATCTAAAATGCTCGCCTGCATTGTAAAATGATGGGCGACCCTTTTTGATATAAACAATTATTGCAATAGCAGATGTAATTGGACCTGCCAGCATAATGAGGCCGTTCAGCTTAAACATAGACTCTATAAAATACAAAGTAGCCATGTAAATGAAGCCAATGAAAAATGCTGCCAGCAACCTGGTTGCAAGCTTCAACCGCCTTGGTAAAAGCAGCTCCTCAAAAAGCATTCCTGGAATCTGTATCCAAATTGCAATAAATGCCCAAAATATCAATGTGATTGATAAACTAAATGTCATTAGCACTCCTCTTTCTCGCTTGGGGCTAACTGTCCTAGCTTAAAATGCTTACGGCATAATGCAATATATGAATCATTAGCACCTAGCATTACCTGTGGGCCTGAACGAACAATACCGTTCTCATTATACCTACAATTGCAGGTTGCCTTGTGACCACACCAGCAGACAGTCTTAACCTCGTGAATAACATCAGCTATAGCAATCAGCCTCTCAGAACCTGGAAACAGCTTATTTCTAAAATCAGCCCTAAGACCATAAGCAACTACAGGTACATCCATGAAATCAACAATATCAGAAAGATAATCCACCTGCTCAGGTGTTGCAAACTGCACCTCATCAACGATAATACAATCGTATTTTTTGATTTCCTGCTCATCCATTTCAATTAAATCTTCAAGAAAAACACATTCATTCTGAAGACCGATTCTAGAGCGAACTATACGCTCCCCATCACGTGTGTCAAGCTTAGGCTTAACAAGAAGTGCGCTTTGTCCAACCTCCTCATAATTGAAATGTGTCATCAGTGCATTAGCAGTCTTTGACGAACCCATTGCACCATAATAGTAGTACAGCTTTGCCATAGCATATATTCCCCTTTACATAAATTGACAGAAGACTAAAAATCGCCTTCTGTCTAATTACTACATATTTTAATAATATTGCTAGCAAAAGTCAAAACCTTACTCCCAGTTTTGAGTCTCCAGATCTGTAGCTCTATGCACAAGTCTTACATTGTCCTTACCATGATTCTTGACAAAATAAAGGGTTAAATCTGCTGCATTCAGGTAATCCCATGCTCTGTTAAGAGGACGTGGTACATGATTAACAATACCTTGCGATACAGAAACGCCCTTAAGCCCCATTTTCTCACTGGTGTTTTTGATAGACTCTTTTATCAAATGAGCCTTTTCTATTATTTCTGCATCTGTCATATCATAATAGAAGATTACAAACTCATCACCGCCATATCTGGCAACAAAGATCTTATTATCTGTGATTTTCTTTAATACATTTGCCAGTGACACCAGAAGCTCGTCGCCCTTAGAATGGCCGTAGGTATCATTAACCTCTTTAAAATAATCTACGTCCATCATCTCTACGCCAAGAAGCTTCTGCTCCTTATTTGCCATTTCAAACAGCTCATCTACCACTGCATTCATCTTAAGTCTATTTGCGATACCCGTAAGGGAATCTGTCTCCGCAGCAGCAAGCAGAAACAGGTTCTGTGTCTTCTCCTGAGCTAGTTCCGAACGAAGTCGCAGTGTTGCAATAAAAGAGCGCTTACTATCTTCATTCTTCTGCTCACTGTATAGATGATATCGGCTAAGACTTTTTGCTAATTTCTTTTCATCATCTACAGTCTGATAAATGATAACTCGGCAGTTTTCAATGTATAAATGCAAATCCACACATTCCTGTTTTGGAACAATCTTTTCAATATGCTCAAACATGTTTTCAAGCTCAGCATACTCGTTATCATCCATCATAAGACTAATCAACGCCTTAGTCTCATCAAAATAAAGGATGCAATCATCACATCCATAAAATTCATCTAAGCATTTCTGCTTGAAAATCCTGCTGTTAAGATCATCTTTTCTGAATCTGAAATAATATAGGCGCGCCAGCAGAACACTCAAGCTATCATTGAAATCAGGATATTCCTTGATTAAATTCTCCATCTCAACAAAGCTTGCATTAGCTTTTTCGCTTTCGCCCAGTTCCACATAAAGCTTTACTATAAAAGCATAATTTGTAATCAAAAAGGTATTTTTTAGTATTTCATCTTCAATAAAGGTACAGCATTCTATAGCTCTATAGCTGTACTCTAAGGCCTGAAATGCCGCATCCATTTCATAACACAAAGATGCAAAATTAGAGCAAGCCACCGCTTCATCTGAATACAAGCGATTAGCCCTTGCCATTTCAATACAATTGATAAAATACTCCTCAGCTGTAATGAAATGGCTCTCACTTCTAAAGATAATGCCAAGCTCATTATAGCAACGGCAGGTAAGCTGATATTCATCAGTCTTAGACACTGCCTGCACACCAGCGGAAAGATAATATAAACCCTGAGAAAAATCACCATTTTTACAGCATGCATCACCAAGCATGCAACTTGCATAATTTTTTAAATCCTCATTTCCGCATTCACATGCCAAATCAAACAAATCGCACGCCAAATCCAGGTGCTTTTCAGGATCGGTGCCTCGTACATTATTAATTTTCTTTACCAGCTCCACAACTTCTGGAGACTGCTTACTACGTAACTCTTCCAATATTATTCCCCTTTAAAAAAACATAAAACTAGGGTGATTATACCATGATTCGAGTTATTAATCTATAATATATTTTAATTAATTTTCTAAATATAACGCTGCTGTCAACTTACCTGTTTCTGCCGAAACACATACAAGCATGTTGGTATCGTAAGGATTTGCAAATCGCATATCAAGAGAGCCCCAGGAAATAGTAGCATCCCATCCCTCTGGCAGGTAATAAACTGGAAGGGAATGAGGATGTCTTTCCAAGGCATTTATTCCTGCCATCTTAGTAGCCGCATATATCGTAGATGATACCTGGCAAACGCCGCCGCCTAAGCCCATAGCATGCTGCTTAGCTATAAACACTGGAGCCTCCACAAAGCCATTAGCTGTTGTTCTAGGGCCTATTGTATTAGATACAGAAAATACCTTGCCTGGTTCTAACACTTTGACACCAATATTCTTTGCAGCCCTTGCTATATTGCTTCCTCTTGGAGCAGCGGCATCATAATCTGTAGAATACACTCCAAGGAGCTTTACATTAGTTGGTGGAACCACTTCTACCACTCCTGCGGCTGGTGTTCCATCCCTTCCCTCTGCGATGCCTGCAGTACCATAATGCACTGCATAGGCCAGCATATTATCTCCATAAAGGGCAACCAAATCAGGATATCTGTTTTTATAATCTGTAGCGTTAAAATATGCGCTGGCATTTCTGCCTTCATTTACACCATGATAAATATAATGGTTTAGCAAATACAGTGGACTTCCATTTCCTCTGGCTGCCACATCAGGGTACATCATTGCATAATAATTAGCATCGAATATCTTAGCAACCACCTGCAGTTCATCATTTGTTGCAGCCTCAGCATTCATCTTAGGTGCAAATACAAGTGCCATTGCAAATACAAAAACTCCAAAACATAGTTTACGAAATCCTATTTTCTTCCCCATAGTTCCTCCTAAAAAATATTATGTTGTGTATTATTTTAACACTTATTAAGTATAATTGTGTGACATTTCTATCATTTTTATGAAAATTAATGGTTAAATTCTAAAAAATAGTTAAAAAAAGACGTAGTCCCATAAGACTACGCCTCATATTCCTTGATATTACTTATATGTGTATGTTCCTACAGTATATTTATTAGAAGAAGTTCCAGAAATGTAATATCCCAATCCATCAGTGAAACCACTTGTAATATCGATTGTTTGATTTCCATTTCCATCTGTGAAGATTAATCCAGAAATGTCCTTCGGAACTGTAATGCTATATATGCTTTCGTTAAACTCATTTTGTCTAACATATGTCATTGCTTCACCTGGCCAAGCCTTGCCCTCTGATGAACCGCCCCATGTATAAGCATATACCTGGTTCCAATTATAATTGTTACTAAAATAAAGCTTTACCACGTCTGGCTCAGGATTGTCTGGTTTATCAGGAGTTGTTTCCTCCTTTAACAGTACTGCGATTCCTGATAATCCAATGTAGCCTGAGATGCTTGATGCTGTAACCTCAAATGTAGAACCACTAACTGCATCCTTGTATGTGCCTGGCTGAAGCTGAGAACCTGCATTGTTTACAGTAACATTCTGATTGCATCCTGAGCCAAGTACAAGTGTTGCACCTGTCTGTCTTGCTACCACTGCCACATTTCCTGTTGTGCTATAGTATTCGCTTTCCCCTGCGCACTGATTATGAAGCTTGTTTACTGCAGCAATTTCAGGGTTCTTAAAGCTTGTGCTTCCCTTTGCACCAATCTTAATAGCTGTCTTTTCTGTAGCGTAAGGTCTAGAGAAATACAGTGCTGAAGCATTTGCCTTTGATGCAACGATTGCATAAGCTCTGTCTACCTTGTTTTGGTCGATGTACTTTGTCCAGCCATCTTCATTTGTATTGTTAGAATATGTATCGTGTGTCTCTGCGAAATATACTACCTCATCATCCTCGATACCATTTACCAATGACCAGAAGCCATAGCCTGTTGGAACTCTGCCACTATTGATAGCCTGCATGACGCTTCTGCTATATACAGCATCTGAAACTGACATGTAATCTGTGTATTCACTCATCAGTTTATTTGCGTAGCCATCATTGCTGCAAACAGGTTTATCAAGAATCTCGCCGTAATTGAACATCGATTTATCGATTACTGAGCTCCAGAAACCACATCCCTCTGATGGTAATGAAATATGCTTTGCAGCATCCCATCTGATTCCATCTACACCGTCAGCCTTGAGCTGTGATACATACCACTGAACCTTCTGCTGTACATATGAGTTTTCTGAATTAATATCTGGCATTCCTATGTTATGGTGTGTGATTTCGTATCTGTTGTTGTAATCTATACCACCATAACAATTGTGCCAATACTCAGAGTGCTTTAGGCTATCATCGATGTATGTATGATCACCAGCCAAGTGGTTAGCAACCACATCAACTATAATCTTAATTCCATATTTATCTGCCTCAGAACACAAACGCTTTAAATCATCTTCCGAGCCAAGGCCTGCATTTCCTACATAAAAGCCACTTGGCTGATATAAATAATACCAAGTGCCATCACCTGTGCGAGCCGCCTGTGCTGGCGATGTCTGTATAGATGTGAAGCCTGCAGCTGCAATGTTTGGCAGCTCATCAATAATCTGCTGATAAGTCCAATCAAAGCAATGAAGAATATTTCCATCCTTGATGTTTGTTGCTAATCCATAGCTGTTAAGCGAAGCAGCCTCTACCTTAGGTGCGCTTACAAAGCTTGTAGCCACAATACCAGCGGCCATCAATACAGACAGAATGCCTTTGCTTATTCTTTTATTTGACATATTATCCTCCCAAATTGTATTCTCTTTTTCCTATTTACCTTTTGTTTTAGTCGACTTTAGCGCAACGCGTTGCGCTTTTTTCTTTGGTTTGGAAACGTTTCCAGCTGTTAACAAAGAAAATATTAGCTGATAATACACACTTATGTCAATCTATTATGTATTTTTCGTATACAATTACAAATATTAGATGCGCAATTTGTCTGATTTTACTATCATTATTGCGCAATTTATGCGCAACTTTTTTAGGATTCTTGTAGTCTTTTTCCGTAAATACCCCACAACAAGTTAAAAAAAAATAGCGCCAGCGGATTTCCGCTAGCGCTTAGTGTCTAATTATTTATTTGTTTTTTGACTGCTCATTAAGCTCTGCCTGCTTCTTAAGTGCCCAAGCTCTAAGGCCACCCTTTTTCTTCTTAGTGTCCTTCTGCTCAGTCTTACCGTGTAAGCCCTTAACCTTAGTAATGTAAAGGCCTGATACAGTAGCCTTAACTTCCTTCTTAACAGGGATATCGTCAAAAATCTGAGCATCACAGATAAGTGTCATAACCTGTGGGCCTACCTTAGCCTTAACAACAGGAATCTTAGACCCCTTAGCATACCATGGTGTGTTAGCAACAACAGCCTCTGGAAGACCTGCATCCTTAAGCTTCATACGCTTCTTATCAATGATAAGCATTGAAACCTGCTGTGCAACAGCATCCATCTGAGCCTTCTGCTCATCCTGGCGTGTCTGCATACGCTTGCCAAGAAAATATAAAACCACCATAGCAACTACAAGAACAATCGCAATTACTAGCAGTACAATTCCAAGTGTATTCATATAAAAATATCCTCCATATCTATCGCTCCCCCGGAGCCACAACTAGGTGATATTTTACCATGGAATAGGCATAAAATCAATTCGATTATTGCTTAACAACTCTTTTTGTAATCTTGAAAGTAACCTTCTTGGTACCAGTATATTCACCTTGTCCTTTGAGGATTACATAACCCGTTCCAAGCTTTGTATTTTCGCCATATTCTGAGACAACAAAATCTATGCTTGGGGTCAGATCAGTTTTACCGTATTTTCCTACTATATTACGAATATATGGGGCAATCCGCTTGCCAGTATATGTATAATCTCTAATTGTAAATTTGGCATTGCTTATATTCTTAATATTTTTTGGCAAAATTCGATATAAGGCCTTTACCTCAACCCCTTCGCTAAAGAAATTTCCCTTTGGCTTTACAGTCACATAGCGAGTGCCAGATTGGCATTTATCTTTCTTTGGGTCAAGAGCAGCTGAGCTATATGATGCAGAGTAAATAAACGCTTTTTCATAATCAACTCCAGCTGCAAGCTTGGTACCTTCCTCATCATACACAGTAACTGTAGTCTGGAAGTTTCCAACTTTATTCTTGTAATTAACATTATTGGCAACTACTTTGCATTTAGAAAAATCACCTTGTACTACCTTATATGTAGTTTTAAGCAAGCTCTTGTAATTACCCTTTCCTGTAATTTTAACTGTTGCCTCAGCCCCAACCTTTTTGTTGTTGAGATATGTAACAGTAAAATCTCTGTTATTTACAAGCGTCTGACCACAGGCCTTAACAGTGATATTTGCTGGTTTTGCACCCTTCTTAAGATATGGTGCAGTCCCATCTACCGTAACAGTTCCATCCTGGGATAAATCATGAGCAGCTATAGTAAATGTTTTTGTAATAGAGCCTGTGTAACCATTTATTCCGCTGATGAGGATTTTTGCAGTACCCTTATTTATATTATTTGAATAAGATACAGTATAATCCTTGTCCTTCTTTAGTTCTTCCTTGCCAACTGTTAGCATTAAGGCGTTCTGCTCTTTTGCTTTACCATCAAATATCTGACTTGTTATTCCTGTCACCTTGGCTTTTGATATAGAAGTTCCAGTGATTTTAAAAGTAAATGCTTTTGTTCCTTTGTAGCCACTGCCAGCTTTTCCTGTAAGCTTGATTGTAGCTGTTCCTACCTCTTTATTATCTGTATAAGCAACAGTCAATACATCGCTTTGGAACACACCAGCTTTGGATGTAGCAACAATATCCTTGCCATATTTAACAGTAAAATCTGGACAAATAGGTTGTCCTGTATAAACACAAGATTTAAGACCTGAGATAGCTATTTTGCTCACTAATCTGTCTGTTGTAATTTCCTGTTTAACCTTGATAGAGCCTTTGAAATTACCTTTACCATTAACAGTTATGTAGTAAGCTCCTGGTGCTTTGAAAGCATTGGCATCATAATCAGCCTGCTTTTTATCTGTCTTTGGATAAACAAGTGTGTAATTGACTGTATTCTTAAGTGTGTATGCTTTTGAACCTGTTTTAAGAATCAGCTTAGGTGCCGCCTTCTGAACACGTCCATTTGAGGCATATATTAAATCGGCTTCATTAGTGGTAAGAGTCTTTGCCTTAAGAGCCTCTGCCAAATCAGCCTGTTTAATCTTAAAGGTGTGAACCTGTTTGCCTGAATACATTCCCTTGAAATTAATCACAACCTGAGCATCACCTGCGTTTACATTTTTACTGTAAGCTAATGTGTAATCAACTCCTTGGGTTAATACAATCTTACCATCCATCACCGTTAAATCTGGTTGAGTTATTGCAAAACCAGTATATGTGTAATCCTTGATACCTGAAACGTTGATTGATGTATTGTGAATGTTCTCCTGTGAATAAGAGGCTATCAATTTACAACCCGAATCTATCAATCCACGGGTAAGTTTATCGACATAGTACCATTTAGATGTATCAGTAGAATCCTGATATATCCAATATTTAAATTCATATCCTTCCTTTTTAGGAATTGGAAATGGAAGCTTATCATTTGGGCTTAATTCTGCTGTATATGGCTTTTCTCCATTCTTCGGATCAGCGGTAACTGTATATGTTTTCCATTTCAGCTTTACATATGCCTTAACACTCTCATCAACAAGGTATGATTTGCTAATAGGCTTAGTACATGCTTCATCGAAGTACCAACCCTCTACAACATAATCAGCACCTACTTTATTAATTATTTCTTCATCAGATTTAAATAATTTATTTCCTGTTTCTATTGAATCATATTCAAGATACCTACTGTATCCATTTGGTAATATAGCATAATATGATACGCTATTTTTCTTTGGAATCCATTTTCCATATTTAACCGAATCACTTTCAAATACATAAGCAGCTTGGGTTGTACATGCTTCGTCGTCATACCAACCTGAAAATTCATAGCCTTTTCTTTTTGGGTACGCCATTTCTCCATTTCTAGGCCACTCTTTATATGCAACAGTTACAACCTTATCTTTTGTAACACCATCATTATATTTAAGGGTTACCTTAACGAATGTTTTCTCCCATTTTGCATATATTTCATAATTTTCATTCTTACTTGAGTCAAATACTAAATTGCCAGGAACCGGCTTTGTATATGCCTTATCATAATACCACCCCTTAAAGGTTGCCTTGTATTCTTTGGACAAATCAGCAATATCATCCTTATAAAGGTCAGCTAAGCTTTTTGTACCGTATAATGTAGTTGTACCTGAAGAATAACCGCCAATGTCTAGATGATGAATTATTTTAGTATGATTTCTATCCCATTTTGCATATAAAATCAAATCTGATTTTACTTTACTCTTAAAATAATATTCCTTATTTAATGCTTTGCTAGTACTCCAATAATCAAAGCGCGCATTGTTTTTTGTAGGTTCTTTTGGCTCTTTTACAAGGCCACCATCGGCGACTGTCTGCATGCTCACAGGTGAGCCACCATTTGATTTAAAATATACACGATGGCCAGTATAACTCTTTCCAGCGTATAGTTTCATATTAGCATTAACAGGCTTTGTAAAATCCCACTTAGTCAATTCACATTGAACCTTGGCCTCTGTATACCAGCCTCCAAGATTAGCCAATTTAGCGGATGGCTCTGCCACTGACTGTCCTGCTGTAACCTGCACTTTATCGATAACAGTTTTTCCATCATACCCCACAAATGTCACAGATACAGGCTTTCCATTCGTCACTGGAACAAACTGTATGTATCGATCATCATATGTTGCATCAGCAATACCATCCTGCCAGGTTTCATTTTCTGCAGGATAATAAACGGTTAATACCTGGTCGTAATATAAATCATGAAAGACCGCCCCATCATAGGCAGGAAAATCTCCTTCAAAAACTACTTCTTTTAGTTTACTAGAATATAAAGCACTTGCCCCTAGATGCTTTACCTGTTTACCTATCACAAGCTTTGTATAGCCACTGCTTGTTATAAAATTTTCACCCAATGAAGTGAGTCCTTTTGGAACAGTGTATGTACCTTCTGTTCCCACAGAGAAACCTAAGCAGTTAGCACCTAAATGCTGAATTGTATCAGGGTATATTGTGTCTTTGTATTTTGCATCAATATTGGAAAAGACACGATCTCCTACGTACTTTAATGTATTAGGAAAATGATTGTTTATTATGGGGTGCTTATTGCTTTGCCCAAAACAAAGTCCCTCGTCTTCTATTCTCTCAATGCTATCGAGATTAATTTCTCCACTCCAGTCTGTATCCCAAAAAGCCTTTTTACCAATTCTTTTCACACCCTTTGGAAATGAATTGGTATTTTTCATATATGCCACACTATAGAATGCCATATCATCTATCACTTCCACTGATTCGGGGAATTGAACGTCAGATAGATATGCATCATAAAAAGCATATTTTCCAATTTTCTTTAACTTTTTAGGAAGCACTAAACTCTTCCCTATGTGAGCCTTATAAAATGCATACTCACCAATAGATGTAATTCTGTCATCCATTTTTACGGATTTGAATGACCCTAGACGGTCATTCCATGGATATACTTTTGTTGGAGAATAATCATACATGTCACCATAGCCTGAAAAAATCAATGTATCTGTTTTTTCATCGAATGACCATGTGATATTGTCACCAGCCTTATTACTAAACTTTTGTCCATTTGGAATCCAGGTTACACCCTCAAAAGTTTCAGAGGCTTTATCCATTGCTTCCTTTGTAAAGGATTTCTCATTAGGATTGTAAAAAGCATTTACGTAACACCACTTAAATGCATCTTT
This sequence comes from Pseudobutyrivibrio ruminis, assembly GCA_015057315.1. Lineage (GTDB taxonomy): Bacteria > Bacillota > Clostridia > Lachnospirales > Lachnospiraceae > Pseudobutyrivibrio > Pseudobutyrivibrio ruminis_D. Next base: position 11,946 of record SVER01000008.1, on the reverse strand, counting down.
TTCTAAGGTTGGGAGCTGGCCTAAAAATGTAACTTTTTTTGCACCATTGATATTACCAAAGCCCCCTGACTTAACAAGTGTACATTTTGCAGGAACTGTAAAATTATGTATACTTGCGTACCAAAAAGCGTTTTCACCTATTATCGATACATCGTTCCAAGTAATATCATCAAAGTGAGCACAACTGAAAGCAGATTTGCCGATTTCCTTTACGCCTGGTTTAAATTCAATGTATGAAATACTAGCACCATAGAAACTATAATCGTCTACTTTTTTTACTGTACCAGGTATCACTAATGGATTGTTTTTTCCGGTAGTTACTCTCGCATTTGAAAAAGCGTATTTACCAATACCCGTTAGCTTTGCAGGTAGTTTCATTGAATGAATACCGAATTTAACAAAGCTCATAGAACCTATGTAAGTAATATCATCCGAGAACTCTATGTTTATATTCCTATATGTATTAGAACTTATCTTTACTTCATGGTAATTGTACCATGGTGCATTGCTATTAGATGGATCACCGGCTTGTTGATTATTACCGTAGCTATAGTCGTACATACGGCCACTTCCTTTAAATGAAAGAGTGTATGTACTTTCATCATAGGACCATGTGATATTGTCACCGGCCTTACCATGATTAGCATCCTCTAAAAGCTCCTCCTCTTCAGCTGGCTCTTCTACTAGAAGCTCCTCTTCCTCGGAAGTATCTGTTAGATTTTCATCTGTATCTTCTTTATTATCTTCATTTTTGTCTTTGTCATCTTCTTTGGCTGGCTCTTCTATTGTCGATTCTGATTGCTCTTTATCAACAGCCTGCGAAGGCTCCTCAGATGAATCTTCCTTATTATCATCCGACTTATTATCATCTGGCTTCTGCCCTTCAATGACTTCTGTTTCTGCTGAATTTGTCTCATCAAGCTGCATATTATTATCCGGTTGCGTAGGCGCCGCATACGCAACCGAAGGCATGCTTAAACAAAAAACAAGCACCAAGCAAAGTAGCCTTGGCGCTAACAGCCCAATTACCTTTTTCATTCCATAACCTCCTTGTGCTTAATATAAGCAGAAAGATTATATCAATTTATTGAGATATCGGCAACATAAATTTCAATTCAAAACCTTTTTTCGGGAGAAAATGGCATAGATTCCGCTGTTAAGGTATATATAGTGTGAACTTGTTCATATATATACTTTTTCACCCTCCCAAACAGCTTAAATCAGCTCAAAAAGTATATATACATCAATCTTCACACAGCATATACCAAGTTCACCTTCAACAACCTCATAACAAGCCATTTTGGGTATATATATATCAATTTTCACACACTATATACCCAGTTCATGAAGCTCCCCCAATTTACCCTGACACAGTTATACAGAGGATGTTTCCCCGGAATTGTGCTTTCTCATTGGCAGGGAGCCTTATTTTTGGTATAATTAACTTGAGAAAAAAGCGAAATAAGCCGATAAATGATTAGGTAAAAAGGATATACAGTTAATGATAACATTTAGGATTGATGAGCTTACACCTTGCTTAAAACTTGTTGAAACAGGTGAGATTTATGATACAGAGATAATCAGAATTAAAAGAAAATCTGTATTATCTAAGTTTAACTCTAAAACAGGATGGTACTGTAATTGGTCACAGTTTGATGAGAACATTGAGGTATATGCTCTTGTGCTAAAAGGCACATTTGATATTCAAGGCTTAATAGCCATTGAAAATATCAAGGAATATAGTGCAGTTCATGTAGCGTGGGCATGTACGTCACCTGAGAACAATGTTTACGAATACGGAAAACAGAAGTTTAAAGGTGTTGGTGGACATTTACTTGCATTTGCTGGACAGAAATCTGTTGAGTATGGATATGATGGTTATATTTTTGCAGAAGCTATGGACAAAGATTTATTAGACTATTATATCAAAGAGTTTGGTGCAAGATCTTTTCCTTATGGAGAGCCACCTCATCCATATCGTTTCGAAATAACGGAGAAGGCGATTGTACCGATAATGGAGGTATACAACTATGATGACAATGGAGAAGAGTATTAAAAGAAATGCCGTTCTTGAGTATATCGAAAAGTATCCACCATATCAGTCTGTAAAGAATTTTGGAATTGATATCAGAGCACTTAGTAGATATGCAGATGAGCATGGAAAGACTCCAGCTGAGCTTACTCAAGAAGAAGTGCAACAGTTCAAAAAGTAACAATATTTTTTTATAATGCATGTGAAAGCAGTAGATCAAAATGGTCTGCTGCTTTTTTCGTGCCATCACATCAATGGAACATTTAATCACATATAAAAATTGAGTATGACTTTTCCCCGAAAAATCAAAAAGATACCGGAAAATAGGTTTTGGCTTGCTATATACACTTTGGCAGGTATGACTTTTGCCCTAATATAAAAAATGATACTGGAAACTGGGGATTTTGCTTGTTAAATGGGCTTTGAAAAGTATTACTTTGTAAATAGGGCGACAATAGATACTCTTAACAGCGGAATCTATGCCTATTTCTTCTGTAGGGAGTATGACTATTAGAATTATGGTGAGATTTGATACTCAAGTAGATGATTTACTAGCCAGTGTCATGATTGAGCTATCTTTGCGTATGAGATGTGTTACTGTATAGCACATCTCATTAGTTAAGTGAAATCAACTTTAACAACATCAAAAACACTACAATTATTATGATTATACCATTTGATCTATTCGGACTTGGCAAGTATGTTTACACATTTGAAGAAGTCTGCAGGGAGTATCCCGAGCTTTCATTAAATGACGGAGCCAAGCGTATTTTCATTAACACTCATGGCAAGAATACAGAGGATGTTTCCCCAGAATTTGTTGCGCTAATGAAATTCATTGAATATAATAAAAGTGAAGATAAAATCAATTCTTCACCGAATTTAGATATGATAGTGAATCGAGTTTCTCAGGTGAAGGCCAACGAGGAAGTAGGTGTAAAATATATGCAAAGATGGGAAGAGGAAGCAATCATTCGACATGAAGAGCGCGAGGCTGGACGCGAGGAAGGTCGTGAGGAAGGCACTATTTTAAATATCAAAAACCTCATGAAAAACATGAAGCTTACAGCTGAGCAGGCTATGGAAGCTTTAGGAATCGATAAAAGCGAATTTAGTAAGTATATGACAATGTTATAATGTTGCTTAATCTGGCAGGGCAAAACGCCCTGCCATTTTTATGTTATCACATCACTGGAATATTTAATCATATATATATAAGGCAGCTCAGATAGATGCCTTGAGAGGCAATGAGAAGAGCCCGGCCGAAGCCGAGCTCTTCTGTAGACTTATGCACATTAAGATGCATATATCGGATGGGGCGAACCATCCTTTTATGGTGGGCCGAAGCCCCAATCAAGGCGGGGCGAACCGCCCTGATTGTTGCAATGTTTGTGTGAGTAAATTAGTTACTCGATTAAGGTGTTGTCCAGTTTGCTGTGAACTCCTTGTTTCCTGTTGAACCTTTTTCTATTGTAAGAGCTTTAGTTGGTGTAGTCACTTCAGCTGTTGTCCAACCAGTAAATGTATGATCAGTCCACACTGGATCAGCTAATATAATAGTATCTGTCTCAACAGTATACTTTTCAGGATTACTATTAGTAACTGCTTCATCACCTAATGTGTAAGTAATAGTGTACTCTACAGCTGTCCACTTAGCATATACAGTTGTTGTTGCTGCTGTTGTACCCTTAGCAATCTTTGTAATCTTATTTTCTGCTGTACACTCTTCATCTGTATACCAGCCACCAAATGTATATCCATTCTTTGTGATTGCTGTAGGAAGAACAAGTGCTGCATCGGCTGTAAATGATGTAGTAGCAGTTGCTTTATCCTCAGCAACTACATACTTACCTGCTGTAGCTGTTGTTTCAACAATACTATCATCAAGTGTACCACCATTAAGTGTTAATTTAGCTGTAAGATTCTTGGCTGTCCATGTAGCATAAAGAGTAATCTTAGTTACCTGCTTATCTTTAGGAACTGCAAAGATACCTTCATTCTTAATCTTTGCATCTGCTGCAAGATCAGAATCTGTACCTGTACGCTTTGTGCTCCACTTAGCAAAATCGTAACCATCTCTTGTAGCTACTGCTGTAATTGGATTCTCTTTAGTTGCTGCATCTGAATACTTGATTGTAATAGTCTGTTCAGTCGATAGTGTACCACCATTACCATTTAATGTTACTACTACAGTATTCTCTGCCCAAATTGCATACAATGTTGTAGCTGAAGCGTATGTACTTGCAGCCTTATCCTTTACTGAGGCTGTTTTTGCATCCTTATCTGTATTCCATCCTAAGAATGTGTAGCCTTCGCGTGACCATGTATTTGCTGGAAGTGCATCACCTACAAATACTTCTTCCTTAGATGTATCAGCTGCTTCCTTTCCTGATGCAATAAAGTTTGCATTAAATGTAACATCTGCCTTACCTACATCTGTCCACTTAGCTTGGAAATATAAATCCTTAGCGTTTGCAGCATCATTGATTACTACTGAAGCTACTGCTTCGCCAGAATATGTAATCTTTCCATCAGTACCCTTTGTGCCTGGAATCCATCCAGCAAATGTTGCGTGTTCCTTTGTAACCTGTTGGCCAGCTGGTAATGTAATTGAAGTCTCAACTGGAGCACCAAATATGTATGAAATAGCTCCTGCGCTTGGTTTAATATCAAACGTCTTATCTGAACTAGGATCTTTTGTTGTATATGCAACGTACTTGTCTGATATTTCGCCACCATTTACATCTAATGTAATTGTATAGCTGTTAGGTATCCATCTTGCTACATATTTTACATTTGCAGCTGTGCTAGGATCTACAGTTACCTCTTCTGCAAGCTCGCCTACCTTCTCAGAACCTTTCATCTGCTGCCATCCAGCAAATGTGTATGCAGCCTTCTTTGGTGTAGGAAGCTTAACTGCTGCGTCAGACTTAGTTTCAACTGTATATGACTCTACATTGTCTGACCACTTAGTAGAATCTGCTGCTTCAAGTGAACCGCCATCAAGATCAATTCTAACTGTATAGCTGTCGGCTGACCAAAGTGCCTTATAGTACTTCTCTCCTGATGTACCTGTAGTGATAGTTACATTTTCATTGCCAGTTGTTGCATAAGTGATTTCATCCTTATCATTCTTTGTTCCAACTGCCCAACCTTCAAATGTATAATTATCCTTGCTAATCCAAGCTGTTGTTGGAAGAACAAATTCTTCAGTCTCTACATTAAATGTATTATGTCTTACATATCCGGCAGAAATAATACCACCATCTGTATCAAGATGTAATGCGAAGCTCTCAGGTGCCCATACTGCGTATAGGGTCTGTGCTCCACCAGTCTTGTTTACAAATGTAGCTCCATTTCCATAAGCAACCTTTGTTGGATTTTCTGCTGTTGCCCAACCTTGGAATACATAATTTGCTCTTGTTACCTTAATAGCGTCTGTTTCATCACCATTTACTGCAGGGATTTCTGCAGATTCACCAAGCTTAACCTTGAATGTAGTTGCCTTTGAAATAGTACCGCCATTAGCATCAAGTGTAATTGTATCCTCAGCTGCTGCTTTCCAAACTGCGTATAATGTTAAATCTTCATCCTTGTCCTTAAGACCTGCTGATGCAAGAGCTGTTGTAGCTTCTGCTGTAAGTGCCCAACCTTCAAATGTAAATCCAGGTCTTGAAGCTGTTGCTAGCTTATCAACAAGATCAGCTGTATCAGCCTTAGCGTACTTTCTTACTCCCTGTGATGTAAATCTAGCATCCGCACCGTTAAGGTCATAAGTAATTGTATGCTGTGTTGTAGAGTATACAGCGTAAAGCTTAACTGTTGCTGTTCCTGTTGCTGGTGTCTCAGCTGCTGTAGGAACAAGTGTCTTGTAAGACTTAGCCTCCTTAAACTGTGCAACTACAGACTTGTCTGCGCGTGCCCAACCTAAGAATGTCTTACCATCAACTGCAGGTGCTGCTGGCATAAGAACTGCGTCTTTACCAACTGTGTATGGACCTGCTAATGCAATATTGCTAATCTTTGTTGCTCCATTGTAGAAGTCAACCTTGTACTGTAATGGCTGCCATTTAGCTGTAAGTGTTAGATTACCCTTTGTGCTTGCTGGAATCTTTAATCCCTTATCATCTGTAGACTCAAGCTTTCCAGCCTTCCAGCCTACGAACTTGTAGCCTTCACGTACTGGGATGTTCTTTGCAATTGTCTGTTCCTTAGTATTGAACAAGTAGTGTGTTTCATTTAATGTTGCTGGAGCTGAACCACCTGCATAGTTGTACTTAACTGTGTAGTAATTTTCTGTAAATACTGGGTAAAGCTCTAATGTAACTGCCTTCTCGCCGCCATTATAAATGTTTGCATTAGGCCAGTACTGAACTTCTGCATTAAGTGCAGGATTCTTAGCTGTTGTCCAACCCTTAAATACATATCCATCCATCTTGAATGCATTAGCTTTAAGCTTAGCAGATGCACCTGGCTTAATAACCTGATCTGTCATCTTACCAGACTCAACCTTGCTTGTTCCAGTTCCGTTGCTCATGAACTTAACTGTTAGCTTATTATCTGCATTTGCAGGTACAAACTGAGCATAAAGTGTCTTAACCTGACCTGGTGCATATTCATCTTTGAAGCTATCGCCAGGTCCATAAGTCTTACCAGCTTCTTTGTCTACCCAAGCCTTAAGAACGTAATTAACTGTCTTTCCATCAGCACCCTTAAGTGTTGCCTTGAAGCCTGACTTAGGAAGTGTAAATACGTTTTTCTTGTTGCTTGAAAGTGTCTTTGTGCTACCTGTAATTGTAAGTGTCTTTGTAACCTTATCATCAAGATCTGCCTTGAAGTCTACCATGTAGTTCATAGAAGCCTTCTGAATCTTGAATGTAGCTGTCTTGTAACCACCTACAATTGTCTTACCATTTGTAAGACCATGCAACTTAACTGTTGCTGTTCCAACTGTGTTGTTCTTTGTGTATTCAACGATTTCGTAGTTAGCATCTGCTAGCTTCTCACCGTTAAGTGTTACGATAATGTTTTCCTTGTCAAGGAGAACCTTTGGATTCTTCTCATCAAAGATGTATGTTCCAAGAATCTGAACCTTAGCATTCTTAAGGTCAAACTTCTTGCCCATAGCCTTGAATACAACATCCTTTGTTCCCTTGTAACCGTTCTTACCTGAGAAACGTGCAATGTACTCTGTACCTGCAACTACAGCATCCTTAGCATCTACTGTAGAATACTTAGCATGTCCGTTGTTTCCATTATATAGGTAAGATACTACGTAATCTTTCTTCTCGCCTGCTGCAAGCTTCTTGTTTGCATCATTTACGATTGAAACTGCTGGTCCCTTATTGAACTTAGCTGCTTCAACGATATCAGGAACTGTAGCTGAAAAACCACTGATATCTGCCTGTGCCACCTTGTAAACACCTGTTACTACATCATTTGTAAAGTTCTTCTTACCCTTTACAGTAACTGTGATTTCATTTCCTGCTGCGAAACCTGTCTTAGGTTTCTTGTAAGTGATTGTAAAGTTATCCTTTACCCACTTAGAGTAGTTACTATAACTGTTTGCTGCACCAAAACTATTGAATTCAGGTGTAAATCCTGCATTTGTATAGCTCTGTTCTGGAGCTGCAGAGTCTGATGTATCAGTGCTAAGCTTTAAGCCTGAAGTAATTGTTGTAAGTGCGTCAGCTGTCTTAGCCTTCTTAATTTCATACTTAAGAGTAACAGTACCTGTATAAGCGCCAGTACCCTTAACAGTAATCTTCTTTGTTCCAGCATTTACCATATCCTTAGGATATGTAATGATGAAGTTCTTGCCTTCAACCTTTGTAGAACCTGCTGTAGCAGACTTAGCCTCAAGCAACTTATCTTCTGTGTCAGCATCCGTAGAAGGAACATACATCTTAACTTCTGGAGTCTTTACTGAACCATCATATTCATCTGCTGCATCAGACTTAGCAAACATAGAAGCTGTAATCTTTGTAGCTTCAATCTTGTAGCTAAATGCCTTAGATCCAGTATAAGCGCCAACACCGTATACTGTAGCCTTAGCTGTGCCAACCTTCTTATTATTAGAGAATACTACTACGTAGTCGTCTCCTTCTGTAAGAGTCTTGCCACCTGCTGTAGCTGTAATGTCAATGTATTCTCCAACTGTTGCTGTTGTAGCTTTACTTGGCACCTTTGTTGCAGATGGTGCAAGTAATGCTGTTGTAATCGCAGGTGTTCCCTTAACCTTAATGTTAACTGTCTTTGAGATAGAACCTGCAAAGTCACTATCATCAGCGGCCTCTATCTTAACAGTATACTTACCATTTGAATATAACTGACTGTAATGATTATAATTTCTTGAATTACGAAGCCATGCATCCTGCTGATATACAGATACTTCATAATCTGTACCACGCTTAAGCTCCTGGTCACCAAGAGTTACTGTTGTGATAAGATTGTTAATCTGATCTGTTCCATCAAACTTAACATTTGATGTATCAATTGTAAGCTTAGCCTTCTCAAGGCTTCGTCCTGCTGGAACTACGCGTAAATATTTTGTCATAGTTCCAGTATAGTTGCCCTTACCAGTGATAGTAATAGGATAACCCTCTTCACCATCTGGTGTAGCTGATGCTAATACTTGTGAGTAATCAACTGTAAAGTCTTTATTCTCAGCAAGTTTTACATCTCTACCAGAAACATAGTTATAGGCTGTATACTTAGGCTTTTGAATCTTTCCGTTTTCTGTAACTGTAAGTTTTCCATCCCAATATACAGGCGGATAAATTGTTTCTTCTTCATTAATCTCAGTTGTATCTGGATCGTCCTCTATATGTAAAGGAGTAATCTGCTCTGGTTTAATTGTAAATGTCTTAATTGTTCCACCAGCGTACTCACCCTTACCAGTGATTGTAATAGTTGGTAATTTAGAGCTAGATGTAGCAACATTTACATTATTTGTAATCTTTATAGTATAGTCAGCACCATATGTCAGTAACTTATTTTTAAAGAATACACGATAATCACTTGTTGGAATATCGCCAGTTACTTGATCATAATTATTATGTGATTTAAATGTTTTAGCAAATCCTGAATATGTTAAACCTTTGCCATATACATCATCAAGACTACCAATCATCCAATCTGAAATCCAAAGGCCATCTGGAAGCTTGCTTGCATCTGTTAGAGCTGTATCAACAATACCAGCTTTTTTATTAACATCACCCCAATCCTTTGTAGGATTGATTACAGACAATGGCTCTTTTACAAATTCTGAATATCCATCGCCCTTAACGGCAATCATGTTGAGTTTTACTGTATCAAACTTAGCTGTTGTTTCCTTAACAAATGCATGTGCATCTCTGTCAAGCTTAATTGGGCTTTCGTACTTTGTAGCCTTACCATTTTTAATAAGGTCTTTAAGGGCATCAGCATCAGCAGGATCTTCTGCTAGATTCTCACCACTTGCAGGTGTTGAGAAGAAGTAGTAAATTGATGCACCTGGTGTAGCTGTGGCAAGCTCAAGCTTGTTACCATAAGACCAGCCTGCTTCTGGACGAGTAGTCTTAATATAAGGCATTGCTACTAGCTCAGGAGCTTCTACTACCTTGAATGTCCACTCTGCTGTTGCACCTGCATAATCACCATTCTGATAATCATCAGCAAATACAACCTTAACCTTTGCATCCTTACCTGCTGCTGCATTAGTAAGGGATACCTTAAAGTTCTCAACAGTTACCTCTTCACCATCTTCGTTTGTCTTTGTAGCAGTACGTTCAATATTGCCTAACTTAACGTTTGATAATGAAATAGTCTTTCCATAGTCGTTAACTTTGAAATCTTTTAATGCAGTTCCATTAACTTGACCATTTTCTACATTGAAGTTAAATCCATCAGAGTAATTGTGCAACTGATCAGGATTATTGTGAATCCAGAATGAAATCTTAGTTGCATCAAGCTTAGCAATAGTGCCTGAAACAACTGTCAATTCGTCTAAACCAAGTTGTTTTTTAATCTCATCGCGATCATCAGCTGTAGCTCTCTCACCACATGCTGAGCACTCATACCACCAAGCACCATCAGCCTCGAATGTAGCAGGAATAACCTTGCGTACCCATGTATGCTCTGTGCACTCTTCGTCTACAAACTTATAAGAATACTCATATGAGCCTTCATATAAGTTGCTATCTTCTTTTGCTGTAAGAGTAAGCTTTGCACCTTCAGCAGTGAGTTCCTTATCAAAGTCGAACTCCGCTATAACATCAGCATTTCCTTTTGTATCCTTAAAAGGCTCAAGGAAATCTTCCATCTTTCCATTTGGTAAATAAGCTTCAGATGTCTTTGCAATCTTTAACTGAATTGTATTCAGCGCAATTGCTGGGATATCCTCTTCAACCTTCTTGCCACAAATCTTTCCATACTTAACAGCTTTACCTGGCTTGCTTTCTGTATTGCTGATTGTAGCTTTTGTATTTTCAGAAGGCTCTACATTATAACCAGTCTCAGTGCCTTCATCAATACTAAATTCTTTTGTAATAGAATCTGCTGTTGTAGCTGTTTCTCCTTCGCCTACTACAAATACATAGTTAGGATTTACAAGTGTTAGCTTAACACTAGCCTCTCCAACCTTATCATTATTTGCATATTCTACAGTATAATCATCATCAGCAGATGCTGTTGTTCCTCTAGGTGTCAATGTCTCAGCTGTGCCAGGGAAAGTTATTGTAGGCTTAACCTCATGTGCTGTAACACCACGAACTGGCTTAGGAGAAGCTGTGCTAGCCTCAACCTCTGCTTTTGTATAGTAGTAAAGCTTATAGCTTTCTGCATCCAAAGAAACAGTATTAATTTTAGCAGGTCTTATAGTTAATTCTAATGTTTTAGCAGTTGTACCTTCAGGCATTGTTCCGCCTGCCTTAGGTGCAACTGTAACTGTATATGTACCTGCTTCTTTAATGTGAGTTACATCTTCTGCAGCTCCACTCTTTCTATAAGCTACTGTATAATCAACATCTTTTGTATATTCTGTTGAGCCATAAGAAACCTTTACTGCTGGCTCAAGATCAGTATTATATACATAATCCTTATAGAACTTACCATCTTCTTCTGCTGTCAATCCAGCGAACTCAACCTTAAGTTCTACAGCTTTCCAAGTAGCTGTTAAAGTTTTATTTATTCCGGCATCAGATGCGCCTGTACCAGTAAACCACTCTTCTGGTATTGTATCTCCAGCAGCATACTTAACGCCATCAACTTCCCACTTGTCAAATTCTTTACCAGATGGTGCTGTAAAACTACAAGTTGGGAATTTTTTTGTACCCTCATAGGTAACCTCACCTGCCGCCATGTCACCTGTGCCATCACCTGCAACATAAGTAAAGTTAACCTTATTAGGTGCCCAAAGTACTGTAAGTGCAACATCCTTTGATGTACTTTCGTCACTTGCTAAAAACTTTTCTTTTTGATCTTCTGTAGCAATTAAGTTCTTATCTGAATCACTAGAAAGATACACACCCTTCATTGTGTAGCCAGATTTTACTAAACCAGCTAAACCTTCTGTTAATTCAGTAGCATAAGAAACATCTGTATCTCCTGAACCCATCTTTCCAGATGCAGTAATCGCTATAGAAGTATCAGCACTTTCACCTATTGTACCACCATCTAAATTAACTGTAACATTTACAGTTAAGTCATCATCTTCTGCTATTGCTTTTACTACCTTCTGCTCTTCTGCATCTTCCTCGACTACTAATGCTTCTTCATTAGCACTCTCATCGCCTGTTTCTTCTACGAGACCCGTAATTTCTTCAGGCTCACTTACCTCAGTAGTCTCTTCGGTTTCTTCTTCTGGTACATCATCGACTATAACATCGTCGTCGCCCGATGTATCAACTTTCGCCTCTTCGACTACTTCTGTTGGT
>SVER01000062.1 GCA_015057315.1 Pseudobutyrivibrio ruminis | reverse complement strand
GGAAGAATAATAAAGTTAATAGCAATATCATCTTTGCCACATGGCTCTATATCATGTCTTGCGTGTCTGTTCAAAAGCAAAATATCCCCTTCATGTAAAGTTAAAGTTTCACCATCCACAAAATGAGTTGTTAAATGGCCCTTTAGCATACAAACCATTTCTATGTAGTTGTGTCTGTGTGTAGGGAAATATGCAAATCGGGTATGAGGACGAATATCGATTAGCTTGCCCTGGGCCAAAAGCTTTCCCGAATCTATTACAAATTCATCCTCAGAGGTATACAGCTCTTTTCTGATGCTGGCATCCCCTTCAAGAATCATTTTCTCCTCGTCTGTTATTCGGTTTAAAAGATCATAAATATCATTTCTCATAATGTCAAATAAAGTTCCAAAATATAAAATATACTGTTCTAGTTACACTGATGAAATCATTATATTATAGGCTTAAACAAAGAGCAAATAAAGTTCTAGGAGGAGTGAAATGTTAGTAGAAACAAAAGCAAGAGTGGGTGTATTTTCTATCGCCCTTGGCGCATATTTACCACAGTTTCCATCGTTGGTACCAGAATTTGATAAGCAGTTTGAGGATTTTAAAAAGTCAATTCCAGACACTGTAGAAATAATTGATGGCGGTGTGGTTACAACAAAAGAGCAGTCACAGGCTGCAGGAGACAAGTTTAGAGCAGCGGATGTAGATTTAGTTTTCATGCAACTTCTCACATATGCGACAAGCTACAACATGCTTCCAGCGGTAAAGGATTTGGATGTTCCTGTAGTCCTTGTAAATGTGCAGAAGCTTAAGGCACTTGATTACGATACAGCTGGCACAGCAGAGTGGCTTGGAGAAGCCTATGCCTGTGGTGCAGTTGGTGAAATGGTGGCAGATCTTAATCGCTATGGTAAGCGTAGCGCAGTAATCACAGGTGTGGTTGAAGGTGGCGATGAAAATGTCGCAAGAGAAATAAATGAGTGGTGTCTTGCAGCAAATTGTCGACGTCGTTTTAGAGATACAAACATTGCTCAGATTGGAAGACCATATCCTGGCATGATGGATTTATATATCGATGAGTCAAATCTCTACAGAAGAATGGGGCTTTACACAAAGCAGTTTGACTGGGAAAAGATTTGGGCTATTGCAGATGATATTACTGATGAGGCCGTTATTAAAGCAAAGGCTGAGGACATCCTTGATACATTTGATATCGTAGGTGGCGGTGATGTAGATAAGGTTTGGGAGATGGCAAAGTATGTTGTTGCCTTTGAGCAGTGGGTTAAGGATGAGCAGCTTGGTCTTGTAGCATCTCACTATGATGGATTTGCAAAGGGAATTGCCGGCAAGGTGGATAGTCTTCTTATTCCAGCCTTCTCAATGTTAATAAAGCAGGGGACAGCTTGTGCTGTTGAAGGAGATATGAAGGTTGCTATGGCAATGAGCATTTTGAAGACTATCTCTGGCACAGGTCAGCTGGCAGAAATGTACACTATCGATTTCAATGATGATGTGACTCTTATTGGACATTCTGGTTCTGGGGATGCAGCCATCTCTCAGGCTAAGAAGCCAACTATGAAGATGATGGATGTATTCCATGGCAAGACCGGCGGCGGATATCTTACACAGTTCTATCCACCTACAGGACCTATCACTTACCTTGGCATTACACAGGATGGTGAAGGCCACTTCAAATTCGTGGTTGCTGAGGGTGTTAACGAAGAAGGAAAGATTCTTCAGAACGGTGACACAATGATGCGTACAAGATTCAGTTGTAGTGCTGCAGAGTTTGTAACCAGATGGAGCGAGACAGGCCCTACACATCATTTTGGTGCAGCTGTAGGTCACCATATTGAAACAATCAAAAAAGTTGCAAAGGTATTTAATGTACCAGTTGAAGTAGTAGTTAGATAGAGGAGAAATAGAAATGAAAGTATTAGAAGCAAAGTTTGTAGAAGGTTTTATGAGAATGGCAAATGACGGTTGGGAGCAGGGCTGGCATGAGCGCAATGGCGGAAACCTTTCTTATAGAATTAAGCCTGAGGAAGTTGAAAGTGTAAAAGAGGAGTTCAACCCAGGGGATTGGAGAGAAATTGGAACAGAAGTTAAGGATTTAGCAGGAGAGTATTTCCTTGTTACAGGCTCAGGAAAATATTTCAGAAATGTAGTTATCGATCCAACTGATTCTATCGGAATCATAGAAGTAGATGAGACTGGTAGCAAATATAGAATCGTGTGGGGATTTGTAAATGGTGGTAGACCAACATCAGAGCTTCCATCTCACCTTATGAACCTTGAGGTTTGCAAAAAGAGAGATGCCGAAATACGTGTAGTATATCATTGCCACCCAACAAATGTTATTGCACTTACATATGTTCTTCCACTTGAGGATGAAATCTTCACAAGAGAAATCTGGGAGATGGCTACAGAGTGCCCAATCGTATTCTCTCAGGGAATCGGCGTAGTGCCTTGGATGGTTCCAGGCGGAAGAGATATTGCAGTTGCAACATCTGAAATCATGGCAACAAAGGATGTAGCTGTTTGGGCTCATCACGGAATGTTTGTATGCGGTACTGATTTTGACATTGCATTTGGTCTTATGCATACAGTGGAGAAGGCAGCAGAGGTACTTGTAAAGGTTCTTTCTATGACAAACAAGAAGCGCCAGACAATCCAGCCAGATGAGTTCAGAGCACTTAATGCACCATTTGGTGTTCAGATTAATGAAGAGTGCTTATACGAAAAGAAGAGTGATATTATTGGAGAAAGATAATGGCAAATTACTATTTAGCAGTAGATATTGGGGCATCTTCGGGCAGGCATATGCTTGCCCATCTTGAAGATGGCAAGGTGATTTTAGAGGAAATACATCGCTTCTCTAATGGAATGGTAGAAATTGATGGACATAAGAGATGGAATATTGATGAGCTTTTTAGACAGATAATTATTGGCTTAAAGAAATGTAAAGAGCTTGGAAAAATCCCTGTTTCAATGGGAATTGATACATGGGCTGTAGACTATGTTCTATTAGATGAAAATGATAATGTGGTTAGACCATGCTTTGGATATCGTGACAGCAGAACTGCAGGGATGGACGAAGAGGTTTATAAAATCATTCCTCAGGATAAACTATATGAGCGCACTGGAATTCAAAAGGCTATTTTCAATACCATATATCAGCTTATGGCAGATAAAAAGGATGGTTATTTGGATGGGGCAAAAAACTTTTTGATGGTTCCAGATTATCTCCACTATTTACTGACTGGTGTTAAGTCGAATGAATACACCAATTGCTCTACAACTCAGCTCCTCAATCCTGATACTAAGAGCTGGGATTATGAGTTAATTGAGATGTTAGGGTTTAACAAAGATTTGTTTGGTGAGATTAAGCAGCCTGGCACATTCATTGGCGCATTTTCAGATTCAGTAAAGGCAGCAGTGGGATTCGACTGCAAAGTTGTACTTCCACCTACTCATGACACCGCATCAGCTGTATTTGCAGTTCCAAACACATCCGATAATGTACTTTATATTTCATCAGGAACATGGTCACTTCTTGGCAGTGAAAATATGCAAGCAATTTGTACTAAGGAAGCTATGGAAGCTAATTTCACAAATGAAGGTGGATATGATGGTAGATTCCGTTTCCTTAAAAACATCATGGGACTTTGGATGATTCAGTCTGTAAGAAATGAGCTGATTGCAGCAGGGCAGGAGTATTCTTTTGCTGAGCTTTGTAATTTGGCAGAGCAGGCAGATATAGATTCTATAGTGGATGCAAATGCTGAAGTTTTCTTGGCACCTGCTTCTATGATTAATGCAGTAAAGGATTACTGTAAAAATCAAGGACAAAAGGTTCCTGAAACACCAGGTGAGCTTGCAAAGGTCATCTACCAGTCACTTGCAATCTGTTATAGAAAGGCTTGCGATGAGGTAGAGACTATCACAGGCAAACACTTTGATATAATCAACGTAGTTGGCGGTGGCTCAAAGGCTGGTTATTTGAATAAGCTCACAGCTGAAACCATCGGAAAGACAGTAATTGCAGGTCCTTCCGAGGCCACAGCCCTTGGTAACATCGGTGCACAGATGGTTGCAGCCGGTGAAGTGGCTGGGTTAAAAGAATTTAGAAACATATTAATGTCTGATATTTAGCCAGTCTTTTCCAGGGATTTAGAACAGGAGAGGAAGACTTCGCTGCGTTGCAGGATGTAGAATAGATTTAAGGGGCTGCGGTTGCAGCCCCTTTACTAACTTAATTTCTAGTTGCTTTCATATTCTTTTTATCTTCGTACATAAGATTGTCGGCTCGTTTAAATACGTTTTGTACGCCCAAGTCTGTTTGCTTGTCAAACATGGTCCATCCAATGGCAGCGGATACCTTTTCCCATGGTTCTAAAGTTTCATCCATTGATATATCATTAAGGGTGTCTCTAAACTGTTTAATTAGGGTATGGATGTTGTCGTAATCATCATTTTCAAGAATAACAACAAATTCATCACCACCAATCCTAAAGACAGGAGAGTGTTTAAAGGTTACGCAGACAATATTACATATCTTTTTAATTGCAATGTTACCTTTGTCATGACCGAAGTTATCATTGATAAGCTTTAGGTAGTTTAAATCGACCATGGCGATTCCAAACTTATCGAAATTCTCTTGGGCAATTTGGAATTCTATCTTTTGTACTTCATTGTCGTAGGCGGTTTTGTTTCTAATGCCGGTTAAGGTATCTTTATTAGCAAGCTCATTGGCGAATCTAATCTTTTCGTTAGCCTCTGAAAGGCTATCTACATATTCACAAATAGATTCTATCATGTTTGAAGTTTCATCAGCTAAGTCATGTATTTCATCATTGCCATTTATCTCATTTTTTATCTTTTTAGCAATTGATAAATCCTTTGTAAGGGCAAAATCTTCAATGGACTTTTCAAGTTTCAGCAAACGTTCAATATAGAATTTGTGAAGTAAAAATGTTAATAGTCCGCCGAAGACACTGACAAGGAGAGCCATGTATAAAATCTGTTGTATAGTATTTTCTACAATAATTTTATTAACAGTGGCAATCTCAATATCGGCGCCAACAACACCCATCTTTTTGCCATCCATCAACAGAGGATAGTAGCAGGCATAGGTTTTACCATACTGGTTATCATATTCGTCGAAGCCTGGGGTAAACTCTCCAGTGTCCCATGCAGCCCACATATGCTCGTGTTCTTCGATGGGTTCAGGCACTTTGTCATTTAATATCATGTACTCTGTACCATCTATTACCTGGGAGCTAGGTACAGGATCAAGTATATAATACATATAGTAGTCGCCAGCAGGGACCATGTAATAAGTATATATAATGTCATATTTTTTTGATGTAGATTGGAAAATATGATACAGATATTTGTGTTTGTAAGTAACAAATAATACTTTTAATTCTTCGGATAAATCTGAGTAAGCTATATCTTTTCCAATAACTTTGCCAGGATATTCCGTGCTGAATTTATCGAAGAACTCGTTTTTTGCGTCAATATAGTCACCGTCATAATCCATAGGAACATATACATTATCGGATACTTCTAAGAATAATTCCTGAAATGCAATGAATTCATCGCCCTGCTTAGCCAAAACATCAGCTAAGTAGGCCACAGTGTTTTGTAATTTTTCCTCAGATTGAGCCATGTACACGCTCATCTGAATGGTGTAAGAACTAATTCCCGTCAATATGGACACTGATATAACCAGTAATACATATAAGCTTATCAGTTTTTTCTTTAGACCTCTTCTTTTTGCCATAGTAATCCCTCATAAATAATAGACCACACACTTTCATGATAATATATAAATGCGTATTTTTTATGATGAGAGGATTAATGGAGTGGATGGTCCTAAAGAATGTGCTATTGGTTTGAAGTTGCAGGGCTGAAGGAGCTTAGGTTATTGTTATGTCTGGTAATAGGAATATAATCTGCAAAGTAAACACTCCATCATAGGCAAAGTATTCCATATTTCCATTATATTTTTGGGAAAGATATTCAATGCTTTTTAGGCCGAAACCGTGATTGAGCTTGTCAGATTTAGTTGTAATTATATCCCTACCATCTATATTAGATAGCTTATTATTGTCTTCGTAAGATAAAGGATTTGATATCTGGATACCAACAAAATCATTATTTATACTTATTCTAAGACTGATAGAACGCAACTTTTCATCAGTCTGTTTAGTTGTATATTCGATTGCATTATCAATAGCATTTCCAAGTAAAGCATATAAATCGGATACGCGAATAAAAGATAAATCAACATTATCAACTGAGCAATTAAAATCGATTCCTTTTTCACGGCAGAAAAGGCCTTTTTCCGCTAATATAGTATTTAGAGCCTCATTATCTGTGTATATCAAATCCTGATAAAATATGATGCTTTTTTCTGCCTCTGAGATATAGGCATCCTTTTCATCTTCACTTACAGTTCTAAGCACCTTCAGTTGATGTTTAAGATCATGACATTTTCTATTTATAATGGCAATGTGTTCCTTTGAAAGCTCATAATAGTGCTCGCTGTTTCTAATCATATTTTCCATTATCTGTGTTTTTTCAGAGTAAATCATTGCGCTAATTGCATTGTACTGCACAAGTAAAATAAGTAAGCTAATAAAAGAGCCTGTAGACCAGGCAAACTGGTCAAATGCAGAATATCCCTGCTTTAGAATTACTTGATAAAAAATTAAAATGGAGTAGATTAAAATAAATATAATTGAATAGGTTAATATGCTTTTGAAATTATCTTCAAAGATAATTCCATTACTGGCATTCAGAATTGAGCGATACAATTTGTATACAATATAGTAGATGATACATGTAAAAATGGCAGTGCAAATAATATATACAATCAATGTACTCCGTATATACGGAAATAATCTTGATGATATGTATATATGAAATACATTATATACGATATTTTGCAATGCAAAGGCTAAACCGCCAAACAAAAAAGCATCACTTACAGAAATGTAGAAACATAGGCGGCCATAAATTGGAGCAATTAATGCAAATAATAGATACCAAAATGCAATTAGAATTTGCAGTCTAGGGGTTTCCTTATTTATTCCAAAAATAACAAAATATAATAGCGAAAGTAAAGTTGGCACTATATATCCAATGATTGCTTTTGGGATAAAATGTGGCTTCTTATCTGCAAAAGGGTACAAGAATATAAGCATCGCTGCTAAAAGTTCCATTGGCAGTCGCATCTCTTCAAATGCATATACTGAAAATGATATCATTTAGATTCCTCCAATGTATTTGGTGAATGCACTCATAAGTGAGGCTTTCATTCTACGAGACAAAGGTAAAGTTTCCCCTGCGATAACAATTTCGTTGCCATCTATTTTTTCAAGATAAGCAAGATTTATTAAAAAGCTGCCGCCACTTCTGGCAAAATGATAGGGGAGTAAAATGTCTTCTACTTCGGTGAGCTTTGCACGCATTTTATATATGCCTTTTTTGGTGTGATAATAAATATAGTGAAGCTTGGACTCTACATAATATATGTCTGAGGAGTCTACTGTAATTAAGCCTTCCTCGGTGGTATTTATGGTTACCTTTTTTACTGAGTTACGCAGAATATATCTGGTTGCCTTTTTCATTTTAAGACGAAAATCTGGATAGGACAGAGGCTTAAGAACATAGTCCACTGCTTCAACAGAATAACCTTCCAAGGCATATTGTGGCATGTTGGTAACAAACATGATAGTTACATTTGAATCTTTTTTGCGCAATTCTTTAGCAGTATCAATGCCACTCATTTGAGGCATGTCTATATCAAATATTATGAAATCGTATGAAAATGAATAGTCTTTTAAAAAAGAAACACCATCTTCAAAAGTACTGGTAGTATAATCTTCCCCAGATTCATTGAAAAATTGGGAAAGATAATCTAGAATCATTTTTCTATCATTTAAATTATCATCTACAACAGCAATATTCATAATCCGCCTCCTTAAATGTAATTATATCAAAGATATTTCTTAGATGGCTATATTCTAAAGACCAAATCTGCCAAAGTAAAAACCACAATTGCCAAATCGCTTTTTTTCATACTAAAACATGTTAAATTAGAATCAGAAAATGAAATGCCCACAGGGTGGGGAATGATAATACATGAGGAGGTTCATATGACAAGAGAAGAAAAAAGAAAGGCAAAGCTAAGAGTAGTTGATGGTAAAACTATCAAGAAACCCGGCAAAGTAGGTTTTGTTATAGTTTCATTTTTATTGTTAATATGCTTAGTATGTAATGCCGTACTATTTTCCCTTAAGGGATATTTTGGAGTAGTAGATAATGTAGTATTTGCAAAGGAACCAACAGGTTCAGATTACGAAGAAATAGAAGCAAAGGCAAAGGATATTACCCTTCAGGAGGCAAGTGAAGGAATAATTCTATTGGAGAATAAGAATAATGTATTGCCACTTACAAATGAAACTAAAATAAATGTTTTCGGAAGAGGAGGATATTATTCAACATTTGGTGGAACAGGCTCTGGTGCTGGTGGCACTAATTATACTAGCCTTTATGATGGACTAAAGGAGGCAGGCTTTGAGCTTAATAATGAGCTGATTTCATTTTATCAGGAAAATTCAAAAGAAGCTCAAAACATGGGCCTTGTAGGAACTGATTTTGGCCTGTACGAAAACAATGCTGATGAGATTTCAGGATTAATTGATAATGCTAAGCGTTTCTCTGATGTTGCTATATATGTTATATCACGTGTTGGTGGTGAAGGTGATGATCTTCCAAAGGACATGGCTGATTATTATGGCGGTGAAAGTGGAAAGCATTACTTAGAGCTTAATTCAGCCGAGGAAAGCATGCTTAATATGATTGAACAAAATTTTGGCACTGTTGTAGTTGTTATTAATTCTACCAATGCAATGGAGTTAGGCTTCCTTAATGATGAAAATGTAGATGCTGCTCTTTGGTGTGGATGCTTTGGTTCAGTTGGAACAGTAGCCCTTGGAAATATTCTTAACGGTACAACAAATCCTTCTGCTAAAACAGTTGATACATTTGCTTATGAAATGGAATCAAATCCTACATATTACAGCCATGGAGGATTTGATTATACAAATGTATCTTATTCGAATAATGCTGGAGCTGCAGGTACAGGTGACGCAATTACAGGAGTAGATCCTTATCACTATGTGAAATATATAGAGGGGATTTATGTAGGATATCGTTTTTACGAAACAGCAGGAGCTGATGGATTTATAGATTATGACGCTACAGTTCAATATCCTTTCGGTTATGGCTTAAGCTATACCACTTTTGAAAAGACATTGGATGGTGTTTCATTTGATGGAAATACTATTACTGCTAATGTAACTGTTAAAAATACAGGTGATAAAGCTGGTAAGGATGTAGTCGAAATTTATTATAAGGCTCCATATACAGAAGGTGGAATCGAAAAGAGCGAAGTTGTTCTTGGCGGATTTGCAAAGACTGAGGAACTAAAGCCTGGTGAAAGCACTAAGGTGATGGTGTCATTTAAAGCCGAGGATATGGCATCATATGACTACACAGGAATCAAAGCTAAAGGCGGAGCATATGTACTTGAAGCTGGTGATTATGGCATAAGACTTCAGAACGATTCTCATAATGTTATTGCAGAAGAAACAATCACAATTGATGTAGATAAAATATATAATGATTCAAATGATGGAAAACGTGATTCAGACTTAATCACTGCTACAAACCAGTTTGATGATGTTTCAAATGGGGAAGATATTACATATCTGTCAAGAGCAGATTGGGAAGGTACAATGCCTAAGGAATCATTGCCTGCATCGGAAGAAGCATCGGAAGATGTTGTAGCTAGACTTACAGATGATAGCGTAGAATTAGAGGACACAACTGCAGCAGACTGGTCTACAAAGAAAAATGGACTTAAGCTTACTGATATGAAAGATGTTGATTATGATGATAGCAAGTGGGAGGATTTGCTAGATCAAATATCAAAGGATGAAATGAAGCTGCTGATTGAGTCTGGTGGATGGCAGACTGTAGCTATAAAGAGTATTGGAAAAGCTAAGTATCTTGAATGCGATGGCCCAAATGGTATTAACAATTTAATGGCCAAAGCATTTGCTGGTATAAAAGGAAATATGTATACCAATCAGGCCATGCTTGCCGCTACTTGGAATGGCGAGCTTGCTTATGAAAAAGGTGTAGTTTATGGAAATGAAGCAAAGGTCTATGGTGTGGCAGGAATATATGGCCCTGCAGCAAATATTCACAGAAGTCCTTTCTCAGGCAGAAATTATGAGTATTATTCTGAAGATGGTTATCTTTCAGGAATCATGGCTGGAAACGAGATGACTGGAATAAAGGAAGCTGGAACCTATTGCTACTTTAAACATTTTGCAGTGAATGACCAGGAAACAAACCGTGACCACGGTGGATTGTTAACATGGCTTAATGAACAGGCAATGCGTGAAGTCTATCTAAAGGGATTTGAAGTTGCAATCAAAATGGGTGGAGCAACAGGTATCATGTCATCCTTCAATAGAATTGGAACAACTCCAACAGCAGAAAGCGCAGCACTTCTCAAGACAGTTTTGCGCGATGAATGGGGCTTTAAGGGAGCTGTCATAACAGACTGTGTAATGGCTTGTACAACAGAGGATATAAATAGGGCAACCCTTGCAGGAAATGATTTCCAGCTTAGCTATGGACTTCTTAATCCGTTATCTGATGAACTTGTTAATTCAGTCTCAGGTCAGCAGGCTATGCGTCAGGCTACTAAGAATATACTTTATATGATTGCAAATTCTGATGCACCTGAGCTTTATAAACCTCATATGTACACTATAGAAAAAATCCTCTTATGTGTATTAATTGTATTGCTGGCTTTATTTGCAACATATTACTA
>SVER01000061.1 GCA_015057315.1 Pseudobutyrivibrio ruminis | reverse complement strand
ACATCCACTGAAGAAAGAATAACTGAGGAATGTACCTCTGCACCATCCATCTGTGGGATGCAATCGTATGCCTTCTTTGCATTTTCATTGCTTATAGATTCCATAGAAAGAGCAATCAAAAGCTCATTCAAATGAAGGTGTGGATTGTGATCTCCCAAATGCTGTGTCTTAAGGTTCATAATTGGTGTAAGCACTTCTGGCGAAATCAGCTTTACTTCATCTGGTATTCCTGCCAGATATTTTAACGCATTAAGAATCATAGCTGATGAAGCACCTAACATCTGAGATGTTTTGCCTGTAATGATTTGACCATCTGAAAGCTCCATTGCAGCACATGGTACACCTGTTTGTTCAGCTTTAATATTTGCAGCTGAAACAACTAATCTATCTGCTGGTGAGATACCAGCCTTTTCCATAAGAAGCTCTAGCTTCTGAATAGCAGAATCACTACCATCTCCCTTACGCTTTGCAACTATAGCCTCATAATAGCGACGGATGATTTCCTGGTTAGATGCATTGCGGCACACATCGTCATCAATAATTGCATTACCAGCCATATTTACACCCATATCTGTAGGTGATTTATAAGGAGATTCTCCTGAAATTTTTTCAAACATAGTCTTAAGTACTGGGAATACTTCTACATCACGGTTGTAGTTAACAACAGTCTCTCCATAGGCATCAAGATGGAATGGATCAATCATATTCACATCATTTAAATCTGCTGTTGCTGCCTCATAAGCAAGATTTACAGGATGATTTAATGACAGATTCCATATTGGGAATGTTTCGAATTTGGCGTAACCAGCCTTAACCCCACGCTTAGACTCATGATAAAGCTGAGAAAGGCATGTGGCCATCTTTCCACTTCCTGGCCCTGGTGCTGTAACAACTACTAGCGGCCTGGTTGTTTCGATATAATCGTTCTTTCCAAAGCCTTCATCGGATACTATGTATGGAATGTTTGATGGGTACCCTGGAATGATGTAGTGTCTGAATACCTTAAGGCCTAGTGCCTTAAGCTTCTTCTCGTATGCTACGGCCGAAGGCTGCTCTGCAAACTGAGTAAGTACAACAGAACCTACATACAAACCATAGCTTGTAAAAGCATCGATAAGCCTGAGAAGATCCATGTCGTAAGTGATACCAATATCCCCACGAACCTTGTTCTTCTCAATATCTCCTGCCTTGATGGCAATTACGATTTCTGTTTTGTCTGCAAGCTCTTTTAACATAGTGATTTTTGCATCTGGCTTAAATCCAGGCAAAACTCTTGATGCATGATAATCATCAAAAAGCTTTCCACCAAACTCAAGATAAAGCTTTCCACCAAACTGGTCGATGCGCTCTCTAATATTCTTTGACTGCATCTCAGTGTATTTTTCGTTACTGAATCCTAATTTCCTCATAATTTCCTTCTTCTAAAAATGTATTTAATTAATGCCTATAAGTTTATCATGGATTAGGGATTAATCCAATAATTTTGGTATAAAATTAATCATTTTTTCTTTCATAATGCCCTCCATTTCTTATGTGTTTTCTTGTTAGCTCATATGTTAAGGGCTGCCCCAAGGGCAAGGTCAACAGCTTTTTTTGAAATTTATTCAATTTCCATTCCATACTTATCCAAATCTACTTTTCCATTTTGGACAACGATTCCATCAGCCTCCAAAAGCTCCTTCTGGGCCCAAGCTCCGCCAAACACATACTCGCCAGCCAGCTCGCCTTTGGAATTTACTACTCGATAGCAAGGAATGTTTTCAAAATCTGGATTTTTGTGCAGGGCATTCCCAACAGCTCGGCTCATTTTAGGATTGCCTGCCATGGCTGCCACCTGTCCGTAGGTAGCAACCTTGCCCTGTGGAATACGCTTTACTGCTTCGTATATACGTTTTGTGGGAGAATCTGTTACCAGGTCATAGCTTTCTGCAATCATGCGTTTTACATCTTCATCAGGAATACTGCCATCTAAAATTATAGTGTTCCAATGCTCTTTGTTCTGATGATAGCCTGGAAGTACGGCATCATAAGTACGCCGCCAGAAATCACGCCACTCCGGGTCGCATTTCAAATTCAAGCAAATCTGCCCATCTTTTTCGTAGGACCATAGAAAGGCCTTTTTGCTAGGCTTAACTCTGACTAGCTGCCAGTTCGGGTCGTGAAATGGCGCTTCCTGATATGTATATGGAAATGTAAGGCCGTAGCTTAACGCTTCTTCTCTGGTTTTCATCTATAAATCCCCCTTTTACCACACAAATGGAATAATCCTATATTTTACCTGCTCTTTGTACTGCTTGTATCCAGCGAGTCCCTCTTCAAGTACCTGTTCCTCGTTTCGAATGCGCTTTGCAATGATTGGAAGATATACAAGCATTATAACAAATGAAAATATTGAGCCTAGAATGATTGGCATAGATAAGAATAACAGAACTGTTGCCATATACATAGGATGACGGACGATTCCATAAAGGCCTGTGTCTACCACCTTTTGACCTTCCTGAACCTCAATAGTTCTTGAAAGATATTCATTTTCCCTAAGTACTTCGGCATACAGCGCATAGGCTAAAAGAAACAGCACAGTGCCTAAAATCGTCACCCACGCAGGAAGCACTAGCCACGAAAATCTGAAATTTAAACCTGCAATTATGAATGAAGATAAAAACATCAAACCGCTAAACAAAACCACCTCTTTTTGCTCTAACTGTTCCTCCTTTGCGTTAAGTCGCTTTCGCAAAAGAGATGGATTCTTCTTCATCAAAATCAAACCGGCTACAAACATAGGGATAAAAAGCACTGTCATAAAAAGCCACGCCTGCCAAAAGTCAAAGCTTCCAGCCGCAGGAAATAGCAATAATCCCACTAATATTACTCCAGCGAAAAATTTAATCAGTGCGGAAATCAACAATTTTTTTGTCATAACTCGCCCCCCAATCTGCTTTTACCGCATCCATGCCAATACACCCCTGACCTGTGTGAGAACCTGGATGGAAATTGAAGCTTTTCAACATCTTCCGGTGCTTATACTTCTTCCACAAACATTCCTGTAAGCCTTGGTACATTAAATCGATTTACAAATAAATCACATTTGCATAAGAATGTAAAAAACGCATGATGCCCTTCCCCTGCAAAGGATTCATAATTTGCCTGCCCCTTTGACAGGATAAC
This sequence comes from Pseudobutyrivibrio ruminis, assembly GCA_015057315.1. Lineage (GTDB taxonomy): Bacteria > Bacillota > Clostridia > Lachnospirales > Lachnospiraceae > Pseudobutyrivibrio > Pseudobutyrivibrio ruminis_D. The sequence continues at coordinate 8,327 of SVER01000061.1, read as the reverse complement.
ATCTGCATTATCTATTGCTTTTTTCGCATGCTCTGGAAGCCTTTTATAGACAGTTCCTGCAATCTTCTCACCATTTGTAATTACGGTAAATTCATCTGTCAAACCAACATATTTTGCATCTTCCATTGTGGCATCATTATAAGCTTCGCCACCTCGAACCATAACTGTTATGTTCAGATTGGAAAAATGTTTTTTTAGCTGGCGAAGGAAAAGTTTATCCAGCACAATCTCTCCACAATTATCTGTAAGAAGTAAAAATGATTTTCCACTGCTGCACTGATTGCAAAAGGAATCAAATGTTGCCTGTTCATCAGCTCTCATATCTGTGTCGTTGAATAACTCTAAAAATGTAGTTTCATCTACATCCTGCATCACACCAAAATCGATGTAGTTTCCAATTCGAGCCATCACAAGAGCAGTAGCAAGCGGATTATCGCTTGCTTCTATTTTCTCTTCTAAGCCCTGTTCCATGGAAAGTACTAAATCATTATATTTTTTATTGATGTCTCTAAAACTAGGCATTGATCCAATGTATTTTTCATATGCCTTATTAAATGCAAAATTCATCTCTGCACTACATGCATTTTCATCACGATTATCAAGTATATTTTTAACCTCTTTTAAATATTCCTTGTCATCAGTCTTTAGCTGTTGTCTATCATACATGCATTTTGCACAACTTGGTGTCAGTTTCATTCAGTATAATCTCCTCTTCCATATGCAAACTCTTGAGCCTGCCCTGCAATTGATTATATCAAATCTAGTGTCAGCTGTTCATATCTCTCAGGCAAATCATTCAGATAATTAAAGCAATCATCAGGTTTATAAAGGATGTTATGAGCTTTGCAGGTATCCTCAAAAAGTCGCATTAGCTTGTGGCTGTTAGGGCTTGGAACATTATAAAAATTGCCGTAAGTCTCGATGTATTTTTCTTTCAATCCTGGGAATTTTTTATCCAAAGCTTCATAATAATATTCCCTGTCGCCTTCCCTAAGAGTAACTCCCATATCAAAACATATAATGCCCTTCACACCCACTCGGATGCAATCCTCAAGTATCGCATTTACGTTTTCTTCTGTGTCATTTATAAATGGAAGAATTGGTGTCAGCCAAACCACTGTTGGAATTCCACGCTTTTGCATCTCCTCTAACACCTGTATTCTCCGTTTCGTGTTGCAGACATTTGGTTCTAGGATAGCGCACAGGTCATCGTCATAAGTAGTCAATGTCATCTGCACTACAGTCTTTGCCTTTTGATTGATTTCATCCAGCAAATCAATATCTCTAAGAATCCTGTCTGACTTGGTCTGAATAGCTATGCCAAATTCATATCTTGAAATGATTTCTAAGCACTGTCTTGTAAGCTTTAGCTGCTCTTCACAGTGCATATACGGGTCAGACATGGAGCCTGTGCCAATCATACATTTCTTTCTTTTTGATTTAAGAGCTGTCTCTAAAAGCTCTGGGGCATTCTGCTTCACCTCAATATCCTCGAAGGCATGGGTAAACTGATAGCATTTGCTTCTGCTATCGCAATAAATACAGCCATGTGTGCACCCGCGATATATATTCATACCGCAGCGACCATTATTTGTAGTTAGTATCCCCTTCGCATTTACGAAATGCATTTACCCCTCCATTTTCTTTATGTACAGTGGCATATCATACTCATCTTTTCCATTTTCTACAAATCCAAGAGTTTTCCAGAATCGTACTGAATCTTCTTTCGTACTGTTGATTTCATAGTACTCCGCACCATCCTGCTTCGTATATATCTCTAATGCCTTAAAGCATTCATGGCCCAATCCCTTATTCCTAAATTCCGGAAACACCCAAAAATCCAGAATAAAACACTTACCATCTTCACTTGAGTATGTGTTATATTGTGCAGCTCCTATCTTCTTTTCTTCGCTCACAAAATAAATCATATGATGCTTATCAACAGCTCGCTCCATATGTGCCTTTAGAATTCCACGATACTCTTCTCCTGAAAAATAAGCTATGTCCTCCTCGTCACTTATGATGTCGTCATCAACGAGATACTTAATATGGATTTTCCAAAAATCATCTATCTTGCTAACTGGGATTTCCTCAATACGTATTTTATCACTCATTTGCATGTCTCCTCCCAATATTTCTCCTTTAATTCCGTTTCAAAGTCATCCCTCTGAGCTTTTTTTACTTTTGGGATGCATTTTAACAAAATCAAACTAATCCTAGATACATTTTCAATGTTCTCGGCTTTTCACAAACTCATATACCTTTTCTGACCATTCCCATATGTCCGTACAATCATTGTCTAAATAAAATGTCCTACTCTCCAAATCATATGGAATGATTGCTTCAAACACTGCTCTTTCAGCCGATGGTATAATAATAGTATCAACCCAATCAGACAATTTTACTTCTTCCTTAATCTTTAGTGGTAATACGCCCTCAAATGTTGCATTTGGATGTTTTACAATTTCATCATACCGGAAGAAAAATCTTACTCCTGGTGTAAAGTATGTGCTTAAATCTTCTTCTGTGGGAAAACGCTTCAGTTTTCTCTCCATAACCAATCGGTCCCCGGCCTGACAGTTTCCCCATGCAAACATTACATAATCAAAATAATCTTCTGGGTCATTTGCTGCATTTCTGCTTTCTGCTTTTAATACCGATGCCGGAACACCTCTCCATTTGGTAGGTGCTTGTAAAGCTCCACATTCAAAAATCTTTACAGCATTTTCAATAGGTGCCGTGTGGCAAACGAAATCCGTCATACATCCTTTATACCTTGGGCAGGCTACACATTCTGTAATCTTTTTTGGAACTGCTACACGCTCGCCCGCCTCGTAAATTGACCTATAATTATCAATAGCTCGGACTATGGAATCAGTTGCTTCTATAGTGCACTCCCTACCATTCCTTTGCTCATAACTTTCAAAATCCAATATGGTTTGAATTTCCCATTCTGTAATATAAGGGTAGTTGTCGAGCTTTTTGTAAAAGACACCATCCCAGCACTCAGTACAATCAAATTCTCCTATTTTAATCAACATTTAAAACCTCAATTTTTCTATTGGCTTGTCAGTTCTAACCAATAATGTCCTTGTGTTTTTCAACCTCATGAAACCACCTTATATCTGAGCCTAATATATGAATTTTTAAGCACATCGCATCCAATGAAACTTAACACACCCAATTTATCAAGTTCATCTTCTTTTGCTATAGAGCTTCCATCTATCAATGTAGATGTCTCTTTTCCACCGATTAGTACTGGCGCTACGACAATATCAACATAATCAAACAGTTTTTGGCGAAGGAACATTCCATTAACAGTTCCTCCACTTTGGATTGTAATTCGCTCACATCCATATTTTTCTCTAAGTTCTATCAGCGCATCTTCAAGAGATAATGTGTCCTGATAGATGATGTGAAGGTTCTCTTCGCTGACATCGAAAGCCGGATGATTCTTATTTGTTGTTATCAATACAAACACTTTTGACTTTGCGCAAAAATACTTTACCCCATGTTCTGTCAAATGATTGTTATCTAATAACACAAATGAAACAGGTGTCTTCTCAGGCATGGACTTTTCATTAACCCCCATTTTCGCCTGAACCCTTCCTGTATTAAATGACCATAAATCAGTTGTCTGCTCTATCTCATAATACTGTGACAGTCCCTCTTTCAATCCTGTGATGTTAGGAAAGTCCTTATCCACATCTAAATCATCAGATGCCCCCGGACTAATCTTGCCATCAACCGACATTAACATAAACAAAGTAGTAATTGGCCTACCCTCCAAAACATTTTTCTCCTTTCGTCAAATCCATTCTGCTGCTAACTCATATCTTGCGCTTTAATAAGCCCACTATCACCGATATCCAATTACAATTCCATCTCATAGCAAAGCATTGGCTGCTCATATATCTCGCACTCGCCAACCTTGTTAAATGGAAAGGCAGAATAACATTTAAGTGCTTTTAAATTATGTCTATTTACCAAAAAATGCAGGCTTTTATAGCTTCTATCTCTTAGCTCTTCCAAGCCTGTTTCTATCATTTCTTTTGCCAAGCCTTTGCTTTGACAATCAGGACTAACCGCAAGGCGTGAAAGTTCTCCACCGGGTTGTAATTCAGATGTCCAACACTTTAAATTATTAACCTCTTCATCGTCATCAACAGATATTGCAGCTATTATCTTGCCCTCTTCTCGCATTACAAGTAACGCATCTCTAGATAAATCAAAATCGATTGTTTCCATTGAAGGATAGTCTTCATTCCATGGGCAATATTTTCTACCCAACTGGGATTTATATAGTTTAAGAATTTCGTCTTTGTCTTTTGTTGTAGCTTTTTCGATTACTCGCATGTTGTCCTCCATTTCTTATTACTACAAGTCTGCCACCTCTACTACTTTTATTCCATTCTGCTTGAGAAGTTCTACGAACACACCATTTCCAGGTATTAGCTTTCCTGAAAAGTCCCATCATAAATAAAATTAACACCATAAGATGGACTCCTTGATTGTAGTATCACAAGATCTGCTTTTTTATCTAGAAGAATTTGCAAAGCTTTCTTGCGACATCTCTAAATTCTACATCCACAGAACTACCATCCTTATGCCTTACAACTCCATCAATTATTTCCACTGATCCCATTGGAATAGGTAGACCACCTAAAACTTCAGAGCAAACAGAAATGACCTCATGACCTTTTAAATATTCAAGAGTCTTTTCATCCTGTACTCGTCCACCTAGCTTCTCAATTCCATATTATGTCCAATAACAATTGCCTTCGAATCTGTGCCATGTCCTATTTCAGATGTTTTAGCCACAGGCAATGTCTTAGGAATATGTCCTTTTAACAAATCAAATACACTTTGTTTTGTTCCTGAATTTTCATACGCTGTAAATGTTCCAAGTATTATTCCCTCTACTTGTTTAAACACTCCCATCTGTTCAAGTTGTGTAAACAGCGCCGCTATTTGGCTAATCTTACCACCATACGCTTCCAATAAAAGAATTCTGTCTTTCATATCAGGCCAGTACTCTGTTCCCGCAAGTTTTAGCAAGCATCTTATATTTCCACCTACAACAATGCCTTCCATTCGTTCACCCTGAAGAAATGTATATTTAATATCTAACAATTCATTATTCTTTTGGGATACAAACTCCGCATATCGTTTTCTCTGAAGTTCGCCATTAGCATAAACCAAGTTCTTAATCTGATACAAAACAGAAGATTTTCCCGTTTTTGTAAAAATAGCATTTATTATAGTTGTAAGGTCACTGTAGCCCCAAAACATTTTATTGGTAGCCGCAATAACATCCCAATCCAAGTATTTCAAAACGCCATTTGCCAAATCTCCACCGGATATATCATATATGGCATCAATAGAATCATCTTGATAAAAGCCCATCAAATCCTCAGCGCGTTCCTCATCCGTTCCGCTAAATGAATCTTCCTTAACGTAGATATGCTTTGCAAATACAGCCTCTATTCCTTGTTCATAAAGGATTGTTTTTAATTCCTCATTCTGCTTTTCCCATTCTTTCAATTGCCCGTCCGAGCATGCTGTTATTCCTACTTTCATTAGTACCTTCCCGTCATTCTCCATAGCTTCATATGTCTCAAAATTGTATAAGAATATTTTGCTTTTCCAACTTCTTCTCATAATACTATATATGTTGCATATACGCATTTTATCTAATATTAAAAAATCTTACAATATATAGGTACATAAATATAATCCCAAAAGCCTATTATAAAAGAAACTCTCTTATTTTCTCCTCAACAAGCTTCACATCTATAGGCTCATCTGAGGATTCCATAGTTGTAATCAAATCTCTTCCTTGCCAATAACCATATTTTTCATAGGCTTGAATCTTTTTAAAATTTTTTACAGCATACTCTATGTCAGATGTCATTCCCAAATGCTCCCAGTAAACAGTCTTTCGAGTACGCAGGTTAAGGGCAACAAAATCAGGATAAACTGTGCTATATCCAAGTTCCAACATAGCCTCGTATTGGTAAGGAACATTGTACTTGGCCAATGCATCTGCGATAATCTTTTCAGATTTAGACCGTACCATCTCCCCGCGATTTGTCTGATATAGACCTTTTTCTGGAAAAGAATTTTGGTTACCGGGATGTTGCTCTAACCATCTTTCAGTATACATATCATCCGATTCTATCAAAGGAACTACATACTTTTTGCGCCCCTCTGACAAATTATCATAAGCATCAGTTATTTCATTTATATTATATACGCTAATAAACTTTTGTAGACGCTTCTGCAACGCCATTAATTTCTTATTTAGCGTTAGCTCGTAATCCTTTTGAATATATTTCTTAATTGTCTTCTCTTGAGAAGCTCCCATATATTGACGCATACCTAATTCCTTATCAATATAATAATATTGCCAATTACCACGACACCTAGATATATGAATTTGACCATTACCTACATCTTTATACTTTGCAATATTCTTGTTAGATTGCTTAATTAAGCTATTCAATTGCTTAAGCTGCACTTCTAATTTCTTTTTATAATCCTCCATTGCACCTCCATAAGAATTATTCTGCTTTGGTACAGTTTTTTTGCCCATTTTCTAAAAATCACTGTATAGCCTTTTTTTGTAAAACACTGGTATACAGTGATTTCCCATTTTATCCCAAAATAACTGTACGAAAACTCTATAGAAAAAATCATATACAGTTATTTTGGCGAAATCTTCAAAAAAACTGCCGGGAATCAATTACGATGACAGTGTATTTTTGAGTTTTCACAAAAAAACTGCATGTTCCCAATTTGAAACATTTAGCCATACATTGGCGTACAGTTATTTTCTAAATATCCCTCAAAATCACTGTATTTTAAATATTTTGTTCCCTGTTAAACTGTGAAAATCATGGTGAATAGCCATAAACGTGATAGTAATAGAGTGTTTTTCATTACTAGGCTGTTAATATAACGTATATACAGATATTTGTCAAGCCACATCTCAATTTTCCATATACATATCGTGAAATTCACCCTCTAGCCTAATTACCAAAGATATAAAAAGCCCCGGAAACATTGAAAATTCAATGTTTCCGAGGCTTCATATTTTGTTACTCCATCTCCACTGTTCCAGGTGGCTTAGAAGTAAGGTCGTACATTACGCGGTTAACGCCCTTGACCTCGTTGATAATGCGGCTCATGACGCGCTGCAATACCTCGAATGGAATCTCAGATGCTTCTGCTGTCATAAAGTCGATAGTTTCTACAGCACGGAGGACTACTGCGTAGTCATAGGTGCGCTCGTCGCCCATAACACCAACTGAGCGCATGTTTGAAAGAGCTGCGAAGTACTGGTCTGGAAGCTTCTTAAGACCTGCCTCAGCAAGCTCAGTACGGTAAATGTAGTCAGCATCCTGTACAATGCGAACCTTTTCTTCTGTAACTTCACCGATGATACGGATTCCAAGGCCTGGGCCTGGGAATGGCTGACGGAATACCAGGTATTCTGGTAAGCCAAGCTCTAAGCCAACCTTGCGAACCTCGTCCTTGAAAAGATTGCGAAGTGGCTCGATGATTTCCTTGAAATCAACATAATCAGGAAGACCGCCTACATTGTGGTGAGACTTAATTACAACTGACTCACCGCCAAGTCCTGACTCAACAACGTCTGGATAGATAGTTCCCTGTGCAAGGAAGTCTACAGTACCAATCTTCTTAGCCTCTTCCTCAAATACACGGATGAATTCCTCACCGATAATCTTACGCTTCTGCTCTGGCTCTGTAACGCCAGCAAGCTTTGCGTAGTAACGCTGTGCTGCATTTACACGAACAAAATTAATATCGAAAGAACCAGCAGGGCCAAATACGCTTTCAACCTCGTCGCCTTCGTTTTTACGAAGAAGACCATGGTCTACGAATACGCAAGTAAGTTGCTTTCCAATTGCCTTAGCAAGAAGTGCGGCAAGTACTGATGAATCAACACCACCAGAAAGTGCAAGAAGCACTTTACCTGAACCAACACGCTCTCTAATCTCTCCAATTGTATGCTCTACAAATGAGTCCATGCGCCAGCTACCTTCAGTTCCACAGATGTTACGAACAAAGTTGAATAAGATTTCCTTACCCTGTACAGTGTGAAGTACTTCTGGATGGAACTGGATTGCATAAAGCTTTTTGTCCTCACAGCCTGCTGCAGCAACAGGGCAATCTGCTGTGTGAGCAAGGATGTCAAATCCAGGAGCTACCTTAGAAATATAATCAAAGTGGCTCATCCATACGATTGTTGACTTATCCACGCCTGCGAATAAAGAATCATAAGCTCCGTCAATAAAGGTTTC
>SVER01000060.1 GCA_015057315.1 Pseudobutyrivibrio ruminis | reverse complement strand
TGGTATTTCATAATGCAAGACAATTCAAAAAAGATTTTTTGAAACCGTTGAAAAATTTAGAGTTTTGATGTGTGTTTTAGGTTCTCCTCAGGTGTTCCCTAAGCATATAGCGGTGCTAGAATCTCCTTTTAAATAAGCAGTATCACAAATGCGGTACTGCTTATTTGTTATTTTGGAACTTCGCGCTGTTTTAAAATTGTTATAATATCTTGTAACTTTTTAATATTTTTTTCGGCTATATAGATGTAAGGGTCTTACAAATAAAACAACAAGGGGGAAACAATGAGAGACGAAGAAATAATAGATTTATACTTCAGACGAGATGAAATGGCCATTGCTGAAACCGATAATAAGTACGGTAATTATTGTGAAAAAATAGCAGGAAATATATTAAGGGATGATCTAGATGTGGAGGAATGTGTCAATGATACATACTTGAAGACTTGGAACAAAATACCACCTACACGACCAAAAATCTTCAAAGCATTTCTTGCAAAAATCACACGTGAATTAGCTTTTGATCGATATCGGAGTTTGACATCAAAAAAACGTGGTAATGGAGTAATTGAAGAGGTTCTAGAAGAACTAGAGGAATGCATTCCTGATCACAGTGATGTGGAGCAAGAAATTCTTGGTAGTGAATTGGCAGTTATTGTTAGAGATTTTGTAAACAGCTTATCTGAGAAGGAAGCATTTATATTTCTAAGTAGGTACTTCTATGCAGAAGATTTATCATCGATTTCTAAGAAATTTGATATGTCAAAAAATAATGTTTCTGTTACTTTAGGTCGACTTAGAAGAAAGTTGCAAAATGAACTAGTAAAGGAGGGGTATTTAGCATCATGAAAAGAGATGAATTGTTTTTAGCAATAAATGGCGTTGATGATTGTTTGATAGCAGGTTGTGCTAGTTATTCAGCAAAAAATAAAGTAGTAAAACTTAAAGGTATGAATAGGGGGATTGTTGCAGTAGCTTGTCTTTGCATGGTTTTAATACTTTCAGGCACAGCCTATGCAGCCTGGAAATATCTTTCAGCAAAAGATGTAGCCAGTAAGATTGGCGATACAAAACTTACAGAAGCCTTTGATAAACAAGGGGACTGGGCAGGTGGCGAAACACAATCCTGCGGTGGTTATGATATTGCTATGATTGGCCTGATTTCTGGTAAAGAATTATCTGATCATTTGGTTACATCTGATGGACAAGTTGTTAGTGACAATACTTATGCTGTTGTAGGAATAAGTAAAACAGACGGATCAGCAATGCCGGATGTTTCAAGCGATAGTTATGGTGAAAATGATTTTCTTGTTTCTCCATATATCCAGGGCTATAACCCTAGCAAATATAATATTTTCACATTAGCTGCAGGTGGATATTTCGCCGTTGTTGAAGATGGCATTCAATATCGTATTATGGAAGTTGAAAACATCGAGGCTTTTGCAGACAGAGAAATATATTTAGGTGTTTCTGATGGCTCATTCTATAATTCTGATGCTTATATATATGATAATGCCACTGGAAAAATATCAAGAAATGAAAAATATGATGGTGTTAATGCTTTATTTGTTCTTCCAATGGACCCATCAAAAGCTGATAAGAGAGCAGCTGATGCTATTATTGAAAAAGTTGAAAATCCTATTGAAGAAGATATTCAAGATTTGCCATCAGATAAAGAAGTAGAGACGTTTATGTCTAAACTTACAGTAGATAATATAGATAACTATGCTACTCCAGTAGAATCAACTAGAAAGAATGTGACACCTGATAAAGATGGATATATTAGCTATGATTATGTGATGCCTAATGGCACTTCTAGTAGCGGATTTTGGAATATTGAGGATATGTTCCCTGATGGAAAGATAGGAATGAGTGAGAACTTTAGTTATTCTTCATCGGAAAATGGAATAAAAGACCTGGTTATTGAGACATATACCCTAAACAAAGATGGTACAGTTACATGCGTTGTGTATGTGCCTAAGAATCATTAATATAATTCTGAGCTGGCAATTGTCAGCTCATTTTATTTTCACTTAAGCTAATTACAATTCCTAGAGATAAATATCATATTTCTATCCCCAAAAAGAGGGTAGATGCGCTATAATAATGACTGCGGGTATATTTAATTTCAAAGGGGGAATAACTAAATAATGAAACAACTAAAACCTATTACTAACAAACTTCTATGGGTGTTTGCCTTGGGGCAGTTTGGTTGGAGCTTACTTTATGGAGTGGTATCCAACTGGATGGTCTATTACTACACGGGAACGCCTAGTAATCAGAATCCTAACACAGGTCTTTTTGCTTCTGGAATCACACAACATCCAATATTTTTTAAGTTAACATTGTTTGGCCTTGTGCTTGCAGCAGGCCGTATTTTTGATGCTATTACAGATCCTTTAATTGCAGGATGGTCGGATAGAGCTGGTTATAAGGGTGGAAGGCGAATCCCATTTATGCGTGCAATGGCGATACCTTTTTCACTTTGTACAATTGGGTTATTTGTATTGCCTCAGACAGCTAATGTGCAAGTGAATGATGTAGTATTGTTTGTGTTGCTTATGGTGTTCTATCTTTTTATGACCATGTTTTGCACACCATATAATGCTCTTATAGCAGAGCTGGGAGACACGCAACAGCATAGAATTAATGTATCAACCTATATTTCATTCACATTTATTGTAGGTCAGTCGATTTCATTCTTGCTTCCAAACCTTGCGGGCGCTCTTGAAGGAAGCTTGGGACAGGCCGCGTCCATTAGAATGGCTGTTGCAATCATGGCTGCTATTGCATGTATTGCTATGTTGATTCCATCATTTTATATTAATGAAAGAGATTATATCGAGAGCAAGCCTAGCGATACCAAGCCATTTGCATCCCTTGTGAAAACATTTTCCAATGTGCAATTTAGACATTTTGTTTATAGCGATGTGATTTATTTCTTTGCATTAACATTGTTTCAGACAGGACTGGCATTCTACGAGACACAGCTTATGGAGATTGCCGATACATGGACATTTGTGCTTACAGCTACAATGACATTTATAAGTGTTTGCTTGTATCCAGCCGTAAATATTCTTGCTAAAAAGATTGGCAAAAAGCAGCTTATAATAATTGGATTTTTTGCCTATGCCTGTGTATTCATGGTGACAACCTTCTGTGGAAAGGGATTACAATGGGGATTCATTATAGCCGTAGCAGCATCTATTCCTATGGCCATCCTTGGAATTCTTCCACAGGCCTGTGTTGCAGATGTGGCAGAGCTTACTAGGTTAGAGACAGGAGAAGATAGAAGCGGAATGTTCTTTGCCGCAAGAACATTTGCTTTCAAGATGGGCCAGGCCATAGCAATGGTAGTGTTTACATCTGTTACAGTTGCCCAGACTAAGCAAAGCTACAGAGCAACAGCTGCGATAGCCTTTGTTACATGCTTTATAGGTGCATGCATATTCTTTACTTTTAATGAAAAACAGATTCTAGGAAGAATAAAAGAGCTTAAGGGTAGCGACGAAATTTAAGATTGAACAAAAAAGAGATATCCATCGCGGATATCTCTTTTTAAAACCCCTATTAAATTGCCCTTCCTATCTATTCATGGTAGTTGGTGATAAGAAAACTCCCAAAGAAGCGGCCTGCTCATGAACCTGAGATTCACGCTGTTCGATGCGCTCCTGGATACTTTCGATTAACTCTTTTCCTATACCATCTGCCTTAAGATCTTGGAATAAACTACAATCAAACATTACAAATACCTCCTTGAAAAGTATAAATAATAATATGATTTGCTTTTCTTAAAGACATTATAACATCGTTATAGCTATAAAACTGTGTATAAATTGTGAAATCTAAAACAGTGGACGACAATTGTACGCCACAGACGGACTAGTTTAATGTGTTTAGGTAATCCTGGATAGCGGTTGTAGTGATTTCGTTATATTCGTATGTTGCATTAGCTTCCTTAGCCTGCTCAGCCTTCTTGTAAACTGAGAAACCAATCCAAGCAACGATAGCAATACCGATAACAGCTACACAAGCTATACTTAAGATTTCCTCAATCTTCTTTTTTCTAAGGATTGATTTGCGATTTGCCTTATCCTGTTTCTTTTGATTTACCTTTTGTTGACTCATTTCTTCTCCTGAACCAGACCTGTATATTTCCAATGGAGAGGTCTAGTAATTAAACAACTACAAAATATAGTAACGCAAACTAGGGGTGTTTTCAAGAAAAATAGGGATATATTCTCTACTAAAAATATTAAAATAGCTATTCAAACTTCAATATGTTGTGTTAGAATAAGACCAAATGTATAAGATTTTTGATTTTCATGAGAAAGCGGAAATCGTAAATTCCAAGAGGAGAATGTTATGAGCAAAGCGGACATTATTTTCAAGAAGATGTGCCAGGATATTCTAGACAATGGCACAGATACCAGGGATGAGATAGTGCGTCCAATCTGGCAGGATACAGGTGAAAAGGCTTACACCATCAAGCAGTTTGGCGTGGTAAATAAATACGATTTAAGGGAAGAATTCCCAGCTCTTACCCTTAGAAAGACCGCTCTTAAATCTGCTATGGATGAAATCCTGTGGATTTATCAGCGCAAGTCTAACAATATCAAGGACTTAAAGCCTCATATCTGGGATGAATGGGCCGATGAAGAGGGCTCTATAGGAACAGCCTATGGCTATGTGGTAGGCGAAAAGTTTGAGTTTAAGGGCGAGATGATTGACCAGATGGATTATGTTCTTAAGCAGCTGAAGGAGACTCCATATTCACGTAGAATTATGACTAACCTTTATCAGTTCCACGATCTTGCTACAGGACATCTTGATCCATGCTGTTACTCAGCTACATACAATGTTACTAAGGATAAGGAATCTGGCAAGCTGGTGCTTAACATGGTGCTTAACCAGCGTTCACAGGATATCCTTGCGGCTAATAACTGGAATGTATGCCAGTATGCCATCCTTTTAATGATGGTTGCACAGGTAAACGATATGATTCCAGGGCAGCTTGTACACGTAATTGCAGATGCCCACATATATGATAGACATGTGGATGCCATCAAGGAATTGCTTAGCCGCCCAGAGCTTCCAGCTCCTAAGGTTTCCCTTAACCCAGCGGTTAAGAATTTCTACGATTTCACCACAGACGACCTTATCGTAGAAGGCTACGAAGCCGGCGAGCAGATTCGTAATATACCGATTGCAGTTTAAATATAAAATTTTTCATGAGGTTGTAGATGACAATTCTGAGTGTTACTCAAGGAGCAATCTCGCGACGGAGTAATACTCAGGATTGTCAGCGTAACAACCGGACTAGGAGATTAGATGAATTTAATAGTAGCGGTAGATAAAAACTGGGCCATTGGCAAGGATAACAAGCTGCTAGTGAGTATCCCAGATGATATGAAGTTTTTTAGAGAGACCACCACAGGTAAGGTAGTGGTTATGGGACGCAAGACCTTAGAAAGCTTCCCTAATAGCAAGCCGCTTCCTAACAGGGTTAACATTGTACTTACAAGAGATGCTAAATACGAAGCCAAAGGCGCAGTGGTGGTACACTCTAAGGAAGAATTAAATGAAGAATTAAAAAAGTATAATTCGGATGACATCTATGTTATTGGTGGTGAAAGCATCTACAGATTAATGCTTGATGAATGTGACAGAGCTTTCGTTACCTATGTAGATTATGCTTACGATGCAGATACTTATTTCCCTAACTTGGATGAAATGAATGATTGGAAGCTTGCAGAGGAATCTGAGGAGCAGACATATTATGATATAGAGTTTTATTTTAGAACATATACACGTTAGTTAGCTTTATGAGGAATTAAAGATGGCACTTAATATTACTGGAAGAAAGTTGTTCGTAAAGGCACTGAAGGAAGAAGGAGTAGATACTATATTTGCATACCCAGGTGGTATGATTACAGATATTGTAGATGAGCTATACAAGACTGAGGGTATTAATGTGGTCTTAGGCCGTCATGAGCAGGCTCTTGTCCATGAGGCAGAGGGCTATGCCAGAGCTACAGGTAATACAGCTGTTGTGCTTGTCACTTCAGGTCCTGGCGCCACTAATACCATTACAGGTATTGCAGATGCTTATTATGATAGTATTCCTATGGTGATTTTTACAGGGCAGGTGCCACTTCATCTTATAGGAAACGACGCCTTCCAGGAGGTAGATATAGTTGGTATGACCCGTTCCATCACTAAGTATGGCGTTACAGTGCGAAATCGTGATGATATGGGAAAACTTATTAAGATGGGATTTCAGATTGCATCAACTGGCAAGCCTGGTCCTGTTCTTATTGATATTCCAAAGGATATTCAGACTATTTCTGGTAATCCCGAGTATCCTGAGCATGTGGATATTCGTGGCTATCATCCTAATGAGACAGTGCATATCGGGCAGCTTAAGAAGGCTTATAGATTACTGAAAAGCGCCAAGCGTCCACTTTTGCTTGCAGGCGGTGGTGTCAGGATAGCAGGTGCCGAGGATAAGCTGCTAGAGTTTGCTGAAAAGATGAACATTCCAGTCACCACTACAGTTATGGCAAAGGGCGTAATGCCTGAGGACCATCCGCTGTTTGTTGGTAATTGCGGAATGCACGGAAGATTTGCTGCCAACAAAGCTGTAACAGAATGTGATGTGCTGTTTTCCATCGGAACCAGATTCAATGATAGAATCACTGGCGAATTGGATGAATTTGCCCCTAATGCAAAGATTGTCCACGTGGATATAGCTTCGGCATCTATTTCAAGAAATGTGTCAGTAGATGTGCCGGTTACCGCAGATGCTAAGATTGCATTGGATAGATTGGCAGAATATGCAGAGAGAATTAACTGCGAGAAATGGCTTAATAAAATATCAGAGTGGGAGGCAGAGCATCCGCTTTCTATGCCTAAGGCAAAAATAGGAGTTTGTCCTCAGGATGTATGTCTTGCTATTAATGAAGTATTCCCTGATGCAAATATCGTAACAGATGTTGGACAGCATCAGATGTGGGCGTCTCAGTTTATCCAGCTTCATAAGGGGCAGCAGTTTATTACATCAGGTGGTCTTGGAACAATGGGATTTGGTTTTCCGGCAGCCCTTGGTGCAGCCATAGGAAATCCTGACAAGCCTGTTGTGCTTATCACAGGTGACGGTGGTTTCCAGATGAATATGCAGGAGATGGCTACTGCTATGTCTGAGAAACATCAAATAATTATATGCTTATTTAATAATTCTAATCTCGGCATGGTACGTCAGATGCAACAGCTGTTTTATGGTAAGCGATACGAGATTACAGACCTTACCAGCAAGGATGGCAATTATTATCCTGATTTTATGGCCTGGGTGGCTAGCTATAGCTGTAAGGGCATAAGAGTAACCGAAGAGGCGCAGATTCTGCCAGCTTTCAAGGAAGCAAGGGAGCACAAGGGTGGTCCAATCCTTTTAGAATTTATTGTTTCGCCAGACGATTTAGTACTTCCTATGGTAAAAAGTGGCACACCACTTAGCGACATGATACTGAGGTAGATGATATGAAAAATAGATGGATTGCATTATACGTTGAAAATCAGGTTGGTGTTTTGGCAAAGGTTTCAGGGCTTTTTTCTGCAAAGTCATACAATTTGCAGACTCTTACAGTTGGCACTACAGAAAGGGAAGATGTTTCTCGAATGACAATCTCTGTAATGGCTGATGATGCTACCTTTGAGCAGATCAAGAAGCAGTTAAATGCCATGGTTGAGGTAATAAAGGTTATTGATTTAACATCTATGCCTATACATATGAAAGAAATCCTTTACGCAAAGGTTTTTGGACTTAATAGTGAAGGCAAGACAGAAGCATTCCAGATTGCAGAGGTTTTCAATCAGGGCGGAAATGTTAAAATAGTAGATATAGGTAATGATTCAGTTTTGTTTGAATGTACTCTTACAGAACGCAAAAACAACGAGCTTATAGCTCTTTTAAAATCTAGATTTAAGAAAATAGAGGTGACTAGAGGCGGCGCAGTTGCTGTAGAATCTATCAGTAGTTCGTGCCGATAGGGAGAAGGGAATGAAGAGATTCAAAGGATGCCTGGCAATATTTATAATTGCGGCTCTTTGCTTATGTTCGTCGGCTGCCCAGGCGTCACAGTCTGAAGTAGACAGGCTAAAGCAGGAATCGGAAAAAGCGAAAGGCACTGTAAACGAGCTAAACGACAAAAGAGAGCAGGTTGAAGGAACTAAGCAACAGTTAGAGGGGCAGGCTGATAGCCTTTCAGGGCAGATTAGTAATCTAAACAATCAAATATCTAATGTAACAGGGGAAATATCTGAAACAGAAGAGGACATAGCTAAGGTAGAGGCTGATATTGATGTGCTAAAGGATCAGTTAGAGCAAAATCAGGCATCTTTGGATGCACAAAAGGAAAGCATGAAGCTTCGCATTCAATATATGTATGAAAACAGAACAACAAATACCTTGGTTAACTTCTTAGAAAGTGGTTCGATTTCAGAGTTTTTACAAAGACTGGAATATATGGCTCAGATTACTGCTTACGACCAAAAGGCCGTAGAGAAATTTGAGGCAACCCAAAAAGAAATAGAAGATACAAAAAGTGCAATCGAAGAAAAGGGCCAGGAACTAAGCGCCTACCAGGATAATCTGGAGTCCAAGAAGACTCAACTAGGAGTATTGGTAGGAGATACATCGGCAGCTTTGAATATTACTAATTCTCAGATTGCAGACACCCAGGCTGCTATAGAACAAATAGAAAAGCAGCTGCAGGAGGCGAAGGATTACGAAAAGAGAATCCAAAAGCAATACCAGGATGCTCAGGTAGCATTGGCTGAAAAGTTAGCTGGTGAGCATGGTGGATATTCCGGTGGCTACAGCACATCTGATGAAGAGACATTGATATTAGCTGCACTTATCCAGGCAGAGGCAGCAAATCAGGGAGATGCAGGGCGACTTGCGGTTGGTTCTGTTGTTATGAACAGGGTAGCCAGCTCAAAGTTTCCAAATACCGTTTCAGGGGTAGTATAT
The DNA here is from genome assembly GCA_015057315.1 of Pseudobutyrivibrio ruminis. Lineage (GTDB taxonomy): Bacteria > Bacillota > Clostridia > Lachnospirales > Lachnospiraceae > Pseudobutyrivibrio > Pseudobutyrivibrio ruminis_D. Next base: position 2,685 of record SVER01000060.1, on the reverse strand, counting down.
GCATCAGGTCAGTTTGCTCCGGTTACCTCAGGACGTGTTGCTCTTATATTAGCTGAGGGGCCTAATAGTGCCTGCCAATATGCAGCATCACAAGCTATTGCTGGTAATACTAATACAGATGCACTATTTTTCTGTACATATACATACGCTCAGAGCCTACATGATTCTCAGGTGGCAGCTGGGCAATCAGGATTTTTAGATAGAACAGAGGGCACTACAATTAACGCCCATTATTTCTATAACTACAAATGAGTGCCGGCAGATTCTAATGGGATTTGCAGCACTTTAGTAAGTGGAGCTTACAAATATGAATTAATAAGGAGGAAAAATTATGGCAACACCACACAACGAGGCGAAGAAAGGGGATTTCGCCAAAACAGTACTTATGCCAGGAGACCCACTACGTGCTAAATTCGTAGCAGATAATTTCTTGGAGGATGTTAAGTGTGTAAACACAGTTCGTAACTGCCTTGGATTTACAGGTACCTACAAGGGAGTTCCAGTTTCAGTAATGGCAAGTGGAATGGGTATGCCTTCAATCGGTATCTATTCTTACGAGCTTTACGCATTCTATGATGTAGAAAACATTATTCGTATCGGTTCAGCAGGAAGCTACACAGATAAGCTTAATGTTCTTGATGTAGTTATTTCTGAGAGCGCTTATTCAGATTCTACTTTTGCTAAGTACACAAACGGAGTAGAGGACAAGACACTTTACCCAAGCAAGAAGATTAACGATATTGCTATCGCAAAGGCTAAGGAGCTTGGTATCGATGCTAAGCTTGCTAAGGTTCACTCAGCAGACCAGTTCTACACAGCACCAGAAATGGGTGGCTGGAAGGCAGTTAAGGAACGCTGCGGCTGCGATTGCGTAGAGATGGAAAGCTTCGCACTTTTCAACAACGCTAACATGCTTGGCAAGAACGCTACTTGCATGCTTACAATCTCTGATTCATTCGTAACATCTGAGGAAATCCCAGCAGAGGATCGTCAGAAGTCATTTACAGAAATGATGAAGCTTGCACTTGAAACAGCTATTGCACTATAAATTGATATTAATTGAAACACACAGTCCAGTTGGGCTGTGTGTTTTTTTGTCACAGGACGCGATTTGAGCATAGAAAATTTTTGTTATTGTAATTGAACTGATGGATACAATAAGTGAATCGGTAGAAAACAACGTGATGAGGAAATTGCGAATTTTATGCAAATTGTCACCTAAAAAGACACAATTGAGAAACTGTCCTTGATAGACTTGGTTTCCTTGCCAACGAAAAATCAAGGTTTTTTGATAATTTTTTAACGAGCGGAGTGTGTGAATTGAGCAAATTGGATGTAAAAATTCAGAAAACTTATCGATATACCTAAATGCTGACAAAATCTTTAATTGAATTATACATGTGGTTGTGTTAAAATTTAGCCATCGGCGGCATTGGGAAGTCTTTTTTTTTGAGGTGGCTCGTTAAAAAATTAACAGATTTGAACTTCCTTATTTGTTAAATATGACGAAACCCCAGAAAGAGAATCCAGTGTCGAAACAAAAAGTATTTCTTAGAAAAAGGAGAAAGAAAACATGGGAAAAAAAGTAGTTATTGCTAGCGCATGTAGAACAGCCATTGGTACAATGGGCGGATCACTTAGCAACACTCCAGCAGTAGACTTAGGTGCTATCGTAATTAAAGAGGCAGTTAAGAGAGCTGGAATCAAGCCAGAGGACGTAGAGCACGTATATATGGGATGTGTTATCCAGGCAGGTTTAGGACAGAACGTTGCTCGCCAGGCAGCTATCAAAGCTGGTCTTCCAAATGAGACAACAGCTGTTACTACAAACGTTGTTTGTGGTTCTGGTCTTAACTGTGTTAACCAGGCAGCTCAGATGATCATCGCTGGTGATGCTGATGTTGTTGTAGCTGGTGGTATGGAGAACATGTCACTTGCACCATTCGCTCTTCCTAACGGACGTTTTGGTTACAGAATGACATGGCCATCAAACAGCCAGGGTGCATTAGTAGATACAATGGTTAAGGATGCTCTTTGGGATGCATACAATGATTACCACATGATTAAGACAGCTGATAACGTAGCTGAGCAGTGGAAGCTTACAAGAGAAGAGCTTGATGAGTTCGCAGTTAACTCTCAGAACAAGGCTTGCAAGGCTATCGAAGCTGGTGCATTCAAGGATGAAATCGTTCCTGTAGAAATCAAGAAGAAGAAAGAAACAGTTATTTTCGATACAGATGAAGGCCCAAGACCTGGTACAACAATGGAAGGTCTTGCTAAGCTTAAGGCTCTTTATCCAAACGGAGTTGTTACAGCTGGTAATGCTTCAGGTATCAACGATGGTGCAGCTGCACTTGTTGTTATGTCTGAGGAGAAGGCTAAGGAACTTGGCGTTAAGCCACTTGCTACATGGGTAGCTGGTGCACTTGGCGGATGCGCTCCAGAAATCATGGGTGTTGGTCCTGTTCCTGCAACAAAGAAGGCTCTTGCTAAGGCTGGTCTTACAATTGATGATCTTGATGTTTACGAAGCAAACGAAGCTTTCGCTGCTCAGTCAGTAGCAGTAGGTAAGGAGCTTGGCTTCGACCTTAACAAGCTTAATCCAAACGGTGGTGCTATCGCTCTTGGTCACCCAGTTGGAGCTTCAGGTGCTCGTATTCTTGTAACATTACTTTACGATATGAT
>SVER01000059.1 GCA_015057315.1 Pseudobutyrivibrio ruminis | reverse complement strand
TCAATGCTCATTTTATTTAAACCTCCCGATAAATCAAGGTTTTAGAACTAAAAACGGGTAGTAAATTTGACACTACCATACACAAACAGGAGGGTACGTTATGGATCTTAAAGGAAAACACTTTTTGAAAATGCTTGATTTTACACCAGAGGAAATAAATGGTCTGGTTGATTTATCACTTCGACTTAAGGATGAAAAGAAATCCGGCAAATCTCAGGCTGCTTATTTAGCAGGCAAAAATATTGCACTTATTTTTGAGAAGACATCCACACGTACTCGCTGTTCTTTTGAAGTGGCAGCGCACGATATGGGCGCACATGTTACATATCTTGATCCATCTGGCTCACAGATTGGCAAGAAGGAATCAATTGCTGATACAGCAAGGGTATTAGGTCGCATGTATGATGGTATTGAATATCGCGGCTTTGAGCAGGAAAAGGTAGAGGCTCTTGCAAAGTTCGCTGGTGTGCCAGTTTGGAACGGCCTTACAAACGAATCACATCCTACACAGATGATTGCAGATATGATGACAATCAAGGAGCATTTTGGTAAGCTTAAGGGCATCAAGTTTGTTTACATGGGCGATGCCAGATATAACATGGGCAATTCTCTAATGGTTACTTGTGCAAAGCTTGGTATGGATTTTGTGGCATGTACAAACGAAAAATACTTCCCTGAGAAGTGGCTAGTAGAAAAGTGTGAAGAGATTGCTAAGGAAACAGGAGCAACTATCACATTAACATCCGACGTTGCAGCAGGCTGCAAGGATGCTGATGTAATCTACACTGATGTGTGGGTTTCTATGGGTGAGCCTGATGCAGTATGGGAAGAGCGAATTAAAGAGCTTAGCCCATATCAGGTAAATGCTGAGGCTTTCTCTTATGCAAAGCCAAATGCTAAGTTTATGCATTGCCTTCCAGCATTCCATGATTTGAACACCACAATCGGACTTCAGATTCATGACAAGTTTGGAATCGATTGCATGGAAGTTACAGACGAAATTTTTGAAAGCGAGCGTTCAATCGTTTTTGATGAGGCAGAAAACAGAATGCACTCAATCAAGGCGGTTATGTACGCAACATTAGGTGATGTTAGATAATATTAGACTAGAATACTACGATTCGGTGGATTCCACCAACGACAGAATAAAAGAAAGAGCCCACGCCGGAGAAGGCCAGGGACTTGTAATATCCGCAGGCACCCAGACAGCAGGCAAGGGCAGAATAGGGCGCAAGTGGGAATCCCCAAAACACGATTCTATTGCCACATCAATGTTGCTTACGCCTCAGGAGATATCTTTAGAAGCAGTCCCTACCATTACAGTGGTAGCAGCCATGGCAGTGCGAGATGCCTTAAGCAGATTGTACGGCTTAGAGGGCAAAATCAAATGGCCTAACGACATAGTTTTAGATGGCAAAAAGATATGTGGAATCCTCACCGAAATGGAAATGAAGGACGGAGCTGTTTGGTTTGTGGTTGTTGGCATCGGTGTCAATGTTCACAATAAAAGCTTTGATCAGGAGATTGCGTATAAAGCAACATCTGTGGACCTGGAGCTGATAAAAGAAAATCGTATCGGTGAAACCGGCCACAGAGCAGAGCTTACAAAGGCTATTTGGGAGAGCTTTAAAAGGTATTACAACATCTTTATAAAAACCCAGGACATGTCAGGTTTAAAAGAAGAATACGAAAGAAACCTTGCGAACTTTGGAGAACGTGTTAGAATAGAAGCTCAGGAAAATTCATACGAAGCTATCGCCAAAGGCATCACCTCCAAAGGAGAACTGATAGTGGAAGTGGATAAAAAAGAACAAATAATAAGAACCGGAGAGGTCTCAGTAAGAGGCATTTACGGGTACGTATAAAAAGGCTTCCCCCTTTGGGGTTGCTAGGCTCCAGTGGAGCCTGTTCAGCAACGACCGAGCCGGGAGGCGAGACAAGCTGTCAGCGCAGCTGACTGATGAGGGTAAATATGGAAGAGAAAGTACTATGCGGCGCCAGCTGCTACACCAAAAAATTTTATCTCAATCCTGAATTCGAGGGCTTACCTCCAATGATAAAGGATGAATTAAAAATCATGTGCGTAATGTACACTGAACAAGTCAGTGGTACCATCCAAATGGTTTATGAGGAAGACGGTTCTCTTAGAATCGATGTTGATCACAATGATGATGATTTCATGTATGATGAAATCGGTTCTGTACTGGAAGTAAAGCGAATGCAGCGTGAGCGCACAGAGCTTTTCGAGGCACTTGAAACATATTATAAAGTAGTTTTTCTTGGTGAGGGAATGTAGGATGTTATTAACAATCGATGTAGGAAATACAAATATAACAATGGGTGTTTTTGATGGTCAGGATTTACTTGGTAACTTCCGTGTCACCACCAAAATCAACAGAACATCAGATGAATTTGGAATCGTAATCAAGGAGATTCTTCGTTCAAACGATTTGGATGCAAACAAAATAGATGATGTAATTATCGCTTCAGTAGTGCCAAATGTAATGCACTCACTTACAAGCTCAATCATCAAATACTTCGATATTCAGCCTATCATTGTAGAGGCAGGTATCAAGACTGGAATCAGAATTGCAACAGAGAATCCAAAGCAGATTGGTGCAGATAGAATAGTAGATGCCGCAGGTGCATTTGAGCTTTACGGCGGTCCTGTACTTGTACTTGATTTTGGTACAGCTACCACATACGATTTGGTAGATGCTAATGGCTCATTCGTATCAGGTGTTACAGCACCAGGTATCAGAATCAGCGCACGTGCCCTTTGGGAAGATGCTGCTAAGCTTCCTGAAATCGAAATCAAAAAGCCAGAAAAGATTCTTGCAAAGGAAACAATTTCTTCTATGCAGGCAGGTCTTGTTTACGGACAGATTGGTCAGACAGAATATATCGTTAAGCACATGATTGAAGAGAGTGGCTATGAGAATGTAAAGGTTGTTGCAACAGGTGGTCTTGGAAATCTTATTTCAAGCGAGACAAAGTGTATCGACATCTACAATCCAAACCTTACACTTTACGGTATGAAATTTATATACGATAAGCAAAAGAGATAATGATAAATAAGTTAAAAATAGGAAACGTAGAACTAGAAAATAATTTAATTTTGGCACCAATGGCAGGCGTAACTGACCTGCCATTTCGTCTTTTATGTAAGGAACAGGGGGCGGCGCTGTGTTGCATGGAAATGGTCAGTGCCAAGGGTATTTATTACAACAACAAGAATACCGAAAGCCTTCTTACGGTGGACGAAAGAGAACGTCCTGTCAGCCTTCAGCTGTTTGGCTCAGATCCAGAGATAATGGCTGCCATGGCGGCTAAGATAGAACATCGCAACTTTGATATTTTAGACATCAACATGGGATGCCCTGTGCCAAAGGTAGTAAACAACGGTGATGGTTCAGCCCTTATGAAAAATCCAGTGTTGGCTGGAAAGATAATCGAGGGCATGGTAAAGGCTATAGATAAGCCAGTCACTGTAAAAATCCGCAAGGGCTTTGACGATGAACACATCAATGCAGTGGAGATGGCCCATGTGGCCCAGGAATCAGGGGCAGCAGCTATAGCAGTCCACGGCAGAACCAGAGAGCAGTATTATTCTGGTAAGGCAGATTGGAGCATCATCGCAGATGTGAAGCAGGCAGTATCCATACCTGTAATTGGTAATGGTGATATATTAGATGCAAAGGATGTTATCGCCATGAAGGAGCAGACAGACTGCGATGGTTTTATGATAGGCCGCGGCGCCCAGGGGAATCCTTGGATATTCCATCAGATACTCCATTATTTTGAAACGGGAGAATTGATAGGAAAGCCACCTATGGAAGAGATGGTTAAGACCATGCTTCGCCACGCTAAGCTCCAGATAGAATTTAAGGGTGACTATTTAGGAATACGAGAAATGCGTAAGCACGCCGCCTGGTACACAGCAGGCTACAAGGGTGCCAGCAAGCTTAGAGGCAGAATAAATGATGTGGAATCATACGATGAGCTTGAGCGACTTTTTGAAGATTTTATGAAAGAGTACGGTGGTTCTTGACATCAAAATCTGTGTGGCTTATAATTCACTAAGCTATTGATATTTATAGATTTTATTGCAAAATCTTTCAAAAATAAATCCGAAGGGGAAAGGAATTAAGACATGGAAGCAAAAAAGAATTTACTTACAGCCGAAGGACTTAAGATATTAGAGGACGAATTAGAAGATTTAAAGGTAAACAGACGTAAAGAAGTTTCTCAGAAGATTAAGGAAGCCAGAGAACAGGGCGACCTTTCAGAGAACGCTGAGTACGATGCAGCTAAGGATGAGCAGCGTGATATCGAAGCACGTATCGAAGAAATCGAGAAAATCCTTAAGAACGCTGAGGTCGTTACAGACGAGCACGATACAAAGAATATTAACATCGGTTGGACAGTTACACTTCTTGACCTTGAATTTGATGAGGAGACAGAATACAGAATTGTTGGTTCTACAGAGGCTAACAGCCTTAAGGGTAAGATTTCAAACGAGTCTCCAGTTGGTAAGGCAATCCTTGGACACAAAAAGGGTGATACAGTTACTGTTGAAACAGAAGCTGGCGAGTTCAAGTACAAGATTTTAGCTGCAAGCAAGACAAAGTAATTAATGCAATGTAAAGGTCGCAACCGTTTTTAGGTTGCGACCTTTTTTTATAAGGCTTCACCCTTTGGGAGAAGCTGTCAGCGCAGCTGACTGATGAGGGTTATATCTCAGGTATTAGGAGGACATCATGTTAACATCACTAAAGAAAAAATACATCGGAGACAAGTCATTCTACAAACGATATATTTTCCTTGCAACTCCAATGATTATTCAAAACGCAATTACAAACTTCGTAAGCTTCCTCGACAACATCATGGTCGGTCAGCTTGGTCAGGAAGCAATATCTGCGGTAGCCACAGTCAACCAGCTTAACTTCGTATTTTCGCTGGCTGTATTTGGCGCTGCAAGTGCAGGCAGTATCTACGGAGCCCAGTATTTTGGAAAGGGTGACCACAAGGGACACATGTACACTTTTAGATTCAAGCTCTATAGCACATTGCTTGTGACAATCCTTGGAATACTTGTATTCCTTGGCTTTGGAAGTGATTTAATATCACTGTTTTTAACAGAGAGTGCCGGTGCGTCTCCGGAGCTTGCATTAGAGCTTGGCTTACAGTATTTAGGAATCATTCTGATTGGACTTATTCCTTTTGCGGTAAATCAGGCGTACGCTACTAACATCAAAGAGACAGGCCAGACAGTGGTACCAATGGTAGCCGGTATGGTGGCTGTTGCAACAAATGCTATTCTCGACTATTGCCTCATCTTTGGTTTTGGTCCATTTCCTAAGCTTGGAGTGGCAGGTGCTGCTATCGCCACAGTTATTGCAAGATACATAGAAGCAGCTATTGTTATAATCTGGGCTCATAGCCACAGGTCTCTGAACAGATACCTTGAGGGGGCTTACATGGGATTTGGTATTCCAAAGAATGTGCTTGGCCCAATCATTATAAAGGGTGCGCCACTTATGCTTAACGAAGTCCTTTGGGCTGCTGGCATGAGTGCTGTAACTCAAAGCTATTCTATCCGAGGAATGAATGTGCTGACAGCTCTTAGCATTTCAAATACAGTTGGAAATCTGTTCAATATTGTATTTATCCAGCTGGGTGCATGTATCAGTATAATCGTAGGACAGTATCTAGGTGCTGGCGAGCTTGAAGAAGCCAAGGATGCTGATAACAAGATGATAGTTTTCAGCGTATTCTGTTGCACAATAATGGCAGTGATCATGTTTGCATTTGGCGGATTGTTCCCACACATCTACAATGTATCTGACGACATCAGAGCCCTTGCAACTAAGTTCATTGCAGTTGCAGCAATTTGGATGCCATTTTGTTCATTCAGTCATTGCTCATACTTTACACTTCGCTCAGGTGGAAAGACATTGGTTACATTCCTCTTTGATTCAGTGTTTACATGGGTAGTAATGGCGCCACTTGCATTTGTTCTTGCTCATTTCACAGGACTTGGCATCGTGTGGGTATACTTCTTCGTATGTGGAACAGAGCTAATCAAAAATATCATGGGATATTTCATGGTGAAATCAAATGTATGGCTACAGCAGATTGTTTAGTAAAGCATAGGGCGGGGCTTACATCCCATCCATACCTTGACAGAACAAAGAAAACTAGACTATAATCAAATAGTTTATGACAAGTTAAATAAAGTTTTTAAATAGATAAGGAGATATTATGGCAGAACAGGATATTAACCAGTTACTTAAGGTTCGCCGTGAAAAGCTTTCTGCACTCCAGGAGGCAGGCAAGGATCCATTTCAGATTACAAAGTTCGACCAGACTCATCACAGTGACGAGGTTCGCTCACTTTACGAGGAGCATGAGGCTAAGCTTTTAGCAGGTCGCCCAGCAGTTAACACAGACGGTATGGATGAGGAAGCTGCAAAGCAGGCTATCAATGATGATTACAACGAGCGCCGTGCAATCATGGATGCAGATCCAATCCACGTTAACATTGCAGGACGTATGATGTTCAAGCGCGTTATGGGTAAGGCTAGCTTCTGCAACATTCAGGATTTACAGAATAGCATCCAGGTATATGTAGCACGTGATGCAATCGGTGAGGATTCATACGCAGATTTCAAAAAGTCTGATATCGGCGATATCTACGGTGTTAAGGGTTATGCCTTTAGAACAAAGACTGGTGAGATTTCTATCCACGCTGAGGAAATGACTCTTCTTTCAAAGTCACTTCAGATTCTACCAGAGAAGTTCCACGGTCTTACAGATACAGATACACGTTACCGTCAGCGTTATGTTGACCTTATCATGAACAAGGATTCAAAGGATGTATTTATCAAGCGTTCACTTATGATGCGCGAAATCCGTAACTTCCTTGCAGGTCGTGATTTCATGGAGGTTGAGACACCTATGCTTGTTGAAAATGCAGGTGGTGCAGCAGCTCGTCCATTCTTTACACATTACAATGCACTCGGTGAGGAGCGTAAGCTTCGTATTTCTCTTGAGCTTTACCTTAAGCGTCTTATCGTTGGTGGACTTGAGAGAGTATTCGAAATCGGTCGTGTATTCCGTAACGAGGGTGTTGATGCTAGACACAATCCTGAGTTCACTCTTATGGAGCTTTACCAGGCATACACAGATTACGAAGGTATGATGGAACTCACAGAGAGCATGTTCAGATACCTTGCCGAAAAGGTTGTTGGTTCTACAAAGATTTCTTACAACGGAGTAGAAATCGACCTTGGTAAGCCATTCGAAAGACTTACAATGACAGATGCTGTTAAGAAGTATGCAGGCATCGATTTTGATACAGTAGCAGATGATGAAGCTGCTAAGGCTCTTGCTAGAGAGAAGGGCATCGAGTTTGAGGAACGCCACAAGAAGGGCGACATCCTTAACCTCTTCTTCGAGGAGTTCTGTGAGGAGAATTTGGTTCAGCCTACATTCATTATGGACCACCCAATCGAAATCTCTCCACTTACAAAGAAGAAGCCATCTGACCCTACAAAGGTAGAGCGTTTCGAGCTCTTCATCAACGGATGGGAGATGTGTAACGCATACTCAGAGCTTAACGATCCAATCGATCAGCGCGAGCGTTTCGCAGCACAGGATGCTAATGCAGAAGCTGGTGATGACGAGGCCGAGCACACAGATGAGGACTTCCTTAACGCACTTGAAATCGGTATGCCACCTACAGGCGGTATCGGATACGGTCTCGATAGACTTTGTATGTTACTTACAGATAGCGCAGCTATCCGTGACGTATTATTGTTCCCAACAATGAAGTCACTTAACCCAGCCAAGGCTTCTCAGTCTGCTGGTGATAACAATGGATTCTTTGCTCCAAACGCTAGCATTGATTTCTCAAACGTTAAGATTGAGCCATTGTTCGAAGAGACAGTTGATTTTGATACATTCTCAAAGAGCGATTTCAGAGCAGTAAAGGTAAAGGCTTGCCAGGCAGTACCTAAGTCAAAGAAGCTTCTTCAGTTCACACTTGATGATGGTACAGGCACAGACCGTACAATCCTTTCAGGCATTCATGCATTCTACGAGCCAGAGGAGCTTGTTGGAAAGACACTTGTAGCTATTACAAACCTTCCACCAAGACCTATGATGGGTATCGAATCATGCGGTATGCTTCTTAGCGCTGTTAACAACCTTAAGGACAGCGAGGACGAGGAGCTTCACCTTCTTATGATTGATAACCACATCCCAGCAGGTGCGAAGTTGTATTAATATGAATTATAAAACCTTCTTGGATATAAATATCCAGGGAGGTTTTTTATTTGAAAAATTTTTCAGATAATTATTAAAGTTATGGGTGGCATCAGAAAATTAATATTTATAGATAGCTGTTTACATTTAGAAAAAAACTTGATAAAATAAACACATAAAAGAAAGGTGGTATTTGTATGTTTGAGAAAAATCTTAAATATTATCGTTTGAAAAAGAACATGAGTATGAAAGATTTGGCAGATGCTGTTGGTGTAACATCTATGGCTATCTCAAACTATGAGTCAGGAAAGAGACAGCCAGATATAGATATTATAAACAAGATGGCTGAGGCACTTGGCATCAAAGTCGTAGACTTCCTTGCTTCACGCAATTCGCGATTAGAGTTTAAACATTGTGAATTTAGGAAACATTGTACACTTAACAAATCACAGCAGGAATATATTAAAGAATCTGTTGAGGAATACTTTAGCAGATTTTTTGATGCGGTAGATTGCCTTTGTGGGAATCCCCTACCTACACCACCTAAATGCTACACTATTAAACTATCAGGTTCGTATCAGGAGGATGCCATTAATTTAAGGAAACATCTATGTCTTCCAGAGGAAGGACCTATTGATGAACTAATAGGGATTCTTGAAAACAAAGGAATAATGGTTTTTGAGCTTGATATAGATGATGATCATTTTTCAGGGATGAATGGTTTTGTTAATGACTATCCATATATTGTTATAAATAAGAATATGAATCCTGAACGCAAGAGGACAACAATTATTCATGAGTTGGCACATTTGATGTTTATTTGGGATGATAGCAAAGAAAAGGATAATGAGCATCTTGCAACACAGATAGCGGGGGCATTTTTGATAACTGATAATGATCTAGTTCGAGAGTTAGGATTAAAAAAATCGCGACTTACAAAAGATATGATTTTGGTTTGTCAGGAATATGGTATTTCAATGTATCTTTTGGTTATGCGGGCAGCGCAGGTAGGAATAATATCTAATTCGTTAGAAAAAGATTTTTATATTAAAGCTAACAAAGCCGGATGGAGAAAGAATGAGCCACCACGTGTAAAGAGAATAGAAGAGCCTTTGCTTTTTAAACAGCTTGTTTATAGAGCGGTAAATGAGGAAGGAATAAGCATACAGCGTGGAGCAGAGCTTCTCCAAATGACTTATAGTGATGTAGAAAAATATTGTGGCCTTATGGAGGTATAGCATTGAAATATATTAGTAGTGATACCAACATTTGGCTCGATTTTGAAACTATATCGCGGGCAGATTTACCGTTTCGATTACCATGTACTTATGTTATGTATAGGGAAGCATTAGAAGAAGAGGTTATTTCACCTCCAGATTTGCTAGAAAATCTGAAAGAGAAAGGTCTTGAGGCTGTAGAACTCACAACAGAAGAATTCTTCTATGCCGCTGAATGTGTGGAAAAATATGTAAAGATATCGAGATATGACAGTACAGCTTTAGCTATTGCTAAGCATCGAGGTATACCACTTCTTACTGGAGATAATGCGCTTAGAAAAGCTGCTATTAAAGAAGGGGTAGAAGTAATAGGTACAATTGGGATTTTGGATAAGTTATATGAGGATAATTATATAAATGCACCAGAGTATAAATATTGTCTTGCACAATTATTGGAACATAAGGAGAGGAGACTTCCAGCGGAAGAAATGATGAAGAGGCTTGATGCTTTGGAATAAAAGGGAGGTGGTTACATTGAATGTTTGTAAAAAAGAAAAAACGTATAGTTGAATGTTGGTAGCAGACAACTATACGTTCTCTCATAAGGACATGCTAAGCATAATCCTTCTCTTATCATTAGATTATCTTAGCATATCCTTTCTGAGAGCGCAATCAATTTTAGAACTTAAGAACGATTGCCATAGTGCAGAAAGGAGATTTTTATGCCAGTTTATAAGTATAAAGACTACGTAAAAATCATGAGACCACTGCCAAACTATGTAGCTAGGGATATCTATGATATTCCTTTCATTGAGGTCGATGATATAGATATTACAAACCTCAACAATGGTAAGTGGCTTGTGAACATTAAAAATTGTTCAAAAAAAGATAAGCATCAAAATGTAAAGATAGTTCATAACTTTTGTTATGACGATGTCCTCATGCGCGACTACAACAATCCTATCAAATTTTTGGAGAAAGTCGGACCATATTATGCGGCAAGCTCACCAGATTTTAGCATGGATAACAAGATGGGTTTTAAGGAGATTTTAGATGCTACGTACAATAATAGATGGATGGGCGCATTCCTTCAAACTCACGGAAAGATGGTTATTCCAACTGTTGGATGGGTAGGAGCTCAGTACTATGATCTTACATTTGCTGGGTTAAGAGATGGTGGTATATTTATAATATCTACTCTCGGTACTAATAATGACATCAGTTATGACGAGTTTATTGATGGGTATCATGAACTTCGAAGTAGATTTCCAAATACGCAGCTTATTTGTGTTGGGGATTCTGTAAAAGGAATGGACTCTGATATTTGCTACATTCCCTATGAAGATAGTTTTGGTTCATGGGATAGAAAACAAAATTGGTGGCAGCCTAAGTTATTTAATTGGGATATGTCTTATGCGAATGGAGGTGTAGCAGATGTCATCTAGAGGAGCTGTAATACAGAATGGGCACGTGACAACTGATGAGTATGTTGATGTGCCTTCAAAACAGGTGTACGATGCAAAAGTTTTAGTCGGAAGCTCAAGCAAATATCATGGACTTCCGGATTACGCACATAGCCCAAACAGTAAGTATATTAAAGAAAATCCAGATGGTAGTTTTCGTGAAATGAGAGTATATGGAGCTGATGGTAAGCCATTAATAGAGATTGGTTATCATCCAGAACAGAAGCTGACAGGTAATCGTCATACTTACGTTTTACATTATCATACATTTAAGCCTGATTTAGAGCGTATAATGGGTGGCAGAATATCAGAAACAGAAAATGCAAATATCTATAATGAATACAAGAAGTATTTGAGGAGGTATGGACTATGATAAATGGTAATTTAGAACAATTCTTAGATACTGGATGGTTTTCAGAGGCAACTCTTTTTTATGACGGTTTTATATATTGGTTTGAGGCTCAGACTGAGGGTAATGAAATAACATTCTTTGTTGATAAGTGGGAAGCTCAGAATGAAGACAATAAGTATTATCATTCTGTCATGAATCAGGATGACACGTTAACATGGGAGCGCGTGTTGGAATTGAAGGGAACCGATATAGAACTTATAAAAAAAGATTTTCTTAAATCTAAAATATTTGATGGGAAATCTTTTTGGGATGTAGAGGGCAAGCTTGCATGGCTTGATGAAGGTTCAGAAGTTAAAAAGTAAAATATTGTCAAGGATAATATGGTTAATACGATTTGAGGAACAGACTTAGTGCTGTTCCTTTTTGTGTGTCACAATATGTGACGCTATGAGTCAGAGGAGCTTGATGGCAAGACACTTGTAGCTATTACAAACCTTCCACCAAGACCAATGATGGGTATCGAATCATGCGGTATGCTTCTTA
>SVER01000058.1 GCA_015057315.1 Pseudobutyrivibrio ruminis | reverse complement strand
ACAGCTTTATATGCGATGGAGCCCTTAGCGCTCAATGATTTATTTATATGTGACTCTGGCAGAATTTCTTCATCCAAATTCTCTTCCCATGCAGCTGCTCCTAATTGAAAAGCTTCCTGCATATCACGTTTAAACTTAGGTAAATCTGCTTTCTCAAGAGGTAGTAATTGAAAGTCCATAGTTTTATTATTCCTTTGCCAAAAGTTTTAGTCCTGCAATTCCAACTACTATAAGGATAACACATATGAGCTGTGGAACCGACAGTTTTTCAAAAAATACGCCATTCCTCCACCTGCTAAGTCCTAACGGTGAAGAAATGACGTGAATCCCACTACTCGGTAGCAATGGGCGCCTGTTTGTTTAATTGATGTGATGATAACGCATACTAGGAATCAGCGTCAATAGCCATACGTTCATGAATCATAATTAAAAGTCCTCTTTGACATAGCTACTCCTCATAATTCTCTAATACATAATTAAGCATATCAAATGCCGCCTCTTTTTTTGCTCGTTTCTTTGATGAATCATCGGCGCTGTAATAGTATTCCATTTCCTCAATATAGCATTCTACATGCCAAACAGGATTGCCATTATCATCATGGGATTCCTCATATACATATTCAGGCATTGAGAAATAACCTCGACGAGATAAGGTTTCAAGTTGGTTAATCGCACTTTCCAATGTTGGTTCATCAATTTCGTCCTTAATGGAGAATAAAAGATTATGCTTTTCTAAATATAAATAAGCCTCTCTACAAGCAGCTTTTCTAGCTTCAAGATTTGATTTTCCATATCCCTCAAATACTGGCAAATCATTTAATATTTTAACCTGACAAACACGACTATAATGATTTAACTCATATGTGCCCATCGTATTAATTGATTGTCTGACAAGCTGATTTGTAGCTATGCTATTCCATGCCCTTGAAGGATTTCCATCAAAGTAGCGGAAAAGTGGTGTTGTGTTATATTTTTTTTCATCCCACTCATATATCTTGCCTACATAATCAGCCTCTTCATTATCTTCAAGAAACATATCTGGACTAAGCATAGTCTCAACAACTTCTTGCGTCTTAGAATAATCGTAATCACAATCAATGGCGACAGCACCTATAATTGCCTCAAACAAATCTTCTTTTACAGAAGGGCTTTCATCAACATTATTCTTTTTATCACCTTCTCCCATTCGTAAAAACTGGGCAAATCTTAAATCATCAATTCTAAGTGCTAATGTCTTTTTCTCTACAAGCTTTTGTTTGAGTTTTGTTAGTTGTCCTTCATTTTTGTCACAATGAAATGGTTCTAGCTTCTGATATCTACGAAGATGCTCGGGGATGGATAATTGATTATAATAGTGAGATGCATACCTCTTTGTAAGATAACGAATCACAGCTATATCTATTACCTTATCACCAATAAACTCTAGTATTTCATTGTTTTCCCCTCCATTCTCCTGTGTGTAGGACTTACGGGTAAATGCTTGCTCCAGTAGATTGAGATTTTTAAACTCATATCCACCAATCTGATTTTGAATAAATAAAATTTCTTCTTTTTGCATAAAAAATGCTCCTTTCAATGAATGCAAGGAGCGTAATAATCTAACACAAAATAGACTACTCATGTAATAGTAATCGCTTGCATTAGACATGGATTTTAAATTTTCTTCTCTATTTTCATGTATTTACTCAGGCACACTTGCATATGCAGGAATAAATCTCGTACAAATAGAACGCAAAATTTAAAAAGCATCACGCCCCAATATTTAGTTACAGGCTAATTATAATCAAATAGATTATGTAATTCAAGTATGATAAAAGGGCTTCATCACGAAGCCCCTAAAATGCAGTATTTTATACTACCATATTAATTATTATGCTATATCGTGACTAGTTAACAAAATAGAATGGATTAAAGCCTGTTTTACTGCCTTCTGCCAGATTAATCTCTTTAATGTTCTCAAAGCCTAAATCACCAGCTTCACAATCATCAAACATAATAACTTGAATATTCTTTTCGCCACATAATTTAAAAAACTCATTAAAAACAGCACCAATTGCTTTAGAATTATCTTTACTAAACGGTTTTGAAATATGATCGATTACAAACAATGGAACAACCGGATACTTTTCTTCCTTCTGGAATAAATACAAAAAAGAAAGATAACCACATAATTGAATCAATGTATGTCTAGCCATGCTCCCCTTATTAATCTCATCATATTCATCACTTTTATAATCAGCAGGTTTTATAGTCTGCAAGCGATTACCCTTTTTTATATATTTTATTTGTATATTATGCTCAATATCAAATTTAACAAAAGGTGATGTTTCAACAGCACTACAGTATAACTTATTAATCACTTCGGAAAAATCATCTATCTTTTTTTTATTATCCGATGCTTGCAACAGTTTTAATTCTTTTTTTAATGTAGAAATAGTTTTTCTTAGTTCGTTAATTTCCGCATAATTATTTCTAAGATTCATATGCAGATACTCACGAATCAACGCTGCAGCCTTTGCTTTCTCATCAATGGAATAAAATCTATATTTTGAGTTTTGAATCCGCATCTCTTCTCTAATTCTGCTTTGCTGATTCTTTAATGCATCAACAGTCTCATCACTTATTATATATTTACTAAATGATATACTATTCTCAACATCTTCTAATAACCGGTTTATAGGATTGACCAAATAAGACATTTCAGAATCTTCTTCAATCAAATCTTGTAAGTTATTTAAAAGTCTTCGTCTATTTTCATTTTCTTTTTGCGTATGCTCATAGGTTGATACTGTCGTTTCGTAAGCCTTAATTTGTTCACTAATATTACTATATATTACTTCCAATTCACTAATAGTATTTCGGATTTTTTCTACAGAATAATCTAATTCATATTCCCTATTATGTATTGCTTTAAAAACATCTTCTGCATTATTACCGTTGAATTTCACATCAATATTTAGTTTTAACAAATTATTATTAACCTGCTCAATATTATAATCATAACGCCCTTGCTCTTTTTCTTTGTCTTTTAATTGTTTTTTTAATTCATCTAACTCTTTAGATTTTTTTTCAATTAAATCAATATTATTATTGAATATATAATTGAGTACTGGTGCTAATTTTATAGAATATCTAATATCACTACATTTATCTAAAAAATCCCAAGTTTCTCCCTGTCCATTTTCACCCAAAAAATTGAACATTGTGAACGTACGATATGTAAAATTCTCTCCAGTAAAGTCTCTTAATCTACGTAATTCATCTTCATTGTGAGAAAAAACATTGCCAATGTAATCTCTGTATTCAGCTAAACTAATTGCTTCTGTCTCTATATCATTATCATCACAAAAATAGTTTTCTTCTACATGATTTGTTCGTGTGAATCTATACTTTTTTTCTTTATATTGTATTTCCATAATGGCTTTTACCAAAGTCCCATTATTCCAATCATTTGCATTAATATCACTTGTTGCCCCAAGCATATAATCAATAAATTCATAAAATGCAGTTTTTCCAGTACTATTTGAACCTTTAAAATAGTTTATTCCTTCACTAAAGTCATAACAATATTCTTGGCCATCAACACTAATCAATCTAATACTACATATTTTAAACACAGTGTAAAACCTCCTTGATAAATCTTTTATCACTCCATCGCTTGCTTTCATTAATTGCTTTATTTTCAAAATTACTCAATTTAGCATTAATGCTTTTATATTCTTTATTGCATAGATGTATTACATTACCTTCAACCTTAATTAATCCCGATTTATTCATAATATGTATTGCTTTTAAAATAAATGGCATTGCATTAGAAAATCCTTCAAAATCACCGCTTATTACTGATATTGCCTTTACTACAATATCTTTCTTAGTTTTAGCCGTGTATATTTCCTTTTCCAAAAAACGAGTCTTGTTTACTACATATGAATAAAATGAAAGTTGTATGATGCTCATATCATTATGTTCCTTCAAAATTGTGTACACCGCATCTATGTAAACACTAATCTGTATCGCCTCATATTCCCTATTCATTTCTACTTAATCCTTCCATGATATTTGTAAATCAATATCTACATTATCTTTAGTTAAACCTATGCACACTCCATACTTTATATGCTCATTCCGAGCATAATCATTAGGTAAGCTCTTCGTATTATCTAATCGGTTTCTTGGAGTATCCGCATTAGAATGCTGAAGCTTATCTTTTGCATCGCAGAAATTTTCATAGGCTGTTGTTTCTATATCATCCACTAAGACTTGTTTACCAGCCTCATAATAACCGAATCGGCAGTTTGTATAATATTCACCATATATTAAATGACGTTTTATAGCCCCTTCATCTAAATCACATTCACATAACTGTTTATATTCACGTGAATTTGATATTACTAAATCAGCAAGATTAATCTTATTTAGTTTTTTAAATTGTGAGTACGATGGTTCAAAATGATTATCTGTAATCGAAATAATAATCTGATTCTGGAGTTTCCCTACATCCTCATATTTAAGTACGTAAGAATCACCTGCCAACACACTTTTTAATACCTCAAAAGCAATAGCCGATAAAAACTGACGAATTCGTTCGACATAAGTAATTTTATAAACAGATGTCGAAATAAAGAACCTATCATATGCCTTGTATATATCATCTTCGATATTGTCTATTAGCATAAAATCTGATTTATTTTTAACTTTCCTGCAAAGTTGTTCCAAAGCCTTCTTGGTAAACTTATATTCTTTTAGACGCATGTTGATAGAAGTAGCTTTCTCCTTAGCTTTTAAAATCTCATCCGCCACAATAGATTCAGAAACATTCTTTATAATATTTGCATCTACATCTTTTCTATCAGTTACTAAGAGATACTTATCTACGTTATTATTTTCTATTTCAGAAAGCATCCAATTCTTTACTATTTTTTTTGCTTTAGCATCACTTATGTCTGTCTTTTTTGCCTGAATCGAAACACGTTTGTTCGTAAGCACTTCATTTAATAAATTATCTATATCATCCAAATCTTCTTGTTTCAAACTAGTTTCCACATCATCAATTGTCTCAAATGAAACATAATCCCCAGCCTGCATCTTAGGGATGTACAAAGCTAATACTAATATCTGATATGCAAACCCACCCAAACTATAAATTCCACTCTTATCAGCCATACATTATCCTCCTCAAAAAAATAGGTGTCGTAAACTCATAGAGTTCACAACACCTTCGCCTTGAGTCTACTTCTTCTGCCTAATCTATACTTATTCTTTTTCAAATATCTCATCCAAAGTCTTTTCCATATCCCTTATTAGATTTACAACAAGCGCATTTCCCATCATAAATCTTCTCTTATTAGTTGGCATCTCTACTACCTCATCGCCAACCATACAGAACTGTGTATGTCCTGTTGGAAATCCTTGGATTCTTTCTGTTTCCTCCGCTGTCAGAAGTCTTATTCTTCCAGTCGCTTTATCTTTAACGATATGTGTTGTACGGCTGAAAGAACCTTCTGATGTAAGCATTGTTCTTGCTGGCTTATCATAAGCATCAATCATCGGAATTGCTCCCTCTGAAAAGATATACTCATGGCCATTTGCTGCTTTTCTAGGAAGCTTCTTTGCACCTTTCAGATACTGCCATGTCTGGCGTTGTTCTTTAGGAAGCTTTCCATGCGATTCATCACTGTGCTTGATATCTGGATAAGTGTAATAAAGCTTCTGCTCTGGGATAAAGTATTTCTCATCAACTTCACCTTCATCCATGATATCCCCAAGTGTAATCTGCTTTCCATCATATGCAGGCACCGTCTTAACAGTGTAGATAACACCATCTCTCATTACACCAGCATTTTCAAAATCAAACTTGAAGTGTGCAGATAAATCACCAATTCCGTCTGGTAACTTCTTAATTTTTATCATCTTAGAATCCATAGTGTTTACAGAGAATGTCTTGGCAAAAAATCCTTCTGTAAAAATCTGCTTTGCGATGCTGCCACGATGCATTTCATCACCAAACTCAGATACATATTTGATTGCGCTAGTTATGTCTTTAGCGTACTTTGTCTCTTCGTTCTTATAAGCAAAGATGAAAGTTCTACGTCTTCTCTGCTGATAGCCATAGTCAGCTGCATTAATTACGCGCCATTCCACGGTATATCCTTCATCTCTGAAGCAGGCAAGTATAATGCCGAAATCTCTACCTCTCTGACTAGCTGGTGATTTCAACAAGCGATCAACATTCTCCAGCAAAACAAAAGGTGGCTTCTTCTCTTCTAAAATATCTCTAATAGACCACCAAAGAACACCTTTTTTTCCTTCAAGACCTTTTGAAGTTGCAAGTGTAGATGCTACAGAATAGTCCTGACATGGGAATCCTCCAACTAACAAAGAAAAATCAGGTAGTGTCGACTTGTCCACATCCTCAATATTCACATTTGTAGTATCATTGCCATTTTTATCAAGACATGTTCCAAAATGATATTTATAACAATCGTGAGCATACTGAGTCTTCTTCTCAGCTGGCTCCCATTGACTATACCAAACCGTCTGCCACTTTTCTTTAGCATTGTTTTCTGGAGAATATACAACACTCTCGTTAATATTATTTAAACCGCATCTAAAGCCGCCCACTCCAGCAAATAATTCACATACTGTTTTTTCCACTGTTCTCTCCCTTTATTTCCTTGATCGAACAAATGTGTGAACGATCGTTCTTTTTCTATATCATATATTACATCATTTCAAATATATTGTCTAGATCAAATTTCAGTATCACCCAATATTTTTTTTATTTGTTCCAATATGTATTCATTATTAATCCAAAAGCTCTGCGTAGTCATATATTCACCATTTGGTAAGACATTCGCGTCTCTATCTATATTTCCATATTCTTCGCCATTGTTAAATCGATATGCAGCCTTTTTAGCATGAGGGCGAACGTGAATAATCTCTGTCTCACTTTTGTTTGGAAGATTATTTAAAAAACTTATCTTCCCCTCTGAATCAATACGCTTGGTAAACTCTACTCCGTATCGAATGATACGTCTGTACTGCTCCCACTCCCGGCGCACTACAACATCTAAATCATGGAACGGCATATTCCAAAGCATGCATCCCTTTACGCGATAAACATCTCCATCTCTCTTCCATACGAAAAAGAATAGTCGTGTCTCATCAAAATAATCATGTAAAGTAGAATCATCATATTCTTCATCCACCAAATCCATAAACTTAAATGGTGGGAAGGACATATTCTCAACAATCTTGTTGTTTTCTTCTACACGAATAGTCTTAACCTTAATATTGGCCTTCTCAAACTCATCAGCATGTTCATCCCTGATTCCAAGAATCTTACATGCTAAGTCATTCCACTGAGCCTTGTTATTGTTATACTCCCGGCCAAACTTCTCGCATAATTCCTTGTCAGACTTACCAACATATTCGCTAACAATATCTTTTAGAATATCTTCAAAAGACATCTCCTTCAAAACAGAAGCATCTTTCAAAATAGAATTATCGTTTGAACCACCAACAATATAATGATTCAGCACATATGTCATGTACGAATTCTTAAAACAAAATGCTCTCTTTCTGGCTGGTGTCTTATCACCATAAAACTGAGGTACCGTACTCTTTTCTGCATTTGCACCTTTTGTACAGGCGCCAAGATACATAGTATCACCCTCAGAAAGCTCATGTGCTCGTCCCTGCTGAATCAGGTCTATAATGTAATTGTAATCACGCTTTATAATTTCCAAATCTGCCTCAGGTGGAGTAAACATCTTCACATACTTAATTGGATAGAAAAGATTACTCTCCAGCATCTTGTTTCTCCAGTAATAGATCAACAAGATTAGTCGCATCTTTTCCCATGCATGTGACTTATAGAAATCAATTTCCACAGGGCCATCGTAATTAATCATAGTAAGAACAAGACGCTCTCCTGCACGCAATTCCCCCTTCTTGGTAACTTCATATGGTGTTGTTTTAAGCTCAACCCCGGCCTCAGGGAAATCTGCTTCCTGATTAGAATTGGCCTTATATCCAAAATATACTTCTTCAAGAAGATTACCTAATCCGCCTTTACGAAGTTTATTTGCATATGCCTGAACAGCAGTCTGCTCTTCAATTCCTCTGGCTTTAATGACCTCTATAAAAGTATTATTCTCTAGTTTTTTCGCATATTCTTCTATGCTGTCTGGGCTAGCTGGATCATAGCCAAGTTTGTCATTAAACATAGAATACCCCTATCTATTTATTGCTCATAATATCCTTAATTCCTTGATAATATGCCATTATCCTATTATCTATGCTATCCACAGATTTTAACCATTCATTTACATTTGAAGAGTTAATGGCATTCTTACGCAAAACACCTGCTATATCAACAGCTGAAACAATAAGTATCGGATGACCATCCTCAACAACCTCTTGATATGCTTGCTTGTCTACATAGCTCGTTGTTATCATTATTCCAAACTGCCTATATCGGATACGCGAAATAAGCCGCGACATTTCCTTGACTCCTACACCATGTGAAGGAGCATAGCACTTTGCCTCTAATGCACAGTCAATTTTTAAAGGTGCATTCACTTTTCCACCTGCACTAATAGAATAAAAGCCAAGTGCATCTCTACCACCATCACGCCAAGGTCTTGTTAGTGAAAAGTCTACAAAATTAGTATCCATCTTACCAATTATGCTTGTGGCACACGCCTCAAATCCCTGGCTGAAATCATTATAATGATTCCTAATTGCGTCAAGACACAATAATCCCTCAGTATCACTTCCAGCCGGAAGCTGCTCAAATCTAGTAGGTATCTTGTGCATTCGAGGTGCAGTTAATGCAGTAATTCCATTACGACCTAGTTTCACAAAACGCTGCCATGCTTCTGGCGCATACTGTAAGCTATTGTCATGATCATAAATTAAGGATTCAATCCAATTCCGGTAAATAGGCTTATTTCCAGTATCCAAGATAGTAAAATAAGCCTCATAATTCTGGAATCGTTTTTCTTTAACTGTTCTCCAAAACGCAACCAAATCCTTATCCGGAGATATCTTAGGATTACCAGGAGCTGCCAGACCAAGGAACTGTATATCACGACCAACTCCAGTCTTTTTAAAGATGAAAAATGGTGGCATATCTTCTAACGCTACTCCTTCATTCAATAAATCAAAGACCATCTCAAGGATTTTATTGCCTTTTTTCTTTGTATCTGTAAGTTCGCGTCCTGGCTCACGATTATCGCCGTAATATCTAAAGATACCAGTTTCTTCATCTAGATAATCTGGCCACTCTAATTCTTCCATGGAAGTATATAGAACCACATAAGCATACTTACCAGAGCCATCTTCTCTGAGCTTCTTTCTAAAACCTCCAGCATTTTCACAACCAGGAATCAGTTTATGAAATGGTTCCGAGGACATGTTCGGCACAGTACCGCCTTTATAAATGCAGTCAACATATAAATCTGATTTTTCTAAATCTTCAAATTGTACTTCCATGTGGTTCACCTTTAATAATCTACACGCATCACATCATTACTATTAACTATCTTAACACATTGTTACTGTTAATAGATAAAAAGAAAACGCAGGATGTACCTTTTGTGGCGTTTCCTGCGTTTGTGCATTACAAAACTCCTTCTTTTCTCAAAATATCTTCAATCTGCTCAATCTTTTTAGTCTTGTATGAAATCTCAATCAGTTTAATGTTGTGATCCTTGACATACTGTCTTTTTAAAGAATCATTTTTAATCTGGCTTTGAAATTGTTCCTCTCCACCAAACTCCTCCACCGGTTTAAAATGCTGCTCTCCTTGACACTCAATCAAACATTTAATAGAGCCATCCTTGTTAAAGATAGCAAAATCAAATCTGAGCTGATTGACACCGCCATTGCCATATAAGTCTGAAAATGAATATTCAACAGCATAAGGGACATCATTTTCAAATAATAGTTTTGTGACAATCCATTGAAATGAAGAAATAGGATGGCAATCACAATAAACATTGCTCCAATATCCATTATACGCATGATAGCCATATTCCGTAGGCGGATATATTCCAAATCTATTGCAAGTAACTAATTGTTCTTTTCCACAGTGAGAGCACTTACATTTATACTGCTTATACACAGTAATATTATGCCAGCATTTTTTATGTTTTTGCGTAAAGCTAAAATGTGGTTCACTCTCCAAATGCTCATTTACGCATTTTTCAATATATAAAGATTCATATTGTCTTCCAGAAAAATCAACATCATAGTTTTTTGCATTTACTCTTGGTATTTTCGCTATGGTTTCAACAAGCAATTGCTCTTTTTCCACCAATTGTTTTGTCTTAAATGTATTATATAACTCACAATACTCATCTGACGGAAGACTGTAATCTTTTGGTTCATACGGTTTTCGTTCCCCTGAATTAAACCTTTTTTCAAAGTCTTCTGCACTCAAAGAGCCCTTTTCCCACAAAAAAACATTTTCAATACCATCATATTTTTCTATTTTTCGAGATGTAGCATTTTTTGCCCTTATGCTATATCTCCCCTTATTATTCGCATAGGAAACAGGATAAATACAATATTTTGGCTTCTTTCCTAGTGTCAACTCATTATAGTAATGTAATTTTCCACATTTACATTGACATTTATAATGAGGTTCAATTCTAGCCTCCATTTTATCAATTTCTTTTTTTCTTCTTTTTATTTCACGATTAATTTCAACCATTGATACATGAAAAGAATATACATCATTTGTCATTCGCTTTTGTTCTATACATTCCTTCCATTTATCATATAAATTAGGGTCTTTTTCTATCAATTCTTTTCTTTTGAGTATAAATGGTTGTAGTTCCTGTTTCCTTTCATTTAATTCTTCAAGATAAGATAAATACTTTTCGGTCTTTTTATATTCATCACCATCATCCAGCACGGTAAGACATCCATATTTTTTCCCAACTTCTATCATTAAAAACCTCCAAATTCATAATCAATAATAAAAAACAAAAAGCCTCTAATCAATTCTGCTTGTGCGTTGATTAGAGGTGTCTTGTCTTAGTCTATTCTATCGTAGTCTGTTCTGTTGTAGTCTGTTCTGTTGTAGTCTGTTCTGTTGTAGTCTGTTCTGTTAATAATTATGATAAATCACTTACATAGAATAAGCAAGCAATTTACCATTCATCCGTCTCAAGCTCTTCCTCAAACGAATTCAACACAGTATCAATTGCATAAACTAATTCCTGATAGTGGCTTCTCTTTTTTTCATCTTCCTCAGCCTTCCACCAAACTATAACGTCATCTTGATACAGCTTCAATAATTCCCCCATCTGATTTTTCTTTTGTCATAAAAGCCTCCTCGATAATAAAATTTCCCCCAACGGCTTCCATGCCTTAATTATATGTAATACGTATATCCATTGCCAACCAAAAAAAACAGAGCCGGCCCCACCTCAGTGAGACCGCCCCATAACTACCTACACACATCCTTATTTAGATGCTTATACGCTACGCTATCCCAGATTTCTACTCTGTGCTCCGTCTTAGCTATAATCTCAGCCACACGCTTCAGCACATCGTCATAATCATCGGTGCGTATCTTTTTCATAGTTCGTACCTTCATTCGGAATTAGCTTCTCTAGAATTTTCCTTTCTTGAAAATGAATTGATAGTTTCGGCTCATGTCCATTCCTTGCACTAAAAATAGGCATAATAATAGACCAGTACGAATCATCTGGGCGTCCCCAAAGGTACTGATCTATGTAAAGCTATGTAAAAATCAAAAAATATTGAATTTCCGCCAAATCTATTATATTATAATTGCAACAGTACACGACACGCCTCTTAACAAAGCGGACCACGTCGGGTCATTTTAATTTAGGGAGTTTTTTATGTTAAAGCAGCTTCAACCATCTATGTCTATAGATGATTAAATCAAACATTTAAAATCCATTGGTCTATCAATCCCTGATGAAGAATATGCTCACCGTTTTCTAAATGATGTTTCCTATTATCGACTAATTAAGGGATTCAGATTTGGCGTTATTTGTTGCATGAAGTATCTAATTTCTGATAAAAGAAAGTGGAATTAGACTTCATTAGCTATTCTAATTCTACAATCCTCTTATAATACTCAAGTAATCCTGTCTTTGATCTACGACTGCATATACTATAACCTGTTTCTTTTCATCATCAATCTTATAAAACACAAGGTCTTTTTCCAAAATAAGAACCAT